>JAAYFN010000004.1 GCA_012728225.1 Campylobacter sp.
CAAGATGAGAGAATACAAAAGAAAATTCAAAAATTAGAAAGTGAACATAATCAAAACCATTTTAAAAGATTATCGATAATAGCAAATAAAGAGCTTGAAAATATTTTACTTGATGATGATAACAACAATACAAAATTAAGAGCTATTGAATTAATTTATAAATTGAGTGGAACAATTAAAGATGAAAAAGTATCCTTGAATATTCACAACACAAACAACAGCCAAACCAATACGAAGAGCCTTGATGATTTTTATGATGATATTACCAAAATTGAACGGGTGGTTATTGATACTTTAGAAGATTTTGAAAAAGAGTATTAAATAGCCTTTTTTTGATGTGTAGTTATAAATAGGTTAGAAATGGACTCCAAAAGCAAACCTTAAACTATTCATTAAAAGCCTATTTTATCGTGCTTATAGGCTCTTTTTGTTTTCATAATGGTATAGACCAGCTTCATCTATACCACATATCATAGATCAAATCCCAAAGCAAATTCCCAAAATGGCAGTACTTCGCAATCACAAGTTTGAGATGAAAAGTTTGCTGAATTTCCCATACTAATGATGAAAAGTTTAGTTATATTAAGTTTTTCAAGCTCATTTTTTAAAGCGTTAAATTTAAGTTTTATAAGCTCAGGCGGAGTAAAGGGTACTACTATAAAAGCGGTGGACTTTGAAGGGATATATATATCAAATTTATCGCTGTAAAATTTCTCATCACCGAGTTTTGAAAGCTCGCAAAATAGTGCGTTAATTAGTTTGTTAGTAAAATTTTTCTTGGAATTTAGAGCATCAGGAAGGCTAAAATCACTAAAATAAATTCTTTTGTTTGTGCTATTAAATTTTGGCAAAAAATTTATAAGTAGCTCATCTTCAAATTTTTGCATTGCCAGATAAATGCTATCTTTTGAAATTTTAACACACTCTTTTAAAGTTTTATAAATTTGGTTAGCGCTAAATGCTTTATCACCAAATTTAACGCACTCGCTAAGAGCTAAAATTTCAACTTTACTATATCTGCTTAGTAGATTATTTTGTGTAAACATCACGCTTTCATAAGGAGTTAAAAAACTGTTTTTAGTCCCGTTGCCACAGCTTAAAAAGCTACTCATTACAGTTCCAATATCTTGATTTTTGGGACTAATAGCCATAAACTCTTCAAAATCAAAAGAGGATAAATTTAGAAGTTCAAAGCTACTTAATTTTACTTTTTTTGAAGAAGTTGCTACTATAATTTGATCTAAATTTAACTCATTTAAAAAAGTCAAATCATCACTATTTTTAACTGCATCTAATCCAAAAGCTTTTATATTTTTGTTTGTTTGTATAAATTTTAGTAGCTTATTTATATCTAAATTTAGTCTTAAATCATCTAAATTTAGATATAAAACCTCATTTTTTTTATAGTTGCTAAGTTCATTTAGCATCATATATGTTTTGCCTGAGTTAAAAGGACCATGTATAAGTGTAAAAGGGTCTGTAATTTTTGCCTTTCTAGGGCTAAATTTAACACTTAAATTTCTATCATAAAAATAGTTTAAAATTTCCATATCTAAATTATACAAAATATTCCTTAAAATAAGGAAAGAATTATAAAAAAGCATTTAATTTTTAAAACTATCCTTTTTTAAAGGAAAGAAAAAGAGTAAATTTTCAAAATTCACACTAAATTCTTGACAGTAGTTAAAAAACCCACTATAATCACGGTCTTTGATTAAAAAAGGTCGCGTTTTGCGACAAGTTCTTTATAAGGAAAAGCTATGGAAAGAATCAGGTTGAAGCTAAAAGCTTATGACCACAGAGTTCTAGATAGAACAGTTGCAGCGATTGTAGAAGCTGTTAAACGTACAGGAGCAGATGTTAAAGGCCCAGTGCCAATTCCTACGAAAATTAAAAAATACACAGTCTTAAAATCCCCTCATGTTAACAAAGATTCAAGAGAGCAGTTTGAGATGAGAATTCACACTCGCATGCTAGACATCGTAGCTGCAACACCAGAGACGGTTGATTCATTAACCAAGCTTGACCTTGCACCAGAGGTTAACGTTGAAGTTAGAGCTTTAGGTAAGTAAGGAGTAGGGTAAATGGAATATTTAGTTGAAAAAGTAGGTATGAGCAGAACTGTAGATAAGATCAGCAGTCCAGTTAGCCTTCTAAAAGTAGTAAACGCTAAGGTTTGTGAGCTAGATGAAAATGGTAAAGCTATCATAGCTTATGCAAATGGAAAAGCACACAGCAAGGCTATAGCCGGTCAACAAAAAAAGTACAACTTAAGCAAAGAATTTAACAACTTTGCCACTTTAAGTGTTTCAAATACAGAAGTTGGTGATCAAGACGTAGCGCCACTAAGTGAAGCAAAAGTATTAAAAGTTAGTTTCAAAACTAAAGGTAAAGGCTATCAAGGTGTTATTAAAAGACACGGTTTTGCAGGCGGTCCAAAAAGTCATGGTAGTAGATTTCACAGAAGACCAGGATCAATTGGCAACTGTGAGTGGCCAGGAAGAGTTCAACCAGGTACTAAAATGGCTGGAAGAACAGGATTTGAGAAAGTAACTGTTAAAAATGAAGTTATTAGCTTTGATGCCGATAGTGGTATTATTGTTGTAAAGGGTTCAGTCCCAGGATTTAACGGAGCACTTGGTAGAGTAAGGATAGTAAAATGAGTAACGCAGTAGTTATAAATGATAAATTTGAAAAAACTAGTGAGATAGAGCTTCCTGCTAAATTTGATGAAGCAAACTCACATAACTTATATCTCTATGTTAAATCATATCTTGCAGGTATCCGCTCAAACACAGCAAATACCAAATCAAGGTCTGAAGTAAGTGGTGGTGGTAAAAAACCATGGAGACAAAAAGGGCGCGGTGGCGCAAGAGCAGGTTCTAATAGATCTAATATCTGGGTAGGTGGAGGAGTTGCTTTTGGTCCAAAAAGTGAGCGTAACTACATTCAAAAGATAAATAAAAAGCAAAAAAAGCTAGCTTTAGAGAGAGCTTTGGCTGATAAAGCTAATGAAGGTAAATTTTTCATAGTAGATAGTTTAACTATCAACAGTGGCAAAACAAAAGATGCTGCAAATTTTATCAAAGATTTAAGCGTAAGAGATGCTTTAATCGTAGTAAATGAACTAGATACCAACACTTTGCTTGCATATAGAAATTTAAAAAATACATATGTTATCGAAGCAAGCGAGATAAACGCTTATATGGTAGCAGTGTACAGCTCTATAGTTGTTGAAAAAGCAGCATTTGATAGTATTGTGAAAGAGGGCTAAAATGGCAGATATAACAGATATAAAAGCAATCATCTATACAGAGAAAACTTTAGGTCTTGGAGATGCGAATGTTGCAGTTATTCAAACAGCACCAAACACAACTAAAAATGGCCTAAAAGCGATCTTAAAAGAGTATTTTGGTATAACACCACTTAAAATAAACTCTTTAAGGGTAGACGGAAAAGTTAAAAGATTTAAGGGTAAAATTGGCGCTAGAAATGATTATAAAAAATTCTACATCAAATTACCTGATGGTGTTAGTTTAGAGAATATAGGAGCATAAGATGTCAGTAAAACATTATAAACCATATACACCTAGTAGACGCTTTATGAGCGGTTTAAGTAGCGAAGACATCACAGCTAAGGCAAGTGTTAGAAGTTTACTTGTTAAAATTCCAGCAAATGCAGGCAGAAACAATACTGGCAAGATTACATCTCGTCACAAACAAGCAGGCGCTAAAAAACTATATAGAGTTATAGATTTTAAAAGATCTAAATTTGATATTGAAGGTAAAGTTGCTGCTGTTGAGTACGATCCAAATAGAAATTGTCGTATAGCGCTTATATCTTATAAAGATGGTGAGAAGAGATATATCATCAAACCAAGAGGTTTGGAGGTAGGAGATGTTATAAGCTCAGCTGAGCGTGGTTTAGATATAAAACCAGGAAATGCTATGAAGCTTAAAAATATGCCAATAGGTACTATTATCCATAATATAGAGCTAAAACCAGGCAAAGGCGCTCAAATAGCAAGAAGTGCTGGTGGATATGCTCAGTTAATGGGTAGAGAAGAAAAATATGTAATTATTCGCCTTCCAAGCGGTGAGATGAGAAGAGTTTTAGGTGAGTGTATGGCAACTATTGGTGAGGTTAGCAATGAAGATTGGGCTAATATCATTATAGGCAAAGCTGGTAGAAATCGTCATAGAGGAATTCGTCCACAAACAAGAGGTTCTGCTATGAACCCAGTAGATCACCCACACGGCGGTGGTGAAGGCAAGAAAAACTCAGGTCGCCATCCAGTTACACCATGGGGCAAACCAACTAAGGGAGCAAAAACTAGACATAAAAAAGCTAGTGATAAACTTATAATTTCAAGAAGGAAAGGAAAATAATCATGGCAAGATCGCTTAAAAAAGGTCCTTTCGTTGATGATCATGTAATGAAAAAAGCTACAGCAGCTAAAAAAGCAAACGATGGCAAGCCTATTAAAACATGGTCAAGAAGAAGCACGATAGTACCTGAAATGATAGGACTTACATTTAATGTTCACAACGGCAAAAGTTTTATACCAGTATATATTACGGAGCATCACATAGGATATAAGCTAGGTGAATTTTCTCCAACTAGAACTTTTAAAGGCCACCGTGGTTCAGTTCAAAAGAAAATTGGCAAGTAGGTGAAAAATGAGTAAATCAACTATAAAATTTATAAGACTTTCACCAACGAAAGCTAGGCTTATCGCAAGGGAAATTCAAGGTATGAATGCTGAGTTTGCATTAGCTACACTTCAGTTTACTCCAAACAGAGCAGCTAAACATATAGCAAGTGCTATTAGTTCAGCAGTTGCAAATGGTGGATTTGAACCAGAAGAGGTTGTGGTTGCAAGTTGTAGAGTTGATGCAGGCCCAGTTCTTAAAAGATTTAGACCAAGAGCTAGAGGAACTGCAAGCAGGATAAGAAAACCAACTTCACATATTACAGTTGAAGTTGCAAGACCAAGTAAGAAGGATGCGTAATGGGACAAAAAGCTAACCCGATTGGCCTAAGATTAGGTATTAACAGAAACTGGGATTCTAGATGGTTTACTTCAAAAGAGATCTTGCCTGAAAACATTCTTGAAGATTATAAGATAAGAAAATTTTTAAAAGCTAAATTATATTATGCTGGAATTAGTCAGATAATTATAGAAAGAACAGCTAAAAAAATTCGTGTTACTATCGTTGCGGCAAGACCAGGAGTTATCATTGGTAAAAAAGGTGCTGAGATAGAAAACCTTAAAAATGAAGTTACTAAATTGATAGGTAAAGATGTCAATATCAATATTCAAGAAGAGAGAAAAGTTGGCGCATCAGCGCAACTTGCAGCTGAAAACGTTGCAATGCAGCTTGAAAGACGTGTTGCTTTTAGAAGGGCTATGAAAAAAGTTATTCAAAATGCTCAAAAAGCAGGCGCAAAGGGTATAAAAATTCAAGTTTCAGGAAGACTCGGTGGTGCAGAGATGGCAAGAACTGAGTGGTATTTAGAAGGAAGAGTTCCACTTCATACATTTAGAGCCAAAGTAGACTATGGTTTTGCAGAAGCACATACTACTTATGGAAATATAGGCGTTAAAGTATGGATATTTAAAGGTGAAGTTCTTCAAAAGGGGATTCAGCCAGAAAAAACCGAGGATGCTCCTAAGAAAAATACAAGAAGAAGAAGGAGGAGCTAACAATGTTAATGCCAAAAAGAACAAAATATAGAAAACAGATGAAAGGCAGAAACCGCGGGTATGCAGCTCGTGGTACACAGCTTACATATGGAACTATTGGTCTTAAAGCTATTGAAGCAGGTCGTATTAACTCACGCCAAATTGAAGCAGCTCGTGTTGCTATGACAAGATACGTAAAAAGACAAGCTAAAGTTTGGATATGTGTATTTCCAGATAAGCCACTAACTAAAAAACCACTTGAAACTCGTATGGGTAAAGGTAAAGGTGGTGTTGAAGAGTGGGTTATGAATATTAAGCCAGGTAGGATTATATTTGAGATGGCTGGGCCAGATGAGAAATTAGCAAGAGAAGCTTTAACTCTATCTATACATAAGTTGCCATTTAAAACTAAAATCGTAACAAGAGAGAGCGAAAATGAATTATATTGATATAAAAGATAAAGATCTAAAAGAGCTTAATAAGCTGCTTGTTGAAAAGAAAAAGTCGCTTTTTGTTTTAAGACATAAGCTTAGAACTATGCAGCTTACAAATACTAGCGAGATATCTCAGATCAAAAAAGAGATCGCCAGGATAAAGACTGCACTAAATGCGAATAAGGGAGTGTGATATGTCATTAAAAAGAGAAATTCAAGGAGTAGTCCTTAAAAAAGCTGGTGATAAGACAGCTACTATTTTGGTTGAAAGACGCGTTATGCACCCAAGATATAGAAAGATAGTTAAACGTTTTAAAAAGTATCTTATACATGATGAGAGAAATGAAGCAAATACAGGTGATACTGTTTCAGCAATCGAGTGCAGACCTATTAGTAAACAAAAAGCATTCCGTTTAAAAGCAGTACTAAAAAGAGGAGTTGAGTAATGATACAAAGCTTTACAAGACTTAATGTAGCCGACAATAGCGGTGCAAAAGAGTTGATGTGTATTAAGGTACTAGGTGGAAGTAAAAGAAGATATGCTACAGTAGGTGATGTTATAGTTTGCTCTGTTAAAAAGGCACTTCCAAACGGTAAGGTTAAAAAAGGACAAGTTGTTAAGGCAGTTATAGTTAGAACTAAAAAAGAGATACAAAGACAAAATGGTTCGCTAATAAGATTTGATGATAATGCTGCAGTTGTTCTTGATGCAAAAAAAGAGCCAGTTGGTACTCGTATATTTGGGCCAGTTGGTAGAGAAGTTAGATATGGTGGATTTATGAAAATAGTTTCACTAGCACCGGAGGTTTTATAGTGGCAAATATTAAACTAAAGATTAAAAAAGGTGATACTGTTAAAGTTATCACAGGCGATGATAAAGGCAAAACCGGCATAGTTAAGGCGGTTTTTCCAAAAGATCGTAAAATTATTGTAGATGGTGTAAATGTAGTTAAAAAAGCTGTAAAGCCAAGTGAAAAATATCAAAATGGTGGCTTTATAGGTCAAGAGATGCGAATAGATGTTTCTAACGTAGCTAAGGTAGAGGAGTAGTTTATGAATAGACTTAGAGCTAGATATAAAGATGAAGTTAAAGCATCTTTGCAAAAAGAGTTTAATTTTTCAAATCCTATGTTAATACCAGCTGTTGAAAAGATTGTTATAAGCGTTGGTGTCGGTGATAGTGCTAAAGATCAAAAAGTTCTTCAAAGCATGGCAGATACTATCTCCTTAATATCAGGACAGAAAGCTGTTATTATAAATGCTAAAAAATCAGTTGCTGGTTTTAAAGTAAGAGAGGGTTTTCCTGTAGGTATTAAAGTAACTCTTAGAAAAGAGAATATGTATACTTTTTTAGATAAGCTTATAAGTATAGCACTTCCAAGAGTTAAAGACTTTAGAGGTCTTCCAAAAAATGGCTTTGATGGTAGAGGTAACTATAATTTTGGGCTTGAAGAGCAACTTATGTTTCCAGAAGTTGAGTATGATAAAATTTTAAAAACTCACGGTATGAATATAACAATAGTTACAACAACAAATAGTGATAAAGAGGCATTTAAACTACTAGAATCTCTAGGCTTGCCTTTCGCGAAAGGAAAATAAAAAATGGCTAAAAAATCAATGATAGCTAAGGCTAAAAGAGAGCCAAAATTTAGCACAAGAGTGATAAGAAGATGTGAAATTTGTGGTCGTCCACACTCTGTTTATAGGGATTTTGGAATTTGTAGAGTATGTCTTAGAAAAATGGCTAATGAGGGACTTATCCCTGGCCTTAAGAAATCAAGTTGGTAAGGATAAAAAATGGTAAATGATCTTATTTCAGACGCACTTACTAGGATAAGAAACGCTGCACTTAGAAGGCTTGATACAGCACAACTTCTTCACTCAAAATCAGTTGAGGCAACAGTTGATATCTTTGTTAAAGAGGGGTATTTAGAAAGTTTTAATGTAGTAGAAGATGGCAACAAAAAATTCATTAATGTAGTTTTAAAGTATAATGAAAAAGGTAAAAGCGTCATTAACGAAGTAAAAAAAGTTTCCAAACCTGGTAGACGTGTTTATCAAGGTAAAGATGAAATTCGTCTTTTTAAAAATGGGTATGGTACTACTATAGTTTCAACTAGTAAAGGCGTTATGAGAGGTAGAGATGCAAGTAAACAAGGCATCGGCGGTGAGGTTCTTTGCACCATATGGTAGCAAGTAGCTTTTTATGGTATTTGGCGAAAGCCGTAGACAAATAAAAAGGATATAAATGTCAAGAATAGGTAAACAGCCTATAGCTATACCAAATGGTGTAGAGGTAAAATTAGATGGTAGTGTTCTAAATTTTAAAAAAGGCAAAATAGAAGAGAGTTTAGATACAAAAAATCATGTAAATGTAGAGCTTAAAGATGGCTCTTTGTTGTTTAGTCCAAAAAGTGATGACAGACAAGACAGAGCTTATTGGGGTACGTATCGCTCATTAGCTAATAACATTATTATCGGATTAACTGATGGTTTTGAAAGAAAGCTTGAGGTAAATGGGGTAGGTTATAGAGCTGCTGTTAAGGGCAAAATTTTAGAACTTAATTTAGGTTTTTCACATCCTATCAACTATGAGATGCCAGAGGGTGTTGAGGCTGCTATAGAGAAAAATATCATTACTATTAAAGGTCACAATAAACAGATAGTTGGTCAAGTTTGTGCTGAAGTTAGAGAATTTAGACCACCAGAGCCATATAAAGGCAAAGGTATTAAATATGTTGAAGAACGCATCATCCGTAAAGCCGGCAAGACAGCTAAGAAATAGGGGTAGTTTATGAGAGAAAATATATTAAAGAAAAAGCTAGCTTTAAGGGCTAAAAGAAAAAAAAGAGTAAGAGCTAATATCTTTGGATCAGCTACAACACCTAGAGTGTCTGTTTTCAAATCAAACAGAACTATTTATGCTCAAGCAATTGATGATAAAAGTTCTACCACTATATGTGTAAGTGATGGAAAAGTACTTAAAGTTATAGCAAATATAGACGGTGGTAAAAAATTAGGTGCCGACCTTGCTACTAAGTTAAAAGACAAAGGAATCACTGAGGTTGTGTTTGATAGAAATGGCTATCTTTATCATGGCGTTATCGCAGCAATTGGCGATAGTCTAAGAGAAAACGGCATTAAGCTGTAAACAAGGGTAAGTGATGGAAAAGTACAATAAAGAAGAATTTGAAGAAGTTATAGTAAATATCGGCAGAGTTGCTAAAGTTGTTAAAGGTGGTAGAAGATTTAGATTTACCGCTTTAGTAGTTATTGGCAACAAAAAAGGTCTTGTTGGATATGGTTTTGGAAAGAGTAAAGAAGTTCCCGATGCTATAAAAAAAGCGGTTGACGACGCTTTTAAAAACATAGTTGAGGTTAAACTTAACGGAAAGACAATCCCACACGATATTGAAGTTAAATTTAACGCAAGCCGCGTTTTGCTTAAACCAGCTAGTGAAGGTACAGGTGTTATAGCAGGTGGTTCAACTAGACCAGTTTTAGAGTTGGCAGGCATAGAGGATATATTAACTAAATCTCTTGGTTCAAACAACTCATCAAACGTTGTAAGAGCAACTATTAAAGCTCTTAGTATGTTAAAAGGATAGATATGGGACTTGAAAATTTAGAAAGTGCACCAGGATCAACTCATAGAAAAAAAAGAGTTGGTAGGGGTCGTGGAACTGGTTGGGGTAAAACTTCAGGTAGAGGTATGAGCGGACAAACTGCCAGAACTGGGTATTCAGAAAAAAGAGGATTCGAAGGTGGTCAACAACCACTTCAAAGAAGACTTCCAAAAGTTGGATTTAGCTCAAAATTTCAAAAACCTTATGTGATAAATGTCGAGAGAATCGATGTTATAAAAAATTTAGACGAGATAACTTTTGAGAGTATTAGAAGTGTGCACAAATTTCCTTTAACTACAAAGAAGATAAAGCTTATAGGAACAAGTGCAAAAGATTTAGCCTCTAAAATAAAAGACAAGAACATAACTGCAAGCGGAAATCAAAAATGAGTGCTTCTCTAAGGAACAAAGTTCTAATAACATTTGGTTTTTTACTCATCTATAGAGTTTTAGCATATGTTCCGGTTCCTGGAGTAAATGTAGAGGTTATAGCTGATTTTTTTAGAAATAATAGCAATAATGCACTTGGTATGTTTAATATGTTTAGTGGCAAGGCTGCTGAGCGTTTGAGTATTATTTCACTAGGTATTATGCCTTATATCACAGCTTCTATTATTATGGAGCTTCTTTCGGCAACATTTCCTAAACTATCTCAGCTTAAAAAAGAGCGTGATGGTATGCAAAAATATATGCAAATCATAAGATATGCAACTGTTTTTATAACACTAATCCAAGCTATAGGCGTTAGTATAGGCCTTCATGCTATGAATTCAGGCGGTGGCCAAAGCGCTGTTATGATAGATAAAAATCTTTTTGTGATTATAGCTTGTGCGTCTATGCTTACAGGAACTATGCTACTTATGTGGATAGGCGAGCAGATAACTCAAAAAGGTATTGGAAACGGAATAAGCCTTATCATCTTTGCAGGTATAGTAAGCGGAATTCCATCGGCTATCAGCGGAGCTATAATTTTAGTAAACACTGGTGAGATGAATTTCTTAACACTTATAGCTATTCTTGCTATCGTAGTAGTTGCAGTATCAATTATCATCTATGTAGAGCTAGGAGAGAGAAGAGTTCCAGTTTCGTATTCAAGAAAAGTTATGATGCAAAACCAAGATAAACGTATAATGCACTACATTCCTATTAAGGTAAATATTAGCGGTGTTATACCAGCGATTTTTGCAAGTGCTATACTTATGTTTCCTATGAGTATATTTCAAGCAAGTACAAACTCAATAATTCTAAAAATAAACGATATGTTAAGCCCTAATGGATTTTTATTTCATGTCTTTATGTTTGTATTGGTTGTATTTTTTGCATATTTTTATGCCTCTATAGCTTTTAAAACAGACGATATAAGTCAAAATTTAAAGAAACAAGGCGGATTTATTCCAGGAGTTAGGCCAGGTTCTTCAACAGCAACTTTTTTAAATGATGTTGTTAGTAGGCTTACATTTTGGGGCGCGATATACTTAGGACTTATATCGACACTTCCATGGCTTTTAGTTAAATTTATGGGAGTGCCGTTTGCATTTGGAGGGACTTCAGTTTTGATTGTTGTTTCTGTTGCCCTTGATACTATGAGAAAGATAGAAGCAGAAGTTTATATGAATAGATATCAAACATTAAGTGCTATGGATTTGTGATGGCAATATCTTTTAAAAACAGTAAAGATTTAAAGGGTTTAAGAGCAGCTAACAAAATCGTTGCAGCTGCTCTTGATTATGCAGAAGAATTCTTAAAGCCAGGCATGACACTTTTAGAAGTTGATGCTAAGATTGATAAATTTATAACTGATCAAGGAGCATATCCAGCATTTAAGGGACTTTATGATTTTCCAAATGCTGCGTGTCTTTCGCTAAATGAGGTTTGTATACATGGCATACCAGATCAGACAGTTCTTAAAGAAGGTGATATTTTAGGTGTTGATATAGGTAGTAGGCTAAATGGCTATTATGGAGATAGTGCTAGAACTTACCCTATAGGTGAAATTTCAAAAAGTGATTATGAACTTATAAAGGTAAGTAAAGATGCACTCTGTTTTGCTATAGAAAATATTAAAGTTGGTATGTATTTTAAAGAGCTAAGTAGTATGATAGAAGAGTTTATCAAAAGCAAAGGATATGTGCCACTTTTTGGGTATTGTGGACATGGTATTGGTAAAAGACCGCACGAAGAGCCTGAAATTCCAAACTATTTAGTTGGCAAAGCTAAACAAGGTCCGAAGATAAAAAACGGAATGGTTTTTTGCATTGAGCCTATGATATGTCAAAAAGATGCGATGCCAGTTGTAGCAAGTGATGGTTGGGCGGTTAGAAGCAAAGATGGACTTAATACTAGCCATTATGAACACTGCATAGCTGTTACTAACAATAAAGTAGAAATTCTAAGCAAAATTTGAGAAAGGAGAGTCTAGTGTCAAAAGATGATGTTATAGAGATAGATGGCAATGTTGTAGAAGCATTACCAAATGCAACTTTTAAAGTTGAATTAGACAACAAACATGTGATTTTATGCCATATAGCAGGAAAGATGCGCATGCACTACATCAAAATTATGCCAGGGGATAGAGTTAAGGTTGAACTAACGCCTTACAGTCTAGATAAGGGCAGGATTACTTATAGATATAAGTAAATTTAAAGCTAAAATTTGATAAAATAACGGCTTTGCAAAAACTGTGTGAAGAGGTGTTTTCAAAATTACCACTATTTTGAAAACAGTTGGTTTAAATTTACTCTTTAAACCTAAGAAGCACAAAGCTTTTACAGTGGAATAAATTTAGGAGAAAACTATGAAAGTTCGTCCTTCTGTAAAGAAGATGTGTGACAATTGTAAGATTGTCAAAAGAAAAGGAGTAGTATTTGTTATCTGCTCTAATCCAAAACATAAACAAAGGCAGGGTTAAAACATGGCACGTATAGCAGGTGTTGATTTACCAAAGAAAAAGAGAGTAGAGTACGGCTTAACTTATATATATGGTATAGGCATAACTACATCAAGAAGTATTTTAGATGCTGTTGGAATCTCTTATGATAAAAGAGTTTCAGAGCTAAGTGAAGATGAGGCAGCAGCGATAAGAAAAGAGATCCAAGAGCACCATGTAGTTGAAGGTGATCTTAGAAAAAGCGTTGCTATGGACATTAAGGCTTTAATGGATCTAGGTAGCTATAGAGGTTTAAGACATAGAAAAGGTCTTCCAGTTCGTGGCCAAAAGACAAAAACAAACGCTAGAACCAGAAAAGGTAAGCGTAAAACTGTCGGCGCAGCGTCTAAGTAAGGTTGGGATATGGCAAAAAGAAAAGTAATAAGAAAAAAAACGGTTAGAAAAAATATAGCCAAAGGTGTTGTTTATATCAACGCATCATTTAACAATACAATGGTTACTGTAACTGATGAAATGGGCAATGGTATAGCTTGGAGTAGCGCAGGAGCTCTTGGATTTAAAGGGAGCAAAAAGTCAACTCCATATGCAGCACAACAAGCAGTAGAAGACGCTCTAAACAAAGCAAAAGAGCAAGGCATAAAAGAGGTAGGCATTAAGGTTCAAGGACCAGGAAGCGGTAGAGAGACAGCAGTTAAGAGTGTGGGTGCAGTTGAAGGCATTAAAGTTACATCTCTTAAGGATATAACTCCACTTCCACATAATGGTTGTCGCCCTCCAAAAAGAAGAAGAGTGTAAGGGGTTAAAATGGCAAGATATACAGGACCAGTAGAGAAGATAGAAAGAAGACTCGGAGTAGATCTTCTCTTAAAAGGCGAAAGAAGATTAGCAGGTAAGAGCGCGTTAGCTAAAAGACCATTTCCACCAGGACAACACGGACAAAAAAGAAATAAAGTTAGTGAGTATGGTCTTCAATTAAAAGAGAAACAAAAAGCTAAATTTATATATGGTTTAACTGAGAAACAACTTAGAAACCTTTTTGATGAAGCAGCAAGAAAAGATGGCAATACAGGTGAAATTTTCCTTAAGCTTTTAGAACAAAGATTAGATAACGTAGTTTATAGAATGGGTTTTGCTACAACTAGACGTTTTGCAAGACAGTTAGTAAGCCACGGACATATCTTAGTTGACGGTAAAAGGGTTGATATCCCATCATATAGAGTTTCTCCAGGTCAAAAAATAGAGATAAGAGAAAAAAGTAAAGAAAATTTACAAATTGTAAGAGCTATAGATCTTACATCTCAAACAGGAATAGTTGCATGGGTTGACGTGGAGAAAGATAAAAAATTTGGTATCTTTACTAGAATTCCAGATAGAGAAGAGATGCAAATTCCAGTTGAAGAGAGATTTATAGTCGAACTTTACTCAAAATAGTAGGAGATAAAGATGAGAAAGATTACAACATCAGCTTATATGCCAACTGAGATAAGAGTTGAAAATATTAGTGAGAATGTAGCTAAAGTTATAGCATATCCTTTTGAAACAGGTTATGCTGTGACCGTAGCACACCCTTTAAGAAGACTTTTATATACAAGTTCAGTAGGCTTTGCTCCTACTGCTGTAAAAATAGAAGGAGTTGAACATGAGTTTGACTCTATAAGAGGTATGCTTGAAGATGCTGCTATATTTATCATAAATTTAAAAAATTTAAAATTTAAAATTAACGGTGATTCTAAAAGAGAAATTTTAGAGTATAGTTTTACAGGACCAGCTGAGATAAAAGGCAAAGACTTAGCTAATGATATCGTTGATATAGTCAATCCAGATCACTATATCGCTACTTTAAATGAAGATGCTGAGCTTAAATTTAAAGTTATAGTAGAAAAAGGTATAGGTTACGTTCCAAGTGAAGAGCTAGTAGATTATATCGATAGCGAATACATGGCACTTGATGCATTTTTTACACCTGTAAAAAGAGCGATATATGATATAGAAAATATTTTAGTTGAGGATAACCCAGACTATGAGAAGATTATTTTTACTATCACGACAAATGGTCAAGTAGATCCTATCACAGCATTTAAAAATGCACTTGAAACTATGTATCAGCAGTTATCTGTTTTTGGTGGAATAGTAGATGTTGAAATTCCAGGCACTCCTATATCTGCTAGTCAAAACAGCGAGCATGCGAAGTTGTTTGAGAGTATTGAAAATCTAAATTTAAGCGCAAGAAGTTTTAACTGTTTAGATAGAGCAGGAGTCAAATTTATAGGTGAGCTTGTTCTTATGGAAGAGGGCGAACTTAAAGATATCAAAAATTTAGGTAAAAAATCACTTGAAGAGATAAAAGCAGTAATGGAAGATATTGGCTATCCGCTTGACGATATGTCAGGATCTTACCAAAAAGAAGGGCTTGCTAGAAAAATTAGTGAGCTAAAAAAACAGAGCGAAGGATAGATAATGAGACATGGACATGGTTATAGAAAGTTAGGCAGAACCTCTGCACATAGAGCTGCAACACTTAAAAATTTAACTATTGCTCTTTTAAAAAACGGCAAGATAGAGACAACACTTCCAAAAGCAAAAGAGCTTAGAAGTTATGTAGAAAAGCTTATCACAAGAGCTAGAGTTGGTGATGCAAATGCTCATAGAGTTGTTTTTGCTAAATTACAAGATAAAGAAGCTACTAAAAAGCTAGTTGAAGATATAGCGCCTGAGTATAAAGATAAAAATGGCGGTTATACTAGGATAGTTAAAACAAGAACTAGAAAAGGCGATGCTGCCGAAATGGCTTATATAGAACTTATATAATTTAAGCTGCCTAATCTAGGCAGCTTACTACTTTAAATTTCACCTTTATTTACATTTTTTAAAAGATAATTTATAAATTTACGCTAAAATATTCTAAACAAAATATAGGATAAAATGATGATGCCATTTACTGATGAAGAGTTATTAGAGCCAGTTATTGAAAGCTTAGATAGAATTAGACCGATGTTACAAAATGATGGTGGCGATATGAAGCTACTTGGGATCAAAAATGCAGTTGTATATGTGCGTTTGGTTGGTGCATGCAACGGTTGTGCAGCTAGTGGAAATACACTTAAATACGGTGTTGAAAGACAACTTAAAATAGATATTCACCCAGAATTAACGGTTGTAAATATACCAGTAGGACAAGAATTTGACATCAAAGAAATTTAAACAAAAAGGTTATGAAGCTTTTAAAGAGTTAAATTTTGATCTTGCTAAAAACTACTTTTCATTTGCTATAAATAGCACAAATAGTGAAGAAATTATTTTTTTAGTCTCGCTTTGTGAGATCGCTAAAGATAACTTTGATGATGCAAATATGCTTTTTGAGTTCTATCTTTTTTTGTTAAAAGAGAACAGAGATATGAGTGAATTAGGTGAGATATTGACATCAATTGAGAGCAAAGTTTATGAAGCAAATTACTCTAAGGAAGATGCGATAACATTTGATGAGCTTCAAGAAGTGGTTGCAAGTGGAGTAGACTTTAAGGATGCACTAAGTGCGGTTATGACATCAACGAAACTTATTATCAAAGATAGCGATAATTTTCTTGATTTTATACTAAGCTTGCTTGATAATGGCTTAGAAGAGAGTGCTATTAGCTATTTTGAAACTTTTCTTGAAATTCACGGCTCTTATGATAAAAAAACAGAACTTATAGCTAGAAAGATTAAAAGTTATGAAGATAAATTTAAAAGGTAACTTTATAACTGATGATAGTCGTGAGATAGAGCAAGATTGCTACTTTCTAGGCTCAAAATTTAACTCAAATTTTATAAATTTAGCAACGCAAAAAGGTGCAAAAGTACTTAATTTAGATCAAGCTAAAGATATGCTTGGTATCAATAAAGACATTAAGATAGTTGGCATAACAGGCACTAACGGCAAAACAACCACGGCAGCAGCTATATACTCTACACTTATCGATCTTGGATATAGCGTATTTTTGTGCGGAACGAGGGGAGCTTTTGTAAATGATAAACAAGTAGCCCCTAAAGGTCTTACTACTAGCACGCCTATTGAAATTCTTAAACTTCTTAAAATAGCAAGCGATGAAAGAAGTGATTTTTTTATCATGGAGATAAGTTCTCATGCTATAGCACAAGAGCGGGTAGAAGGGCTAAATTTTGCGCTTAAAATTTTCACAAATATCAGCCAAGATCACCTTGACTATCACAAAACCATGTCAGAATATCTAAGAGTAAAGAGTAGTTTTTTTATGGATGAGAGTAAGAAACTAATCAACAAAGATGACAAAAACGGACTTCTTTTTGACCCTAAAAATGCATACACATATGGCATAGAAGAGATAGCAACTTTTAAAGTTGTAGCTTATAGTATAAATGATAGTATTATGGCATCTCTTAAAACTCCAAGTGGCGATGCACAGATAGAAAGTGACATGGTTGGCGAGTTTAACTTATACAACCTTTTAGCTGCATTTTCAGCAGTACAAATTCTTACTAAAAGCGTTTATTCTAACTCTCAAATCACTCAAGCACTTTTAAATTTTGCAGGTGTAGCAGGACGTATGGAAGTTGTCTCAAACAATCCTCTTGTTATAGTTGATTTTGCTCATACTCCAGATGGTATAGAAAAGATATTAAACGCACTTAAAGCAAATAAACTTATAGTTGTATTTGGTGCAGGTGGAGACCGCGATAGAACAAAAAGAGCTAAAATGGCTAGCATAGTTGAGCATTTTGCTAGCATTGCTATAGTTACAAGCGATAATCCACGAAGTGAAGATCCACAAAGCATTATAGATGAAATTTTAACAGGTTTTATAGATAAAAGCCGTGTTTTAGTTGAGATAGAGCGCAAAAAAGCGATATCAAAAGCACTAAATTTAGTTACAAATGGTGAAGTTGTGGTTATACTTGGTAAGGGCGATGAAGAGTATCAAGAGATAAATGGTGTTAGATATCCATTTTCAGACAAAAAAGTAGTGGAGGAAATTTTAGATGCAAATAGAGATACTTAAAAGCAAAATTCACAGAGCCACCGTTACAGATGCAAACCTTAATTATACTGGTTCTATCACGATATACAGCAAACTTATAGAGGCTGCAAATTTAAGAGAATTTGAAAAAGTTGAAGTTTTAAATATCAACAATGGCGAACGTTTTACAACTTATGTCATAAAAGGTGATAAAAAAGGTGAAATTTGTTTAAATGGTGCAGCTGCTAGAAAAGTTCAAAAAGGAGATCTTGTTATCATCGTAGCATATGCAAGTATGAGCGAAGATGAAGCAAACAATTTTACTCCTACTTTAGTACATGTAGATAGTAAAAATGAAATTTTAAAGGATAGCTTATGATGGATGGATTTGATTTTTCAAAGATGGGCGAGATGATAAATGAGATACAAAAAAAAGCCAAAGAGTTTGAAAATGAAAATGACAACAAAGAGTATAGCGTTAAAAGTGGCGCAGGTATGGTCGAAATCAAGATAAATGGCAACGGTGAAGTTCTTGATTTAAATATTGACGATAGTTTATTTGATGATAACGAGAGCTTACAAATTTTACTTATTTCAGCTATAAATGATGCTATAAAATTAGTAGATAATGAACGCAAAAACCTAGCTAGCAAGATGATGGGAAGTTTTGGTGGATTTGGAGGGTTTGGAAACTTAGGCGGGATAGATGGAGATAATAGGTGAGTTTACTTAAGAAATTTGAAGCTTTTCTTAAAGCAAATCCTATAAAAGCTCCAAGTTATCACCCTTATTATGAAGAAGCGCTTAATTATATGCTTAGAAGTGGTGGTAAACATTTTCGTGCACAACTTCTTTTGGGTGTAGTTGATGCTTTATCACCCAAATTTACCTATAAGGCGATGAGAGTTGCATTAGGTTTGGAGATGATGCATACCTACTCTCTTATCCATGATGATTTGCCAGTTATGGACGATGCTGATCTTAGACGTGGACATATAACTACTCATAAAAAATACGACGAAGTTACAGCTTTACTTGTAGGTGATGCACTTAGTGCTAGAGCTTTTTATGAGATCACACAAGCTGATTTCTCAGCTGAAATTCGGATTAAATGCTCTGAAATTTTAAGTCAAAATACAGGTGAGATGATTTTAGGTCAAGCGCTTGACTGTTTTTTTGAACATAAAATTTTAACTTATGATGAACTGCTGTTTTTGCACTCTAAAAAAACAGGTGCGTTAATTGCCGCTAGCATGCAACTAGGTGCAGTTATTGCAGGAGCTAAAGATAGTACTAAGATATATGAAGTTGGGCTTAAGTTAGGACTTTTGTTTCAAATAGTTGATGATATCATCGATGCAACTAAAACTAGCGAAGAAGCCGGAAAACCAACAAGAAATGATAAAGATAAAAACTCATTTACAAATTTAGTAGGTATAAAAAGCGCAAAAGAGATAAGAGATGGACTTATTGTGGAGATTTGTAGTGAGAATTTAGATCAAAATTTGATTAATTTGCTCACAAATTTGATAGATAGATACTTAAAAGGATAGTTATGATAAATAAAATTTCTAATAGCATTAAATTTCTAAGTGCCGATATGGTCCAAGTAGCAAATTCCGGTCATCCTGGTGCCCCTATGGGTTTGAGTGATATCGTTGCGGTATTGATGAAGTTTATCAACCACAATCCTAAAAACCCTTCATGGCTTAACCGTGATAGGTTGATATTTTCAGGTGGACATGCAAGTGCTTTAGTTTATAGTTATCTTTATCTTACAGGCTATGATATAACTCTTGATGAACTTAAAAATTTTCGCCAATTAGGCTCACGTACGCCAGGACATCCTGAAATTTCAACACCAGGAGTTGAGATTGCAACAGGTCCTTTAGGCCAAGGCGTGGCTAATGCAGTTGGCTTTGCTATGGCAGCAAAACGAGCAGCAAGTATGTTAAATAGTGATGAAGTTAAAGTTATAGACCATAAAATTTACTGCTTTTGTGGTGATGGCGATCTACAAGAGGGGATAAGTTACGAGGCTTGTGCTTTAGCAGGCAAGCACTATTTAAATAACCTTGTCATTATTTATGACTCAAACAACATAACTATCGAAGGCAATACAAAAATAGCGTGGAATGAAGATGTTAAGGCTAGATTTGAAGCAGTAGGATTTGATGTGGTGCGTATCGATGGGCATGATCATGATCAAATAGCATCTGCTCTTAGTGAAGCAAAAAACAAAGATAGACCTTATCTTATCATCGCCAACACAAAAATAGGTAAAGGAGCTTTAGAGCTAGAAGGAAGCGAACAAACTCATGGTGCACCATTAGGTGAAGAGTTGCTTAAAAGAGCAAAAGAAAAGGAAGGATTTGATCCTAAACAGAGTTTTTTTGTTGATGAAGATGTGCTTTTTGAAACAAGAATGGCTGTTGAAAAAGGGGATTTAAATCAGGCCTTGTGGGAAGATAGAATTTTAAAATTATCCGATGAAAAAAAAGAGCTCTTAAATTCTCTGCAAAGTTTAGATTTTAGTAGAGTAAAATTTCCAGATTTTAGAGGCAAAGACATCGCTACTAGAGATAGTAATGGTGAAATTTTAAACGCTATAGCTAAAGATATGCCAAGCTTTTTAGGAGGTAGTGCAGATCTTGCGCCATCAAATAAAACAACGCTTAAAGATATGGGGGATTATCCATATGGACCAAATATTCACTATGGTATCCGAGAACATGCTATGGCCGCCATAGGAAATGCATTTGCAAGATATGGTCTTTTTGTACCATTTTCAGCTACATTTTTTGTTTTCAGTGATTATCTTAAAACAGGCGCTAGACTTGCAGCACTTATGAGCCTTAGACATTATTTTGTGTTTACTCATGATAGTATTGGTGTTGGTGAAGATGGTCCAACACATCAACCAATCGAGCATCTCTCAGCACTTAGAGCTATGCCAAATTTCTATACTTATCGCCCAGCAGATGGAGCAGAAAATGTAGAGTGTTGGAAAGTAGCACTTCAAACAGAGGCACCTGCTGCATTTGTTTGTTCGCGTCAAAAGTTAAAAGCGTTGCCTGAGGCGAAATTTGGAAATGTTAAAAATGGTGCGTATCTAGTTAAAAAAGATGAAAATGCCACAGTTACGCTTATAGGAACTGGAAGTGAAGTTTGGCTTTGCCTTGATGCGGCTGAAATTTTAAACTCTAATGGTATTGGCGTAAATGTAGTTTCAGCTCCTTGTTTTGAGCTTTTATGTGAGCAAGATAGCAAATACAAGAGCGAAATTTTAAACTCTGAAACTAAAATTTTAGCAGTTGAGGCAGCAAACGGTTTAGAGTGGTATAAATTTGCAGATGAAGTTTTTTCTATGAATAGCTTTGGTGAAAGTGGTAAAGCAGGAGATCTTTTTAAGCATTTTGGTTTTACTCCTGAAAATATAGCCAAGGTAGCAAAGGAGATGTTATGATGAAGAATTTTTTTGTTATTGCTCTGTTTAGTGTGAGCTTTTTGATAAGTGGATGTTCTAAATTTTCAGAGCCGACCAAACAAGTTCAAAATATATTTTTTGAAGGTGAGGGTGTTAAAGTTGAGCTTATCACGATAGATATGTGGCAAAGCGCAGTTATGACGGATAATAAAGGTGATGCTTATGCTCTTAAAGTTATCCCTTCAGCAAACGGAATATATTTAGTAGATAAAGATGGCGTTAGTATACATTTTAGAGATGGAGATGGTGCTATTTTAGAATACGAAAAAGATAAACCATTATTTTTAGAGGAAAAAGGTCATCAATATTTAAATTAAATTTATAGACTAAATTTAAAATTTAGTCTACTTTGGGTAGATGTCCGAGTGGTTGAAGGAGCACGCCTGGAACGCGTGTGTAGGGCAACTTACCGTGGGTTCGAATCCCACTCTGCCCGCCATTTTAAAGATATAGTGTAATAAGCAAGTTTACTTAAAAGATAAAAGATGGCTAAGTTTGATCTAGATATAGACTCTCATATAGTTCTTATTTCTTAAGTTTATAAAAGTTTAAGAGCTTGTCAAAATGGCATCGAAAGTGTTAAAGTAAATGCGTCACTTAATAAAATCGCTTGATTTAAATATTTTGTGTGGCAAGGTTACAAATCCTAATTGTTGGAGTAAGTCAGGACTTAAGGCTAAGGCAGATTGCTTAAAAGTGGTAGATTTTATCGTTAAACAAGCACCAAAAGCTAAGATTGAAAGATAAGAGCAAATTTGTTATTAATTAAGATATTTTTACTCTTGTTGTGAAATATTAAGAAAAAGTTCATGTGACATTAAAATGATAAATATATACTTTTATCGTCCAACAAGATAAAACCTCCTTTTTATAGAACCGAGTGCATTGATTGCACTCGGACTATTTACTTATTTAAAAATTTCTTTTTGTTTTAAAATTTATAGTAGAATGGATTAAAAATTTAAGGAAATTTATGCTTACTCATTTAGATGAACAAAATAGACCAAAAATGGTAGATGTCAGTGGTAAAGATGAAACTTTACGTGTTGCAACTGCAAGTGGCATAATAAAGATGAATAGCAAAGCATACAACGCTATCATAAACAATACTACCAAAAAAGGTCCAGTGCTTCAAACAGCAGTAATTGCCGCGATTATGGGTGCTAAAAAAACTAGCGAACTTATACCTATGTGTCACCCACTTCTTATAAATTCAGTTAATACAGATATAGTTGAAATTCCTGAAATTTCAGCTTTTAAGTTAAGTGTAACTGTTAAAATAAACGGTAAAACTGGTGTTGAAATGGAGGCATTAATGGGCGTTAGTACTGGACTTCTTACAATATATGATATGGTAAAAGCAATCGATAAAAGCATGGAGATAGGCGAAATCGTTTTAGAGCAAAAAGATGGAGGAAAAAGTGGCAAGTATATGCGAGTTTAATAAAAAACCAAAGATAGATTATCCAAACTTTTGGTCATACAGGGTAATTGGTGATGGAAATTTAAGAGAAGATATCAGTAGAGTTATAGGGGATTTTGAGTATGAAATTTCATTTTCTAAACATAGCAAAGCAGGAAGATATCAGAGCTTTGAAGTTTCAGTTTTAGTACATTCAGATACTCAAAGAGTTAGTGTTTTTGAAGAACTTAAAAAAATAGCAAAATTTGTTTTATAGTGGAGAAAGATATGAGTTTTATAGATGATATAAGTAGTGGCAAAAGCGTAGAAGTAGCAGCAATTACAGCACTTTTGGCAGAATTTAAAGGCAAGAGTTTATATGAGAAAAAAGAGCTTAGTTTAGAGTTGTTTACTAAATTTTATAAAGATTTAAAACGGACAGATAGACTAAATAAAGATAGTGTCAATGAGCTTTTAGAAGCGATTAAAAACTCTCTTATAAAAGAAGAAGAAAAAAGATTATATAAACTTTTGTATGAAAGCGAAAAAGCCAGAAAAGAGATAGAGCATTTAGGTAGAGATATGAGAAATGCTGTATTTGACAGTTTTAAGGGCATTGAAGATCTTATAAAAGAGAGTAACAGCTTAGAAAGTGAGGCTCTTCTTCCTATTATAAATGAAACTTTAGTTGGAGCAGCTCAATTAAATGGCGTTATAAAAGAGATAAGCGAAAGTGTTTTTCTTAGTATCATAGAAAATGGTGATGATGTTAAAGAGACTTCTTTTGAATTTAGTAAAAATATGGTTTATAAAACCCTAAGTGAAGGTGAGTTTAAAAAATACTACGCCATGGAGGTTGCTAAAACCATCTTAGAAGTTACAATTAGTGTGGCAAATGAGAGTAAAATTTACACAAGCGAGCTTATAAGCGGAAGTATAGAGGGCATAAATGCAGGAATTTTAAAAGCAATTGATAAATTTAAAGAGTCATTTAAATTTGCACCTGAAGAGATAAGTAGTGAGTTTAATGAAGCTAGTAAAGAGATTGCAGGTATTTATGAGGAGTATATAGCGCTTTTAAAAACTTTAACACAAAATAGCGAAGATCCTGCTAAAACTGAGCTAGAAAATATTCTTAAAAAAGATTATGATAACTATTTAGCGAAAATGATTAGAATTTCAAGCGACGCAACTGTAAATTTAAAAGATAGTTTAAGCTCTATGGATATATCCGAAAGCTATAAAGAGTTTAGTAAATTTACATCATCTAAATTTGATGAAATTTTTAAAAAAGGTGCTAAGATTTGGGGAGATTTGGAGCTTGAAGAGAAGATGGAAGCTATAAAAAAAGATATAGCTGATATCGATAAAAATATTAGACTAAAATTTAGTAAAAAAGAGAGCATAAAAGAGTTAGCTAATAGAGCTTTTGAGGTTTCAAAAGATAAAGTTAAAGAAAAAAAAGGACAAGCCAAAGAGATACAAGACAGTAAAGAGAGTAAAAATCAAAGCAAAAATAGCAAAGAGTAGTTAAAAATGTTCTTAAATTCTGCTAAAATTGTATCTAAAATTTTAAAGTAGGATCTGTATGATTAGAGCATTTTTTTGTAGCAAAGAGTGGGCAAAATGGGCATATGGAGGCACGGTTTTTATCATTATAGCTTTGCTTCTTCAAACAAGGCTAAATGTTGCTATAAATGACTGGTATAAAGATTTCTATGATATGACTCAAAACATTGAAAAGCACACAGTAGATCAGTTTTGGCATCAAATTTGGCGGTTTTTATATATTGCTATGCCCTATGTTCTTATCTATTCGGTAACTAAATTTTTTGCTAGCCACTGGACTTTTAGATGGCGAGAAGCTATGACTTTTGCCTATCTTGAGCAGTGGAGAAGATGCGAAAAAGATATCGAAGGAAGTAGCCAGCGTATGCAAGAAGATATATATAGGTTTGCTACTATTTTACAAACTCTTGGAGTTGAGGTTATAAGAGCGTTTATGACGCTTTTTGCTTTTTTGCCTATTTTATGGTTTCTAAGTGATAAGATGCCACTTCCTTATTTTAAAGATATCCCGGGAAATTTAGTTTGGATCGCACTTATTGTAAGTGTTGGCGGGCTTATAGTATCGTGGTTTGTAGGTATTAAGCTTCCAGGTCTTGAGTACAACAATCAAAAAGCTGAGGCTGCTTTTAGAAAAGAGTTAGTTTATGCTGAAGATGATAAGATCAACTACGCACACAAACCGACAGTTATATCTCTTTTTTCAGGACTTCAAATCAACTACTACATGCTTTTTTTACACTATGGATACTTTAATATCTGGCTTAAATCTTACGCTCAGTTTATGGTCATAGTTCCTTATATGATAATGGGTTCAGGTCTTTTTACAGGACTTATTACATTAGGAGTTTTAGTTCAAGTTAGTAATGCTTTTTCTCAAGTAAGGGAGAGTTTTAGTGTGTTTATTTATAATTGGACGACAGTAACGGAATTTAGAAGTATCCATAAACGACTTAAAGAATTTGAGACAAATATTGGATATAGAAAAGCTAAAATTTAGATACAATATAGATAAATTTATAAGGAGTGCTTATGAAAAAATATATTTTAGCAGCAATGGTTGCTTTTTTTGTTATTGGGTGTGCATCAACAACAAGTTCGGGTGCAGTAGGTATAACGCGCTCGCAAGTTATGTTAGTAAGTGCAAATGATATGGATGTAGGTGCAGCACAAGCTTACACTCAAGTACTTAAAGAGTCAACTCAGAAAAAAACTCTTAACACTGATCCTGTTCAGACAAAGCGAGTTAAGGCTATAGCAGATAGGCTAATAGATCAAGTTGGTGTTTATAGAACCGATGCTAAGGATTGGAATTGGCAAGTAAATGTTATCAACGATGAGACAATAAATGCATGGTGTATGCCAGGAGGAAGGATAGTTGTATATACAGGTATTATCAATTCTCTTAAGTTAAACGATGCTGAACTTGCAGCTATTGTAGGCCATGAGATGAGTCATGCACTAAGAGAGCACAGTCGTGAAAAAGCAAGTCGCGACCAACTTTAAAATGCGGGAATTTTTGCGGTTGGGATTGCTACTGGAAGCAATGAGCTTGCAAACTTAGCTAATATGGCGACAACTTATGCGATATCTCTTCCTTTTTCAAGAGAGCAAGAGATGGAAGCTGACAACATGGGAGCAGAGCTTATGGCGCGTGCAGGATATGATCCAAAAGCAGCTGCAAATGTTTGGGTAAAAATGTCAAGTCTTAATTCAAATCAGCCTTTAGAGTTTATGTCTACTCACCCGTCTCATGAAAACAGGATAGAAAATTTAAATGCCGTCGCAGCTAAATTAGATCCTATTTATAGAGCTGCTATAAAAGGTTAAAACAGTTTAATGAGATATTTGGTTTTGGCGATTTGTGCAAGTGTAGCTGTTCTAGCACTTCTTAAAATCGCCAAACAAAAAAAGATAAAGATAGAAGTTGCAGTAGCTTTTAACTATATAGTTGCAAGTTTGCTTACTTTTGTTTTTTTTAAGCCAAATTTAATGCTCATTTTAGATATAGACAATTCGTGGCTTTTCATTGTGCTTTGAATTTTACTGCCAAGTGGGTTTATCATTATGGGACGTGCTGTTGAGTATGCAGGTATAGCCAAAGCTGATGCTGCTGGAAGATTATCTTTATTTTTACCGATAGTTGCGTCGTTTACATTTTTAGGGCAGAGTTTAAGTCTGGGGATTTTTATAGCTATTTTAGTGGCTTTTTTAGCTCTTTTTTGCTTAGTTTATGATAACTCTAGCTCTAGCCATATAACTAAACAAAGCGGAGTTTATCTACTTCTTGTCTGGTTTGTTTATGGGATATGTGATATTATTTTTAAGTTAATAGCAAAACAAGGAAGTGAATTTTCACTTACTCTTTTAGTTTCATTTGTATTAGCTGGAGTAGCTCTTTTTGCTTATCTTATATACAAAAATGAGAAATTTAATAAAAATAGTATTTTATACGGAACTATATTAGTTGTTTTAAATTTTGCAAATATTATCTTTTATATTAAAGCTCATCAACTATTTAGAGATAGTCCGTCGCTAGTTTTTACAGCGATGAATATAGGCGTTATTTCGCTAGGCATTTTGGTTGGAGTTTTCGTTTTTAAAGAGCAGTTAAAAGGGCAAAATTTTTTAGGTTTAATACTTGGTATATGCGCTATAGTTTTGTTAGTAAAATTTAGTTAAATATATTGTTTGTTTAAATTTTATATTTTTTTGATATAATTTAGTATTTTATTTTTTAAGGATCTTTATTGGACACGGACAGTTCGGGCTCGATGCTTTTTTTGGCCTTTGTTTTTATATTTTTAAATGCGTTTTTTGTTCTTTCTGAATTTGCTATCGTAAAAATCAGAAAAAGCAAACTTGAAGAGATGGTAAATAACGGAGTTAAAAACTCTAAACTTGCTCTTAAAATCACAAATTCCCTTGACTCTTACTTAAGTGCAACACAGCTTGGCGTTACATTAAGTTCACTTGCACTTGGCTGGATAGGCGAGCCAGCGGTAGCGAGATTTATAGAAAAACCAATTATTTTATTGATAAGTGAAAGTTCAGTTGTGCTACATACGATATCATTTATCATATCATTTGGGCTTATTACCCTTCTTCATGTTGTTTTAGGAGAGTTAGTACCTAAATCCGTAGCTATCGCAAAACCTGAACAATCAGTCCTTTTAGTAGTTAGACCACTTCACGCTTTTTGGGTGCTTTTTTCACCACTTATTAAAATTTTTGACTTTTTAGCGCACTGTGTTTTAAAGCTTATCGGTATAAAACCAGCTAGCGAAAATGATCTTGCACACTCAGAAGAGGAGATTAAGATTATAGTTAGTGAGAGTTTAAAAGGTGGAGTTCTAGATTCGGTTGAAACTGAGATTATTAAAAATGCCATTGATTTTAGTGATACAGTAGCTAGAGAGGTTATGACGCCTAGAAAAGATATGGTGTGTTTAAATAAACAAAAAAGTTTTGATGAGAATTATAGAAAAGTTTTAGAGTCTAAATATACGAGGTTTCCATATATTGATGGAAGCAAAGATAATGTTTTAGGCGTGATACACATTCGCGATATCATACAACTTGAGGGTGATAAAAATTTTGATAAAATAGCTAGAAAGATACTTATATTTCCTGAAAATGCATCTATATCATCAATACTTCCTATGATGAACAAAGAGCAAATTTCAGCCGGGCTTGTTATAGATGAGTTTGGTGGAACATCAGGACTTATCACTATGGAAAATATTATAGAGGAAATTTTTGGTGATATCAACGATGAGCATGATAATGCCGAGTTTGAGTATAGAGCGATAGAAAACGGAATTTATGAGTTTGTAGGCAGATCTTATATAGAAGATGTTGAAGAGATCATATCTGTAAAATTTAATGATGATATTGAAGAGCTTACGATAGGTGGATATGTGTTTAATCTCATAGGACAATTACCTAAAGTTGGAGATATAGCTCAAGATGAAAATTGTAGATATGAAGTTGTCCAAATGGATGGAAATAGCATATCTTTGGTTAAGATATCTATTAAATCAGCAAAAAAAGAGAAAGAAGAGAGCGATAAAGAGAAAAAAGATGAGATTTTAGACAAAACTAGTGAATAAAAAGATATAATATAAGCTAGGTTTAAAAATAAACTTTATTAAGGAAAAAGTATGAAAAAAACATTTTTAACATTAAGTGTTGTAGCTATATTTTTAGTAGGTTGTGACTCTAAAGAAGATAGCACTTCAGCAACTACTTCAGAAGTAGCGCCAGTAGAGCAAGTAGCTCCACAAGATGAGATTGTAAAAAGCCTTAAAGAGGAGAGTAGTAATTTTATCGACGCAACTATAGATGCAGTAGAAGAGAGTTTAAAAGATCTAAATGAAACTTATCAAGAGCTAAAAACTGAGGCAAATGAGACAATTACAAGTTTTAAAGAAGATGCAAAAGAAGCTTACCAAGAGTTAAAAGAGAGTTTTTTAGAAGGTGAAACTAATGAAACCATAGAGAGCCTTAAAGTTGACATGAACTCTTCATTCGAAAATCTTAAAAAAGATATTAATGATAGTTTAAATAACGTAGAAGATATAAACGAAAGTTTACAAAATATAGATACCATCTAAATTTGATCTAGGGTGAATTTGTAGCTCTTTATAGCTTATAAACTCACCTTTTTTATATTTTTCTACCCCTACACGCGCTATCATAGCAGCGTTATCTGAGCAAAATTTAAGCGGAGTTAGAAGTAGTTTAGTGTTATAAATTTCAGATAAACTTTCAAGCTTGCTTCTAAGTGTTAAATTTGCACTCGCTCCTCCAACTACTCCAAAACTACTAAATTTATACTTTTTAAATATTATCTTTAGTTTATCTATAATATGTGCAGTTGCAGCTTTTTGAAAAGAGTAGGAAATTTCAGAAATTTGTTCGTTGTTTAAATTTTCGCCAAGATCATTAACTGCTAAGCGAACTTGATTTTTAAGCCCCGAAAAGCTGTATTCAAGGCGAGTTTTATCATTTTTAAGAGGGATTGTAAAGTTAAATTTATCTTTGCTACACGCCAAAGCAGCCTTTTCTATAAGAGGTCCCCCAGGATACCCAAGACCCATCATTTTGGCAACTTTATCAAAACTTTCACCATAGCTATCATCGCTTGTTGCTACAAGTACATTTACTTTTGCATCTTTTGAAATTTCAAGCACCATAGTATGTCCGCCACTTGCCAACAAAACTCCAAGTGGAAATTCAGATTTACTGTTTAAAAAAAGTGAATATATATGACCTATTAGATGGTTTACTGCGATAAGTGGCACGTTAAGGCTTATACTTAATGCTTTTGCCATGCTAACACCACCTATTAAACTTACACTAAGTCCTGGTTCATTTGTAACAGCTATTGCTTTTATATCTTTAAAGTAAGGTTTAAGTTCTAAAGCTAAATTTGGTAGAGTTGCCGTGTGAAGTCTTGCAGCTAGTTCAGGAACAACACCTCCAAATTTTGCATGCTCACTCTCTTGTGTTATCTTTTTATAAAAAACAAGTTCATAAGTTTTAGCATCCATTAACGCTACTGAGCTATCATCACAGCTACTTTCTATCCCAAGTATAAGCTCTTTATTTAACATTTTGCTCATCTTTGTTTTTTGGTAGTACTAAATTTAAAACTACACCCACAAGTGCCCCAAGCCCTATTTGAGAAAAACTTGCAAAGCCAAAGTCAAGGACCATTCCGCCAAGAGCAGGTACTAGTATAAGCGCTATGATGACCATGTTTCTAGGTTCATTCATATCAACTTTGTTTTTTATGAGAGTTTCCATACCAACGCTTGCAATGATACCAAAAAGAAGTATCATGATGCCACCTAAAACGCATGGTGGTATAGTAGCTACGAGTGCTCCTAGCTTACCAACAAAAGCCAAAAGTATAGCTGTTATCGCTGTCCATGTCATGATACCAGGATTAAAAGCTTTGGTAAGTCTAACTGCACCAGTAACTTCTGCATAAGTAGTACAAGGTGGCCCAGCAAGTAAGGCTGCCACGCTAGTTGCTATTCCATCTCCAAGAAGTGTTTTATGAAGACCGGGTTTTTTTGTATAGTCGTAACCTGTTACGTTTGATATAGCCATGACATTTCCTATATGTTCGATTATAGGGGCGATAACGACAGGAATCATATAGAGCATCGCATCAAGTTTAAATCGTGGAGCTGTGAAATTTGGCACAGCAAACCAAGGCGCTTGAGATACTTGTGTAAAGTCAATGATACCGTAAAAAAGTGATAAAATATACCCTACAACTAGACCACAAAGGATAGGGATAAGTTTCATAATCCCTCGCCCAAAGATGATGATTAAAAGTGTTATAAAAAGGCTTGTTCCTGAGATTATCATCGCATCAGTTATGGTAAAATTTGGATTTAAGGCAGTGTAGACACTTAGATCAGTTGGCATTGCTGAAGCAACTGCAGTTGGGCTAAGAACCAAGCCTATAGTCATTATAACAGGCCCAACTACGATAGGAGGCAGAAATTTATCTATAAACTCACGCCCTTTTAACTTAACAAAATATGCAAAAAGTATATAGACCAAACCAGCAGCAAACACGCCACCCATTGCTGTTGCTAAGCCCCATTCGCTTACAGCATAAGAAATAGGTGCTATAAAAGCAAAGCTTGAAGCTAAAAATATAGGCGGGACTTTTTGCCGGCATATAAACTGAAATATAAGAGTTCCAAAACCAGCAGTAAACAGCGCGACATTTGTATCTAAACCGCAAAGTATCGGCATAAGCACAAGAGCACCAAATGCAACGAAAAGAAATTGTGCTCCTAAAAGAGCGTCTTTTGATCTAAATTTGTATTCACAAGAGTTCATTTTATCTCTTTTTAAATTTTAAGATTTGAGGCGAAATTTCGCACATCTTTATCGATAGCGTAAATTTCACTTAAACTCTTAGGTTTAATGCTGTTAAATTTCGCTAAACTTTCGTAAATCATAGGTTTTATATCTGTAAATTTACACTTTTTATTTAGAAATTTAGAGACAAATATCTCATTTGCTGCATTTATTATCACACCAAAATCAGGGTTTTTAACCACTTCATCTTTTAGTGCAAAAATAGGATATTTGTCTAAGTTTATCTCTTTAAATTTTATATCAGGAAGCTTTAATAGATCAAAATGCTCTAATATAGGCATATCAAGGTTTGGTATAAGTGCATGAGCTATGGCTAATTTCATGTCAGTTTTACTTAAATGCGCAGTAGTAGAGCCGTCAGTAAAGTTTATAAGAGCGTGAATACTTGAGCTTTGTTCTATCACTGCATCTATGTTTTTAACTCCAAAAAGCCAAAAAGCCTCCATAACTTCAAAAAGCTTGTTAGCCATCGTAGCACTATCGATAGTTATCTTTGCTCCCATATTCCAGTTTGGGTGTTTTAAAGCATCAGCAGGAGTTGCATTTTTAAGTTCGCTTATATCTTTATCTCGAAACGCTCCACCGCTTGCAGTTATAACTAAACTCTTTATACTAGGGCTATTTTTAAGTAGAAATTTAAGCCCAAAATGTTCGCTATCTATGGGAGAAATTTTAGTTGTATCTAGAAATTTACCTGCAACTACAAGGCTCTCTTTGTTTGCTAAAGCTAGAGTTTTGTTAAGCTTTTGTATGTGGATACTTGGAGCAAGTCCTGCAAAACCAACAAGTGAGTTTATCACAGTTTTGCTTTTACAAACCTCAAGCATCTCAATCAAACCACTTTTGCCTGCAAAAACTTTACTAACACCCCTAACTTCGCCTCTTAAACTCTCATCCGCCACACAGGCATATTTGGGTTTAAATTTGCTAATTTGTTCATTAAGCAAAGATATATTTGTGTTGCAGCTAAGTGCTTCAACTCCTATATCAAAGTTTTTTGCTACTTTAAGGGAGTTTGTGCCAATACTTCCAGTTGAGCCTAAAATTACCATATCATCACAAGACTAAATCCAACAGCTGCAAAAAGATAACTATCAAGCCTATCAAGCATACCACCATGTCCTGGGAAAATTTCACCGCTATCTTTAACGTCTGCTTTTCGTTTCAAATAGCTCTCAAAAAGATCTCCAAAAAGACTAGCTAAAGCTATCCAAAATGTTATTAAAAATGAATTATTTAGCTCACCCATAAAAAGAGCAGACCATCCACCACCTATAAAAAACACAAACACAAAGCCACCGATAACGCCTTCGATAGTCTTATTAGGTGAAGTAGTAGTAAATGTTTTTGAACCAAAAAGCTTACCAGCAAAGTATGCTCCTGAGTCCATAGTTGCAACGATTACGATAAGATAGATGAGGTATTTTATACCAAGTATATCATAAATGCCCCACATGATAAGAAGTGGCGCAAAAGGATATAGCAGTGCTTGCAGACCTTTTGAGTTTTCGCTGTTTGTGTAGGCATACCAAGAGCTTAAAGCAAGCAAAGTAAAAACTATAAATTTATAATATCCTGCAAAGCTATTGCAAAGTATCACAGCTAGGACAAACAGCCCAACACCGACGATAATAAGATCATTATTTTCTATCTTATATAGTTTAAAAGCTTCAACAAGAGCTATTACAAGCACTAGTAAAAATATAGCCAAGTTAAGCAAATACCAGTCAAGCCAGATAACAACGAGCAGGGCAAGTATCAGCACGCTAGCAGTTTTAAGACGAGTTTGCATAATTTTCCTTCTTTGTACTTAAGTTTTCGTAATTTTAGCAGATTTAACTTAAACTAAGGCTTGATTAGAGTTATCGTGTCGTAGTTAGTATAGTTGACAAATGCCTTATCACGCACTTTTACATTAGATCTTTTAGTAAAGTCAACTTCATATCTTCCAGCATTTTTAACACTAAAATTTATACATACTTTAGCTGCAAAATTTATAACATCAGACGTTAAATTTTGTTTGTTAGTTTTGACTATGACGTGAGCTGAAGGTGCATTTTTTAGATGAAACCAAAAATCGTTTTTTTTGGAATTTTTAAGTAAAATTTCATTGCCTTTTTCATTTTTACCAACTGAAATTTTATACTCGTTGATATAGAAATTTTCTATATTATCATGCTCTTTTTCATAAGTTTTTTTACCACCTTTTTTGGGAGTTAAAATTTCAAGTTCACTTAAAGATGATGCGTGAATTATCATCTCTTTTAGACTTTCATAAAATTCTAATTTTTCTTTTAAATTTTCTTCTTCAAGTCCTATTCCTAGTGCTTTTTGCTTTAGTTTTTTACTCTCATCAAAGAGCTTTTTTGCTTCAAATTTTGGTAAATCATTTAGTTTAAAATCTATACTTTCACCATCAAAATTTGTAAGTGTAAATTCTCTTTGATACTCTTTTAAACTATGTAAATTTGCGGTTAAAAGTTTAGCTTTTTTTGCAGATATTTCAGCTTTGTTAAGTAGAGTTTCTTTGCTTTCAAGTTCATCTAAATTTTGTCTTAAATTTTCAAGTTTTTTATCTATTTGAATAAGTTTACTATCTCTTAAATTTTCAAGTTTTTTAGAGTTTATACGATCAAATTCTTGCTTAAAGTATACGCCAAAATCCTCTATCTCTTCACTATCTCCCTCTTTTATCTTTATAGGCAAAAGAGTTTCATAAACATGCCCTGTTTTGATAGTTCGCTTTTGGTTTTCATAGTGACTAAGAGCTTCTAAAATGACCTCTTCTTCATCGCTTATAACTATGTTTGTAAACCTTCCTGTAAATTCAAAATATATATTTGTGGTAAGTTTTTTATAACTTCCACTTCTACTAGCTTGCAAAAGTAAAATTCTGTTGTTTTCTAAAACTTCTACTCTTTCAAGTTTGCTTGAGTTAAATCTTTTGGCTAAAAGCACGTCAAACGGCGCTTTATACTCTTTAGTTTGGATGAAATTTTTATCTATATATATGCTTGAGTTGGTTTTATCCATATCAAACATTATGCTCCATTCTTTGTTAAACTCTATCATCACAACTCTATCACTTATACGTTTAGCAGATGAAATTTGAGAGAATTTAGTAAGAAAATTGCCAATTTGAGTTAAAATTTTGTATTTCATCTGTTCATTATAGTGAAATTTAGCTAAATTTAGATAAAATCTTTAAATTTAGTATAAATTAAACAAGAGGTTTAGAGATGAAGCAGACAATAACAGAGAAAATTTTTAGCCAACACGCTGGATATCCGGTTAAAGCGGGTCAAATAGTTGATGTTAAAATAGTCATGGTTATCGGCAATGACATAACAACTCCTATATCGATAAAAGCATTTCGCGATAGTGGAGCTACTAAGCTAGCAAATCCAGACGGTTTTTCTATCGTGATGGATCACTATATCCCAGCTAAAGATATTTTAAGCGCTAATCAAGCCAAAATTTCACGTGATTTTGCTTATGAGCATGATATGAAGTATTTCTTTGATGAAAAAGACATGGGTATTGAACATGCACTTTTACCAGAAAAAGGACTTGTCATTCCTGGTGATGTTATCATTGGAGCAGATTCGCACACTTGCACTCACGGTGCTTTAGGTGCCTTTTCTACAGGAATGGGTTCGACCGATCTAGCTTACGCGATGATAACGGGTGGGAACTGGTTTAAAGTGCCAGAAACTATCAAAGTTGTGTTAAAGGGTAGACCCGCATCTCATATCTATGGTAAAGATCTGATTTTAGAAGTTATCCGCCAAATAGGCGTTGACGGCGCACTTTATAGAGCTTTAGAATTTACAGGTGATGCTTTAGAATATCTAAACATGGATGATCGTTTTAGCATGTGCAACATGGCTATTGAAGCAGGAGCCAAAAGTGGCATCATAGCTGTTGATGAGATTACAAAAGCATTTTTAAACTCAAGACCAAGCCTAAGAAGTGAACCTAAATATCACTATTCAGATGAGGACGCTAGCTATTGTCAGGTCGTAGAGATCGACACAAGCAGACTTGATCCAGTTGTGGCTTATCCATTTTTACCAAGTAATGGCAAAAGTGTAAGAGAGGCAGTTAAAGATGATTTATCAGTTGATCAAGTTTTTATAGGAAGTTGTACAAATGGAAGGATAAGCGATATGCGTATCGCAGCTGAAATTTTAAAAGGTCAAAAAGTAGCTAAAAAAACTCGCCTTATCATCACTCCAGCAACACAACGTATAGCAAGACAAGCTGAAAAAGAAGGTCTTATAGAGATTTTTATCGATGCAGGTGCAGTTGTAAGC
>JAAYFN010000021.1 GCA_012728225.1 Campylobacter sp.
ATGTATAACTAGTGCTATACCATGCAGAGCTCCCCAAGCTATAAATGTCCACCCAGCTCCATGCCAAAGACCTCCTAGTAAGAATGTAACTAAAAGATTAATATAAGTTCTATACTTACCTCTTCTATTTCCTCCAAGAGGAATGTAGAGGTAGTTTCTTAGAAACCTACTTAGTGTCATATGCCATCTTCTCCAAAAGTCTTGAATAGATAGAGCCTTATATGGAGAGTTAAAGTTAATAGGTAGTCTTATATTAAACAAAAGACTTGATCCTATAGCCATATCTGTATATCCACTAAAGTCAAAGTAGAGTTGAAATGTATAAGATAAGCTTGTTGCCCAAGCCTCTATTAAATTTAGTGTAGAAGATGTATCAAACCCAGCATTTGCCCATACTGCAAAAGTGTCTGCAATTACCACCTTTTTAAATAGTCCAATAGAGAATATAAATAGACCCAATGCAATATTGCGATAGTTTTTTACAAAGTTAAACTTATTAGCAAACTGAGGCATCATCTCTTTATGGTGAAGTATTGGACCAGCTAGTAGATGAGGGAAGTATGTAACAAATAGCATATAGTTAATTAAACTATACTCTTTAGCCTCTTTCTTATAAGCATCAACTAAAAAAGCAATCTGAGTAAATGTAAAGAAACTAATACCTATTGGAAGTACTATATGAGGTAGAGGTATATTTGTACCAAATATACCATTAAAGTTCTCTAGGAAAAAATCAACATATTTAAAATATCCTAAAAGTCCTAGATTAAACACTATACCAAATACTAAAATACTCTTTTTAGATATATCTCTTATCTTTTCACTATCAACTAAAGATATACCAACTCCATAGTTTACTAACATAGAGACTACTATTAAAGGTACATATATATAGTTCCAATATCCATAAAAGAATATACTTGCCAAAGCTAAAGATAGCTTTGCTCCAAGAATGAGTCTTCTACTCATTAAAAAGAAGTAGATTATAAAAGTTATAGGCAAAAAAGCAAATATGAATTCATAGGAGTTGAAGAGCAAAAAGATCCTTTATTGGTTAAAGAGTAGGAAAATAGTTCCGTTTAAAATCAAAATTATACATATAGTTCCTAAAAATAGGAAATAACCCCCATATAAAAATATTAAGCATTAATCGGGACGCTTGTAAGCTCGTATCTATTAGGCGAGTACTAGTTCTGCACTTACAATTTTCAGTCTTAATATGGTACCATTTAAAGACTGAAGGAGTTTGATATGCAAATTGTAAATGATATAAAACCAGTTACTTATTTAAAAAGTAAAGCAGCTGATGTGCTTAAACACATTAATGAGACCCGCAGACCTATGATTATCACACAAAATGGTGAAGCAAAAGCAGTTATACAAGACCCAAAAAGCTATGAAGATATGAGAAATGCCATTTCTCTTTTAAAACTACTCTCTTTTGCAGAAGAAGACATTAAAAATGAAAATACACATAGTGAAGAAGATGTGTTTAACTCTGTAGAAGAACTGCTTAAAAATGAGTAAGGCATATAAATTAAAATGGACTACAAGCGCAAAAGACGATCTTTTAAATATTGTTACATATATAAAATGAGATAGTCCAAATATTGCAAATGATGTATATCAAAAAATAAGAAAAAAAGCTATCTCAAGTAATTTTTTCCCCCTAAAAGGCAGAGTTGTTCCTGAACTTCAAAAGGAAGGAATCACTCTATATAGAGAAGTCATAGTTTCTGCTTGGAGAATCATATATAAAGTTGGCAATGATACTGTCTATATTATGGCAGTTTTGGATTCAAGACAAAATATTGAAGAGTTGCTACTTCAAAAACTTTTAAGAAGCTAGATACTATATTTTATCAGTACTGCAAGAGGCGCATATGAATGTGCACATCAAAGAAAAATAAAATTACAAAAGCCTCAAAGTAGGGAATTGATTGTATGGTCGAATTTCCCTCGTTCCTACCAATTGCAAAACCTTATAACTACATTAAAAATAATCATAACAGTCTTCATGTCAAGCGAAAGATTTGAGTTTATATTTTATTCAAAATTGGCTTGTAAAGATAAGAATAATGGGTAAAACATGAAGTAAAATAGCATAGAATATCTCTTAAGTTCCTATGGGAATGCTATAGGTAGAAAATATATAAATCAATTTGCACCACAATGATTGAGCTTACAAAATAAATTAACTTAATCTAAATCAATATAAAAACTTGAAACTATTCAGATTGCTATTAGTAGCCATAGATATGCAATTTTATCAATATAGCTATTGATTTTTACAAAAATTTCGTAATATATCCTTATAAATTTCGTAATTTTGCGCTATAATTTTCGTAATATACATATACAATATTCGTAAAGTTGGAAAATGATAGAGAGAAAGCTTGAAAAAATAATTTTAGAAATGTTAGAAAATTTTAGAGTTGTGTCCATAAATGGACCTAGACAATCAGGTAAAACAACACTTCAAAAACTCATAGCTAAAAATAAAAATATGGACTACTACACCTTTGATGATGTAGATATTTACAATACCGCAAAGCTTGATCCTAAAGGTTTTATAGATTTCATTTCAAAAAACAGTAGTGTTGCTATTGATGAGGTTCAAATGGTGCCTGAGGTAATCTCCTCAATAAAAATGACTGTAGATGAGCAAAATAAAAAAGGCCATTTTCTACTTACAGGCTCTTCTGATATGTTTAAAAATTCTCAAATAAAAGAGTCACTAGCTGGAAGGATGGCTACCTTTAATCTATCCCCTTTATCATATGGTGAAATTAACAAAAAAGATTTAAACATTATAGACAAACTCTTCAGCGATGATTTTAATAACTACAAGACTGATTTTGAAGCCATAAGCAAAAAAAATTTCATAAGTGCTGTTGTTGATGGTGGATATCCTGAGGTTTATAGTCTCCCTACTAAGGCAAAAAAAGCATGGTATGATTTTTATATAAAGGCTAGAATTGCAAAAGATATAGCCACGATAGAAAATGTGCAGGCAAGTTCGCTATCTTTGCTAACAAAACTTTTAAGAGTGCTAGCTTCTCAGGTTGGCTCCCTTGTGAACTACTCAAAAATTTCTAAAGACATTGGGATTGCTGATAAAACTATAGCTAAATATATAGATATTTTAGAAGCTTTATATATAGTAAAATTAGTTCCCGCCTACTCAAGAAATATTAAAAAAAGAGTTATTAAAAGTCCAAAAGTACACTTCATTGATTCAGGGCTCGCTAGCTTTTTACTAAATGCAAGTTTGGAAAATTCAATGTTAGGTAAAAATAAATATATAGGAAGTTTGGTAGAAACTTTTGTTTACAGTGAACTTATTAAACATAAAGCTTATTCAAAAACAGATGTAGAGATTTTTCACTATAGAGATTTGACTCAAAAAGAAGTTGATTTTGTATTAGAATCAAGCTTTGGGGATGTTGTCGCTATTGAAGTAAAATCAGGTAGAAATTTAAAAAATAAAAACTTTAATGGCTTGCTATCTTTGGCAAAAGATATGAAAAATATAGATTTTAAAGGTATAGTTTTTTATGGAGGTGACAAGGTTTTGCCATACAAAGTAGAAGATTTTCAATTTTGGGCTATACCTTTAAAAGTATTGATTTAACTAGTAGTTGGTCTTGCAGTGCTAGCAAGCCTCAAGACCAACTAGCGCCGCACCGATTGAGCCTACAAATTGTGGTTTATCTAAGGTTAAAATCTCTCTTTCAAGCCTTTCGTGGAGCAGTTGCTTTAAGAAAGGATTCAGTGCCCCGCCACCTGTAAAAGCGATAAATTCGCTATCTCTAGCAAATTGTCTAGCCATAGAAGCAAGCCTTGAGGCAATTGATTCATGAATCCCGTAGCATATATTTGCAGCTTTCTCTTTCTTTGCTATTAAAGAGATTACTTCACTC
>JAAYFN010000022.1 GCA_012728225.1 Campylobacter sp.
GATGATGATAAAGGGCCTAATACAGGCGGAATGGGAGCATATGCTCCAAGTCCTTTAGCAACTAAAGAGATTATAAAAAGAATTGAAAAAGATGTAGTAAAGCCAACTTTAGAAGGAATGAGTGCGCTTCAAACCCCTTTTACAGGTGTTTTGTTTGTGGGGATTATGGTTGTAGGCTTAGAAATTTATGTGCTTGAGTTTAATGTTCGCTTTGGAGATCCTGAGTGTGAGGTTTTGATGCCTTTAATAGAAGGAAATTTAAGTGAAATTTTATATGCTGCGGCAACTGGCAAGTTAGAGGAGATTAAAATCAAAGATAAATTTGCCGTTGGTGTTGTAATAGCTAGCCAAAATTATCCATATAGCAGTAGCCCAAAAAGTCTTATAGAAGTCGATATTGTGCCTAGTAACTCGCATATATGTTATGCAGGAGTAAGTGAAGTAGGTAGAGAAATTTATGCATCTGGCGGAAGAGTGTTGGTTTGTGTTGGAGTAGGCGAGTCTGTAAAAGAGGCTAGAGATAACGCTTATAAACTTTGCAAAAACGTTAAATTTGACGGTATGCAGTATAGAGAAGATATAGCCTATCAGGCTCTTAAATGAATTTTGATAATATAAAGTTAGCTAGCCTTCCAAGAAGAGGAATAGCGTTTTTTATAGATGAACTTTTACTTAGTTTTTTAATAGTTTTTATATTTTGGGAGCAGGTATCGTTAGTTTCAGGAGATGAAGAAGCTTTAGTTGCTTTAACTTTGAGCATGACTGTGCCTTATGCTATTTTAAAAGTAGTTTATCACGCATTTTTTATAGGAGCATATGGTGCAACTTTAGGCAAAATGGTTGTTAAGATAAAATGTGTAAACTATCAAAACGAAAAGCCAGAATTTAAAGAAGCAACTCTAAGATCTTTTATTAGAATATTTAGCGAGATGATCTTTTATCTAGGATTTATTTGGGCTGCACTTAATCCAACTTCTCAAACTTGGCATGATAAATTATCTAAAATTTTGGTGATAGATGCAGTTTAGAAAATTTATACTTTTGTGTTTAGGAATCGTTCTTTTATCTGCTAAAACTCAGCATGTTGAGCTTCTTTCTAATGCCGTTTCTAGAGATGGAGATCTGGTTTATGCTAAAGGTGGCGTTACCATGTATTCACAAGAGTATCTTGTAACTGCAGATATGGCTACTTATAATGAAAAAGATAAAGTTGCTGAGTTTTTTGGCAATGTAAATATCATAAGAGGCCAAAATGAAATTTCAAGAACTAATTACTTAAAACTAGATCTTAAAAATGATCAAAATTTTGCTACTGAAAATTTCATGATGGATAAAGATTCTGAACTTTGGATACAAAGCGATGAAGGATGTAGTGAGCCTAAATATTACAGAACAAAAGGTTCAATTGTATCAAGTTGTAATATTGATAATCCTGATTGGAGCATCAAGTATAAAAGTGGTAAACTCAATAAAGAGAGTAAATTTTTACACCTTTATAACTCTCTTTTTTATATAGGAAATATACCTGTTTTTTATCTACCGTATTTTGGTATACCAACTGATGATACAAGACGCACGGGACTTTTATTCCCTGAAGTTGGATATATAAATAGTGATGGATTATACTATAAACACCCGATTTATTTTGCTCCTAAAGATAGTTGGGATTTAGAGCTTTTACCTCAGATTAGAACTAGACGTGGTGTAGGAATTTACTCTATTTTTAGGTTTGCTGATTCTGCGTATTCATATGGTGAGATTAGAGGAGGTGTGTTTGATAATAGCAAAAAAAACCAAATTAGGCTTGATTATAAAAATAAAAGGCATAGAGGTTTTGAGTTTGAATATGACAGAAGGAAGCTTTTAGGGTATATTTTTAGTGGTGATTTTAAAGAGCATTTATGGATAGATACTATTAGATTAAATGGAGTTGAGTATTTTGACTTGATATCTAAAGGTGGCGCTGATAATGCTGACTCTTTGCATACTTCAAGACTTAATTATTATCTAACAACCGATGAGCAGTATTTTGGGCTTTATGGAAGATACTATATAGATACTCATAAGCTAAATAGTTCAAACTACTTTCAAAATGATGAAACAGTTCAAAAACTTCCCGTTCTTCACTATCATAAATTTTCAAATAGCGTTTTTATAGACAATTTGCTCTATTCTGTTGATACCAAGGTTCATAACTACTTTAGAGAAGATGGCGTAACAGCTAGACAGTTTGAGTTTAACATGCCATTAACTTATACTAAGTCGCTTTTTAACGATTGGGTAAATTTTAAATTTATAGAAGGAATTTACGGCACCCATATAGAGTATAGCGATAACTATCAATATAGAGATGGATATCTAAAAGGCGATCCAAGCAGTAGTTACATAAATACATATCATCAAATTTCATTAGGAACGGATGTAGCTAAAGGATATGAGGATTTTTATCACTCAATGAATTTTGAGATTAGTTATCTTCATCCGGGTTATCAAAGTGGTGGAGTTGAAGACAGACTTTTTAAAAAGCATCAATATGAGTATGATAGAGGTAGAAACAAGATAAACCAAAATACTCTATCTAGCATCTACAACAACCAATATTGGGAGGATAACTTCTTAGGCGAATTAGGCAAGGAGTATACTCAAGAAAATATATCTTTAAATTTTACTCAATACCTTTTTGACAGCAGTGGCTCTAAAAGAGTTCGCCACTCAGTAAAACAAAGATATGATTTAAAAGATGATGAGCTTGGAAATTTGATCCATAGATTGGATTTTTATTTTAAAAATGGACTTAGTGTAGGTAACAAATTTGAGTATAATCATGAAGAGAACAATATGGAAAAATTTCAAACCTACATAAAATACTCACAAAGCAACTTTAACATCTCTTTAAGACACACTTACGAACATGAAAAAGAGAATAAAGTTACAAGAGATAAAGAAGACTATACTATACTAAATTTCTCAATAGACCTACCTAACTACTACAATCTTTTTGCAGCTTGGGAGTATGACTGGGAACTTGAGTATAATAAAATGTGGAGAGTTGGTCTTACTAAAAACCGTAAATGTTGGAATTTCACTTTAGTTTATCAAGAAGATATTGAGCCTAAAACTACAAACAAGATTAATTATGAAAAAGCTGAAAAACAAAGAGGTATATATTTCTTTGTAAATTTCTATCCATTTGGTGGACTTAGCTATAATGTGTCTCGTGATAGTACATATGAATAGGGTGGATTTTAGATATGATATTAAAAGATGAGCTTATGTTTGAAAATCAAAAAGATGCCGCTAAAGCTCTATGTGATGTTTTACTAGCAAGTGAAATTTCAGATACTAAACCACTTCTTATCGCATCTTCACTCGAATCTATTTTTTTAGTTGATGAGATAGCTCGTATACTTAATTTAAATTATGAAATTCTTTTTAGTGAGAAAATTTACTCACCTGTTAATGAAGACTGTATCGTAGCTATGGTAAGCGAAACAAGGGAACTTGTCTATATAGAAGAGTTTATAAACTCTTTTGGTATAAATTTAGATTATATTTATGGGCAAGCAGATAGAAAGTATGAAGAGGGAGTTTTAAAGAGAATTTATAAGTATAGAAAAGGAGCTTTATTAGGTAGCTTTGAAGGTAGAGATATCTTGCTTATAGATGAAGGATGTGAAACAGGGATGAGTGCACTTGTTTCTCTTAAGTCTATCATAAGCTTAAATCCTAGATCAGTTAGTTATGCTACACCGCTTATAGCAAGTGATGTAGCAGAGAATTTAAGCACAGTAGCAGATCAAATTTTTACTGTGCATAAGATAGCGGATTTTGTTGGAGTTGATTTTTATTATAAAAATAAAATAGAGATGCCACCAGCAGATATAGTAAGTATGCTAGAAAATAGCCCTTATTATTTACCGCTTATCAAAGAAGGAGAAACATGCAGTACAAAGTAGAAGTTAACAATCAAGTAGAGACTTATGAGATAGATGAAGTAGCTAAACAAGCAGCAGGCTCAGTGCTTGTAAGAGTAAAAAATACAGTAGTTTTAGCAACAGTTGCTAGAGATGATACAAAGGTAGATGGTGACTTTGTCCCACTTACAGTTCAGTATGTAGAAAAACAGTATGCAGCAGGTAGAATTCCTGGTGGATATATTAAACGTGAAACAAAACCAGGAGATTTTGAAACTCTAACATCTAGGATAATAGATAGAAGTCTTAGACCACTTTTTCCAAAAGGATATGCATATCCTACACAAATAGTTGTTTTTGTACTTTCAGCTGATCCAGAGGTTGATCTTCAAGTAGTCGCACTTAATGCAGCTAGTATGGCACTTTATCTAAGTGATATACCAGTTGATGCTCCTGTTTGTGGTGTGAGAATTGGGTGTATAGATGATAAGTTTGTTTTAAATCCTAGTAACTCAGAGTTAGAAAAAAGCAGTCTTGATCTTTTTGTAGCAGGACTTAGAGATGAGCTTTTAATGATAGAGATGAGATCTATCCCTAGTCTAAATGACAAACCTAAAATTTCAAACCCAATCGATAGCTTAAATGAAATTCCAGCAAAACAAAATATGAATGAATTTGATGAAGAGAGAATGCTTGATGCTATACAGTTTGCAGGCAAGGCGATAGAAAATGCAAGCAGAGCTTATGAAGATACATTCAAATCTCAGATAAAAGAGCATGCTATTTTAGAGCTAAATCCTGAGATAGAAGATCAAGAGTTAGCTAAATTTATTGAAGATGATTATTTAGAAGATACAAAAAAAGCTATAAATAAAATGGCCAAAAGCGAAAGAGCCAATGAGTTAAATTTGATAGTAAAAGATATCTTAGCTAGCGAAAAGTCAAAAGATAATCAGTGGGATGAGAGAGTTGTCTCAAATATCTTAGGTAAATTTAAACGTAAACTTGTAAGAGAGCAGATCGTAAATGAAAATTTAAGAGCTGATGGAAGAGGACTTAAAGATATAAGACCTATAACCATAAAAACAAATTTATTGCCAATGGCACATGGAAGTTGTCTTTTTACAAGAGGACAAACTCAAGCACTTGCTATTGTAACTTTAGGTGGAGATAGTGATGCTCAGCTTAGTGAGAGTTTAACACAAAAAGGTGCAATAAGTGAGCGATTTATGGTTAATTATAACTTTCCAGGATTTAGTGTTGGTGAGGCTAGTCCTTTAAAAAGCCCTGGAAGACGCGAGTTAGGACATGGTAATTTAGCTAAAAGAGCGTTAGCACCAAGTGTGGATTTAAAAAATCCAGAGGTTATTCGTTTAGTTAGCGAAATTTTAGAGAGTAATGGTTCAAGTTCTATGGCTACAGTTTGTGGAGGCTCATTAGCTTTAAAAGCTGCAGGAGTTAAAACTTATAAATTGGTCGCAGGTATAGCTATGGGCTTAGTTTTTGAAGGTAAAGAACATAGAGTTTTAAGTGATATAATGGGTCTTGAAGATCATGATGGCGATATGGATTTTAAAGTAGCAGGATCAAGAGATGGCATCACAGCTTTACAGATGGATATTAAGTTGGGAGGCATTAGCTTGAATGTGCTTAGAGAGGCGCTTTATCAAGCAAAAGATGGTAGAGAGCATATATTATTACTAATGGAGGATGCAGATAAAAAGATAGAGATAAATGAAGACATTTTGCCAAAAATTGAAGTTTTTAACATAGATCCAAGTTGTATTGTAGATGTCATCGGGCAAGGTGGCAAAACTATAAGAGAGTTGATAGATACATATCAAGTAACTATCGATCTTGATAGAGATAATGGTGAGGTTAAAATTTTGGGTGCTAGTAGTACAAATGTTGATAGTGCTAAAAAAAGAGTTTTAGAGATCGCAAACAGCCCTAAAAATGGCTTTAAAAGAAGTTACAAACAAGAGAGTAAAGATATGAAATTTGAACTTGGAGAGAAATTTGAAAGTAGTGTAAAAAATATAGCTAAATTTGGAGCATTTATACCGCTAAGAGACGGAGTTGATGGTCTGCTTCATATATCAAAATATAAAAGCGAACTAAAAGAAGGTGACAAGGTTAAGGTAGTAGTTGTTGAGCAAAAAGGTAATAGAATTTCACTTGAGCTTACAGAGTAGTATCAGAGATATTTGATACTTTAAAATAGTAGTAGATAAGCTACATATATTATTAAGGATAAAAAATGGAAACAAACCAATCAAAAACTGAAATTTTCAGCATAGACCCAAGTCGTATCGTAGATGTCATCGGACAAGGCGGTAGAGTTATAAGAGAGATAACAAATACACACGGAGTAACTATTGATCTTGATAGAGAAAATGGTGGAGTTACTATTAAAGGTGAAAATGAAAAGAGCATAGAAGGTGCTAAAAATAAGATAATAGAGATTGTAAATAGTCCTAAAAAAGAGTATAAAAGAGAAGGCAGACGCGATTTTGGCAGAGGAAATGATAGACGAAATTTCAGAAGAGAACAAAAAGATGTTAAATTTGAGATTGGTGAGGAATTTGATGGCGTAGTTAAAAATGTAGCTAAATTTGGAGCATTTATACCGCTAAGAGATGGTGTTGATGGCCTGCTTCATATATCAAAATACAATGGTGATTTAAGCGCAGGAGATAGAGTTAAGGTTAGAGTTAGCGAACAAAATGGAAACAGAATTTCATTAGAATTAGCGTAAATGTGGCAAATAATTTTGGTGTTAATAAAATAAAAGTACAATATATGCAATATATCAACTAAAAGGATGAAAATGAGCAACTTAATGTTTAAAAAATTGTTTTTCCCTATTGGTGGTGGTGAAGAGCTTAGAGAAAGAATTCATGGAGCGCTTTTAGTAAATAAGCACTTTAAAACTCATATGAGCATACTATCTTGCCAGCTTGACCCAGAAACTGTATATAACGTACGCATGACTCTTCGCGGAGGAATCATGCTTGATGAGTTTTTAAAAAGTGCTAAAGATGAGCTTGTAAAAGAACAAGAGCACGTTATAAAAGTAGTAAAAGAAGAGTGTGATAATTTAGGCATTACTTTTAGTGATGATCAACATACCCCAAATAGTGCTTTTATCAGAAATATGCTTGGAACTCGTTCAGAGCTTGTTGAAAAGCACTCAAAATACGCTGATTGTATAGTAGCTGCAGTTCCTCCAAACGGTATCGTTACTGGAACTTTTGAAGCTTCAGTTGTAAAAAGTGGAAAACCTACTATTGTTATACCTAGAAAGCTAAAAGAGTTTAAAAGAGATAGAATTCTTTTAAGTCTTACGGGCAGTACTTCAAGCTCAAGAGCTTTAAGTAACGCAATGCCACTTTTAAAAGAGGCTAAAGAGGTTTATTGTATTACGACAGATCACTATTTACAAGAAGATAGAGCTGAAACAAAAGGTAGAATTTTAAACTATTTGGATCTACATGGTATAGATGCATCTTTTGAGATTGTAAAAACTGATGGTAAAATTCCAGGACAAGCACTGCTTGATGCAGCTGAGAAATTTAACGCAGATCTTATAGTTGCAGGTATCGATACAGATAGTGGTTTAAGAGAGATATTTTTAGGTGGTGGTTCTAAGTATTTCTTAGCAAATACAAAAATCCCAGTAGCTCTTTAAATAAAGGTGGCCTTTGCCACCTTTATTTATCTTTTAAGAAGTTTTCCACCTCTTTTATCTGTGTTTTTACACTTTCGTTTGATGTTCCACCATATGATTTTCTAGCTTCTTTTGAATTTTCTAAGCTAAGTATACTGATATCATCGATTTGGTTATCTATTTTTTGAAGTTCGCTTAACGGCATTTCGCTTAAATCAACTCCTTTACTTTCAGCCAACGCAACACATTTGCCAACTATATGATGAGCTTGTCTAAAAGGTATATTTTTTTTACTTACTAGATAATCTGCCAAATCAGTTGCACTAAGATGACCTTTTTTGCATGCTTTTAGCATATTGTCTTTGTTAAATTTTATGGTTTTTAACATTTCTATAAGGATTGTTAAGCTTTGATGAGCTGTTTTAACACTATCAAAAACCACCTCTTTGTCTTCTTGTGTATCTTTGTTATAAGCAAGCGGGAGGGATTTCATAACTGTTAAAAGAGTAAATAAATTTCCATAAACTCTACCAGTTTTACCTCTTATAAGTTCAGCTACGTCGGGATTCTTCTTTTGTGGCATAATGCTTGAGCCAGTTGAAAATTTATCACTTATAGTTATAAAAGCAAACTCACTTGAGCTCCAAAGCACAAGCTCTTCGCAAAGACGCGAAGTATGCATAAATAGTATACTTATGTTAAAAAGCAGTTCAAGAGCAAAATCACGATCACTAACTGAGTCCATCGCGTTATTAGTTGCCCTTGTAAAACCAAGCTCTTTTGCTGTAAATTCTCTATCTATTGGGTGTGGAGTTCCAGCGAGTGCGGCTGAGCCTAATGGACTTAGGTTATTTCGCTTAAAACTTGACTCAAATCTTTCGTAATCACGAATAAACATAAAAGCATAAGCCATCATATGATATGCAAGAGATACAGGTTGAGCGTGTTGTAGGTGTGTATATCCGGGCATTAAAGTCTCAAGGTTATCTTTAGCTATGTTTTTTAGTGTACCAATAAACTCAAGAAGTAAATTTGAGATCGCTAAATTTTCACTCATTACATATTGACGAAAATCAACTGCAACTTGATCATTTCTGCTTCTTGCAGTGTGGAGTTTGCCACCTATTTCTTTGCCAATAATCTGAGTAAGTCTGCTCTCAACAGCCATATGGATATCTTCATCACTTATCTTAAACTCAAACTGATCACGTTTTATCTCACCTAAAATTTGCTCTAATCCTTTGCAAATTTCAGACTTTTCATTATTAGTTATGATATTTTGCTTTGCAAGCATTTTAGCGTGAGCGATAGAACCTTTTATATCAAATTCATAAAGCTCTTTGTCAAATTCGATAGAAGCGTTAAACTCTTCTAAAAGTTCACTATTTTCCTCATTAAATCTACCACCCCAAAGTTTCTCATCTTTTGCCATGTTATCTCCTAATTTTAAACATCATTATATCAAAAAAGAGGGTAAAAACGTCAAGCAAATTTAAGTTTTAATTAATTTTATCTATCTAAGAGTTGTAGGAATTAGATGTTAGCCACTACACTAACGGCTAACATCTAAGAGAAAATTTATATATTAGGTCCAGCTTTTGCGAACTCAACACCTTCAGGAACATCTTCATATCTTATAAAATTTTCTATAAATTTTTTGGCAAGGTGGGCTTTTAACTCTTTATATTTTACCTTGTCACTCCATGCATTTATAGGGTTTAAAAGTCTAGTTTCAACACCTTTAAGCTCTTTTGGAATAGCAAGGTTAAATGTATCAAAATTTTCAAACTCACATTTGTTTATACTGCCATCAAGTATAGCATTGATGCAAGAACGAGTTGCTTTGATGCTCATTCTTTTTCCTACACCATACTCACCGCCACTCCATCCAGTATTTACTAAATAAACATTTGAGTTATGTTTGTCTATTTTTTCACCTAAAAGTCTTGCATATGTAGTAGGATGATGAGGTAAAAATGCTTCACCAAAGCATGCACTAAATGTTGCAACAGGCTCTGTTATACCTATCTCAGTGCCAGCAACTTTTGCTGTGTATCCGCTTAAAAAGAAGTACATAGCCTGCTCTTTTGTTAGTTTTGCCACAGGAGGAAGAATTCCAAAAGCATCTGCTGTTAGAAATATAATGTTTTTAGGGTGTCCACCTTGAGAATTTAATACACGGTTTTCTATATGTTCTAATGGGTAACTAACTCTAGTATTTTCAGTTTTAGAGCCATCTTTGTAATCGATTTTTCCGTTTTTATCGGCAACTACATTTTCTAAAAGAGCATCTTTTTTGATAGCTTTGTAAATTTCAGGCTCATTTTCAGGGCTTAAATCTATACATTTAGCGTAACATCCACCTTCAAAGTTAAATACACCTTCATCATCCCAGCCATGTTCGTCATCTCCGATTAAAGCTCTATTTGGATCAGTTGATAAAGTTGTTTTTCCTGTGCCACTTAGTCCAAAGAAAAGCGCTGTGTCGCCATTTTTGCCAACGTTGGCTGAACAGTGCATAGGGAGTTTATTTTCAAGTGGAAGCCAATAATTCATCATTGAAAAAATTCCTTTTTTCATTTCGCCACCGTACCAAGTACCACCTATAACGGCCATATTTTCCTCGATATTGAAGATAACAAAAACTTCACTATTTAAACCATCAGTTTTATACTCTTTGTTTACAGTCTTGCAGGCATTATAAACTATAAAATCAGGTTTAAAACTTTTTAGCTCGTTATCATTTGGACGTATAAACATATTTTTAACAAAGTGAGCTTGCCATGCAACTTCAGTGATAAATCTAACTCCTTTTTGACTTGTTTTGCTTGAGCCACAATATGCATCTTGTATGTAGATATCTTTGTTGCTAAGTTGTTTTTTTGCTTTAAGTAGAAGTTTGTCAAAAAGATTTTTTGAGATAGGTTTGTTTATATCTCCCCATGCTATGTATTTTTGTGATGGATCTTGTTTGACGAAATACTTATCTTTAGGACTTCTACCTGTAAAAATTCCAGTATCAACCATAAAAGTTCCATTTTCGCTAACAACGCCTTCACCATTTTTAACTTCATGTTTAAAAAGCTCATCATAACTTAGGTTATAGAAAACTTCTCCAATATTCTTTAGGTCTAGTTTATCGATGTCGTTTATCATAATATTTCCTTAATACTTTAAAATTAAATAATAATTTTTATTATACCTTAAATTGTTTGTTTTAAAGATTAAATTAGAA
>JAAYFN010000023.1 GCA_012728225.1 Campylobacter sp.
GAATATCCATGAATATCAAGCCAAAGAGATATGTTCTAAATTTGGTATCAAAATAACAGGTGGACTTTTAGCTTCAACAGTAGATGAAGCTGTTGAGAGTGCAAAAAAGTTAGGGGGGTCTGTTTGGGCTGTTAAAGCGCAAATTCATGCAGGTGGACGAGGTTTGGGAGGCGGTGTTAAAATAGCTAAAAGCATAGATGAAGTTAAAAAATACGCTAATGAAATTTTAGGTATGACTTTAGTTAGCCCGCAAACTGAAGCAAGTGGAAAACTTGTAAAAAAAATCTACATAGAAAAAAGTTGTGATATAAAGCAGGAATTTTATATCAGTTTTGCTTTTGATAGAAGTAGTGGCAATATCGCCCTTATCGCCTCATCAAGTGGTGGTGTAAGCATAGAAGAGATCAGCGAAACAAGCCCACAATTGTTAAAAACCATCTATATAGATCCTGTTATAGGTCTAATGAGTTTTCACTCTATTGAGATGGCAAATTTCTTAAAATTTGATATATATCAAACTAAAAAATTTTGTGAAGTACTGGATAAATTTTATCAAATTTATATCACTTTAGATGCTCAGTTAGTTGAGTGTAATCCTCTAGTTCTTGATAAAGCAGATGATTTTATAGCCCTTGATGCAAAGATGAGTTTTGATGATAGTGCTATTTATAGACAGAGTGAAATTTCGCAAATGAGAGATATAGATGAAGAAGAGCCAAGCGAAGTTGAAGCTAAGCGCTATGGATTAAGTTATGTTAAACTTGATGGCAATATCGGCTGTATGGTAAATGGTGCAGGGCTTGCTATGGCTACAATGGATAGTATTAAATTTGAAGGCGGAAATCCAGCAAATTTCTTAGATGTAGGAGGTGGTGCTAGTAGTCAATCTGTAGCAAAAGCATTTGAGATAATACTTGATGATAAAAACGTTAAATCTATATTTATCAATATCTTTGGCGGAATTGTAAGATGTGATAGGATAGCTAAAGGAATTTTAGAGGCAACAAAAAGTGTTAAAGTTAAAATTCCTATCATAATTAGATTAGACGGAACAAATGCAGATATAGCCAAAGAGATACTAAAAAGTGTAAATTTACCAAACCTACATGTTGCTACGGATTTAGAAAGTGGTGCAAAAATGGCTATAAGCTTAGCAAAGGATCTAAAATGAGTATATTGATAAGCAAAAATACAAAAGTAATAGTTCAAGGTTTTACCGGAAAAGAGGGAACTTTTCACTCACTTGAGTGTATAGAGTACGGAACCAACATAGTAGCAGGAGTTACACCTTTTAAAGGTGGTTCAACACATCTTGGAAAACCTGTTTTTGATACAGTTGCGCAAGCTATTCAAGAAACAGGTGCTGATACTAGTATTATTTTTGTACCTGCTAACTCAGTAAAAAATTCTGTGATAGAAGCAGCCAATGAAGGTATAAAGCTCTGTGTAGTTATCACAGAACACACACCACTTAGAGATATAATACAAGCTAAAAGCTTTGCAGACCAAAAAGGTATGAATATCATAGGACCAAATTGCCCAGGAATTATAAGCTCTAATGAATGTAAACTTGGGATAATGCCTGGAAATTTTTTTAAAAAAGCTAATATAAATATAGGGATAATTAGCAAAAGTGGAACTTTAACTTACGAAGGTGCTAGTCAAATTTTAAAAGAAGGATTTGGTATATCAACTGCTATTGGAATAGGTGGTGATGCTATCATAGGTTTAACATATAAAGAAATTTTGCCTATGTTTGAAGCTGATTTAGAAACCAAAGCTATAGTTATGATAGGAGAGATAGGGGGTACTCTTGAAATAGAAGCAGCAAAGGTTATAAAAGAGCAAATTACTAAACCAGTGATTGCTTTTATAGCAGGAGCAAGTGCGCCAAAAGGCAAGAGAATGGGGCATGCAGGTGCTATTATTAGTAGTAGTGATACAACTGCTGAAGGCAAGATGAGAGCCTTAAAAGATGCAGGCGTTTACGTAGTTAAAAGCCCTGCTCATATTGGCTTGAAGTTAAGTGAAATATTAAGATAAGGATAAAAAATGGATGAAAATCAAGTTGCAGTATGGACTGATGAAAGTCGCTGTAAAGGTTGCAATATCTGTGTAGAGCATTGCCCAAGTGGCACTTTAGCTATGCGTTATGAACCAAGTGCTATCCAAGGCATTATGATAGAAGTGCTTGATCCTGCAACATGTATAGGTTGTAGAGATTGTGAACTTTACTGTCCTGATTTTGCTATATTTGTTGCCCAAAAGCCCTTTAAATTTGCAAAGTTAACTCTTGAAAGCAAAAAAAGAAGTGAGGCAATAAAGGCAAATAACTATATGATTTTAGGAGTACTAGCATGAGAGAGATAGTATCGACAGGAAATTCTCTTGTAGCAAAAGCTGCAACTGAGTGTGGATGCATGTTTTTTGGTGGATAACCTATCACGCCATCAAGCGAAGTAGCTCATGATATGAGCTCTTTGTTACCTAAAAATGGTGGTACTTTTATACAGATGGAAGATGAAATTTCTGGTATATCAGTTGCCCTTGGCGCTTCTATGAGTGGCATTAAGTCAATGACGGCAAGTAGTGGCCCTGGAATTTCACTCAAAGCCGAACAGATTGGATTATCTTTTATAGCTGAAATTCCTCTTCTTATAGTAAATGTTATGCGTGGTGGTCCATCTACTGGGCTTCCAACAAGAGTAGCACAAGGTGATATTTTACAAGCTAGAAATCCAACTCATGGAGATTTTGCAAGTATAACTTTAGTTCCTGGAACCTTAGAAGAGACATACACAGAGACAGTAAGAGCGTTTAATCTATCTGAAGAGTTTATGACTCCTGTATTTTTACTTCTTGATGAGACGATAGGGCACATGCAAGCAAAGGCAAGCTTGCCTGAAATTTCAGACCTTAAGATAGTTAGTAGAGCTGAGTTTAAAGGAGATCCAAAGGAATACCAACCATACAAAGCAAAACCAAATGAGCCTGCTGTTTTAAATCCATTTTTTAAGGGTTATCACTACCATGTATCAGGACTTCATCACGGTCCAACAGGTTTTCCAACTGAAGATGGCAATATGGTTGATTATGCTATAAAGCGTCTTATCAACAAGATAAACAAAAATAAAGATAAGATAGTTGAGTATGAAGAATTTATGCTTGATGATGCTGAAATTTGTATCATTGCTTATGGAAGTGTAAATTTAAGCGCTAAAGAGGCAATTAAAAAACTTAGAGAAAGTGGCGTAAAAGTAGGTCTTTTTAGGCCTAAAACATTGTGGCCTAGTCCTGAAGAAAAACTAAAAGATATAGGTAAGAAATTTGCTAAAATCTTAGTTATTGAGTTAAATTTAGGTCAATATCTTGTAGAGATACAAAGAGCTATGTTAAGAGATGATTTAAACACTCTTCTTAAAGCAAACGGTAGACCAATAAGTCCTGATGAGATTATAGCTAAAGTAAGGGAGATGTAATATGTCATTTAACTACGATAAGTATTTAAGAACTGATAAATTACCAACGCTTTGGTGTTGGGGTTGTGGCGATGGCGTGATACTTAAGTCAGTCATAAGAGCTATCGATGCTCTTGGGTGGAGTATGGATGATGTATGCATAGTAAGTGGGATAGGGTGCAGTGGGCGCTTTAGTTCATATATAGACTGCAACACAGTTCACACAACACATGGAAGAGCGGTAGCTTATGCAACAGGCATAAAACTAGCAAACCCTGATAAACATGTCATAGTTGTCACAGGCGATGGTGATGGGCTAGCCATAGGTGGAAACCACACTATACATGGAGCTAGAAGAAATATTGGATTAAACCATATCCTTATAAACAACTTCATCTACGGTCTTACAAACTCCCAAACAAGTCCAACTACACCAAAAGGATTTTGGACCGCAACTGCAAATAAAGGAAACATTGATCCAAATTTCAATGCTACAAATTTAGCTATTGCGGCTGGAGCTACATTTGTAGGGCGCGAAAGTGTTACCAAACCAGAACGACTTACTAAGCTTCTTATAAAAGGCTTTGAACATGATGGATATAGCTTTTTTGATATATTTTCAAACTGCCATGTAAATTTAGGCAGAAAAAACAAAATGGCTGGAGCTGTCGATATGCTAAAATGGATAGATGAGATGTGCATAAGTAAAATAAAATTTGATAACATGAGCGATGAAGATAAAGTAGGACATTTTCCTGTTGGTGTACTTCATCAAGATAGTTCTCATATAGAATACACTAAAGCTTATGAAAAAGTAAGACAAGCTTATCAAAACAAGACAGAAATAAATTTTGAGGAGATCGTATGAACCAGTTAAGATTTGTCGGAGTTGGAGGACAAGGCGTTATCTTAGCAGGTGAAATTTTAGCATCATCAAAGATAGCCACAGGCGGATACGGCGTCAAAGCATCAACTTACACATCTCAAGTTAGAGGAGGGCCAACGAAAGTTGATATTTTACTAAGTGATAGCCAGATACTATATCCTTATGCAAATGAAGGAGAGATAGACTTCATGCTTGCAACTGCTCATAAAAGTTATGAAATTTATAAAAGCGGTTTAAAAGATGGTGGGATTATGGTCATAGAGCCAAATTTAGTCTATCCAAGTAAAGAAGATAGAGAAAAATGGCAAATTTATGAAATACCTATAATATCTCTAGCTAAAGATGAAATTAAAGCTGTAATTACTCAAAGTGTTATAGCATTAGGTATTGC
>JAAYFN010000024.1 GCA_012728225.1 Campylobacter sp.
TAGCAAACTTAACCCAAAAGTTGATCCTGCAAATTATGACTTTGCAGCTGAAGATATAGCTTTTGCTAGCAGTAATTTAGCTAAAGCAGAGGCAAATTTAGAAAATGCTGAAAAAGCAGGCCTGGAAGATATAATTAAAAATGCTAAAAATGAGGTATCTGTAGCAAAAAATAGCTTAGAAGGATATACCGCGTTTTGGAAAGATGTTGAAAATATCAATTTAAAAGCAGGTGATCCAGTAAATGGAGAGTTAGCTTATCAAGCATCTTGTATGGCTTGTCATGGCTTAGAGGCTGCTGGTATGCCAGCATTTATAGATGAGCAGTCAGGAAGTGAGATATATGGAGTTAATCCGCCTGATTTAAGCACAGCAGGCAAAATTTATGATGATAAATTCCTAGCAGCTATTATTAAAAATCCTGTTATGGCCATGAAATTAGATCATAAATTTGATTTTGACTATGCAGGTGAGAGTATACACCCTATGACGCCATTTTATGGAGCAGGAACAAAAGATGATCCAGATGCTGAAATAGCTGACATAATTGCTTATTTAAACTCAGTAGCTCCTAAAGAGCTATCGTCAAAACAGCTTTTTATAGATGCTTGTTCTAGGTGTCATGATATGAAGTATGATGAAATTTACGTAGGTGGAAATAGGCAGAGCTTAAATACATATATGGGTATGACTCCACCTGATCTATCTATGTATATCCGTTCAAGAAGCAAAGATTATTTACATAACTTTATAAATGATACACAAAAGATGCTAGTTGGAACCTCTATGCCAAGAGTTGGACTTTCTTTAGAGGCTGAAAATCAAATTGTAGAGTATATGCAAAGTGTTGGTGATAGCAAGAAGGCAGTTAGAGAAAAAACTTCTATTTATATCATGATCTATTTTGCGATATTAGCGGTGCTTGCAGGTCTTTGGAAAAGAAAAATTTGGAGAGATCTATAAGCTAAAATCCCTTCTTTTATAAGGAGGGATTTTTTAACCTTTAAGGTAAATTTAAAATTTCTTCTCTCTCATTTTTATATAAATATGAAGTATATCAACAGCAGCAGGTGTGACACCGCTTATTTGGCTAGCTTCAAAAAGAGTTGGTGGGTTGAAGGTATTAAATTTCTCAACTATCTCATTACTTAAACCTGAAATTTTACTAAAATCCATATCGGCTGGAATTTTTACATTTAACATATTTTTCATATTTTCAACTTCAGCAAGTTCTTGTTTGATATAGAAGTAATACTTTGCTACTATCAAAATTTCCTCTAAACTATCATCATCTAAATTTTCAAAGAAGATATCTAGTTTTCTAAGCTTATCTATGTTAAAGCTTTTTTTAGATGCAATTTTTTGCAGAGTAGAAACATTTGAGATGGGTTCTTCGTTGATACTTTCTAAAAATAAATTTGTATGATTTGAAGGACTCACCGTTTTTGTGATTAAAATTTCAGTTCCTTTTATAACATTTTCTTTTACATTTTGAGACCATTTGTAAATTTTACCATCTAAAAGACCCAATTCAAAACCATATTTGCTAAGTCTTATATGAGCGTTGTTTTCACGCAACAAAAGCCTATACTCAGCCCTACTTGTAAACATTCTGTAAGGCTCTTTTGTCCCTTTTGTGACAAGATCATCTATCATCACGCCGATATATGCTTCATCACGGCGAAGAATGAAAGGATCTTTTTTATCAAGTGCTAAAGATGCATTTATACTTGCCATCAACCCTTGTGCAGCAGCCTCCTCATATCCTGTAGTGCCATTTATCTGTCCTGCTAGATAAAGCCCTTTTACTTTTTTAGTTTCAAGTGTGTGTTTTAGCTCAGTAGGATCGATAAAATCATACTCTATAGCGTATCCGTGTCTAACTATTTTGGCGTTTTCAAAACCTTTTATAGTCTTTATCATCTCTTGTTGAATCTCAAAAGGCAAGCTCGATGAAAAGCCGTTTATATAGTATTCAGTTGCTTCTTTGGTTTGTGGTTCTATGAATAGATGATGTCTAACTCGTTCGCTAAAGCGGTTAACTTTATCCTCTATACTAGGACAGTATCTTGGGCCAACACCTTCTATTTGGCCTGTAAAAATTGGTGCTTTGTCAAAATTTGCTCTTATGATATCGTGAGTTGTTTCGTTTGTGTAGGCGATATAGCAAGGTAGCTGTTTGGGAGCAAAATTTTTTGTTTTTAGACTAAATGGCTTTGGCTTTTCATCACCATCTTGTTTTTCTAAAATTTTGAAGTTTATACTACTTGCCAATACCCTAGGACAGGTTCCAGTTTTAAGTCTACCAAGCTTTAAATTTAGCTCTATAAGGGATTTTGACAATGACTTACTGCTTAGTTCTCCAACTCTTCCTGCTTCGATTTTTTTAGTGCCAACATGTATAAGTCCGTTTAGAAAAGTTCCTGTTGTAAGGATAAGTTTGCTAGTTTTATATATTGCGTTAAGATGAGTTTTTACTCCTATGATTTCGTTATTTTCATGTAAAATTTCGGTAGCAATTTCTTGTGTAACATCTAAATTTGGAGTAGAAAGAAGTAAATTTCTTGCATAAATTCTATATCTATCCATATCTATTTGAGCTCTTGAACCGCGAACTGCTGGGCCTTTACTTTCGTTTAGTACACGAAACTGCAAGCCACAATTATCAGTTATTATGCCCATTACACCACCTAATGCATCGATCTCTTTTACAAGGTGTCCTTTTGCTAGACCGCCTATGGCAGGATTACAGCTTGTCGCACCGATTTGTTCGGCAAGTATTGTTATAAGGAGAGTCTTTTTGCCCATTTTTGCAGCAGCCATACTTGCTTCAATACCAGCATGTCCACCACCTACAACTATAACGTCATATTTCATCTAAATTTTAGCCTTTTGTCTTTGATTTGTATATATTACCTATAATTTCATAAAATTTGGTATTATATCATCTTTAAGAAGAAATTTTTGTTAAAGATGTAGTTTTAAATGATAAAAATAACAAAAGATAAGGATATAAATGTTTAACGGTCTTATAAGAGAGATGGCTGAAGTTATAAGCTTTGATGGTAAAACTCTTAGTATCAGAGCCAAACATGAACCAAATTTAGGTGATTCTATCGCTATAAATGGTGCTTGTCTTAGTGTAGTAAACAAATTTAGTGGTGGATTTAGTTTAGAGTTAAGTAGTGAAAGTGTGAACTCTTTAGCCACTGAAAATTTTAATGGATTTGTTCATATGGAGCCTGCTATGCGTCTTGGAGATAGAATAGATGGGCATCTTATGCAAGGACATATTGATTATATAGGTAAAATTTCGCGTATAGAAAAGCTTAAAAGTGGTACAAATTTTTATATATCTCTAAAACCAGCTGCAATGAAATTTATGGCAAACAAAGGAAGTGTTGGTGTTGACGGGGTGAGTTTAACTATAAGTGAAATTTTATCAAATTCCATTAAGCTTACTATCATACCTATGACGTTAAAAGATACTCTTTTTAGTTCTTATAAACTTAATCAGCGAGTAAACATAGAAAGCGATATGATGATAAGATATGCTGATAGAGTGCTAAATTTTAAGGAAAGTTTAAGTTGGGAAGAGATAGAGAGAATTTCAAGCTTATACTAGATGAAAGTAACGTAAAAGCAGGCTTTACAAACAAATTTGGTGGAGTTTCAAAAGGTGCTTATGAGAGTTTAAATTTAGCTACTCATGTTGGAGATGAGATAGATTTCGTAGCTCAAAATCGTGAAATTTTAAAGTCAAATTTAGGAGTTAAAAGTTTGCTTTTTATGGATCAAATTCATAGTAATAAAGTTGAAATTTATAGAGATTTAGAGCAAAAATTAGAGCCATGTGATGGGGTTATCACAAGTTTAAAAGGCGTTGCACTTTGTGTGATGGTAGCTGATTGTGCACCGATACTTATAACAAGCAATAACGCAATAGCTGCAGTTCATGCGGGAAGAGCGGGGGTTTGTTTGGGGATTTTAAGTAATACTATAAATATTATGAAAAAAGAGTTTGATGCTAAAAATTTTAGAATTTTTATAGGACCTCATATCCAAACAGAGTGCTATGAGATAGGAAATTTAGATCTTAAAGAGTTTGATAGGTTTAAAAAAGAGGATAAATTTAGTATTAGAAAGGCTTTAGAAGTTGAGATCAAAAATTTAGGCATTCAAAACTACAAAATTTCTAACATTTGCACACACTGTGATAAGAGATTTTACTCATATAGAAGAGATGCTATAACTGGGCGTTTTGTAGGATTTATATATTTAATATAGTAAATTTAAAGCTTAAATTTAGTTAAAATTTGATACAATCACAACTCATTTCACACACGTCTATCCTTTTTAGTTGCAAAATTCATCTAAATTTTGCTAATGGCGTGGAGGAATAAACTAAATTTATAGGAGAACCAAAATGGTTACAATGAGAGATTTACTAGAGTGTGGTGTGCACTTCGGTCACCAAACAAGAAGATGGAATCCAAAGATGAAAAAATATATCTTTGGAGAGAGAAAAGGTATCTATATCATAGATCTTCAAAAGACTATAAGATACTTTAGATCAACTTACAACATTGTTCGAGATGCAGCAGCTGAAGGACAAACTGTTCTTTTTGTAGGAACTAAAAAACAAGCAGGAACAGCTATAAAAGAGGCAGCACAAAGTTGTGGTATGCCTTACGTAAACCACAGATGGTTAGGCGGTATGCTTACAAACTTTGGCACGATAAAACAATCTATTAGAAAACTTGATGTTATCGAAAAAATGGAAGAAGATGGGTCTATTGAGCTTTTAACAAAGAAAGAAGCTCTTATGTTGCGTCGCAAAAAAGATAAGCTTATAGCATATCTTGGTGGAATTCGTGATATGAAAAATATCCCTGATATGATGTTTATTATTGACGTTGTTAAAGAGAAAATCGCTGTAGCTGAGGCAAATAGACTTGGTATTGCTATAGTAGCTCCACTTGATACAAACTGCGATCCAGACAAAGTTACATATCCAATACCAGGAAATGATGATGCGATAAGAAGTATTCAACTTTTCTGTACTGAAATGGCAGCAGCTGTTAACGAAGGCAAAGCAATGAGAGATGAGGAAGTTTTAAACGAAAATGAAGAGATAACTCAAGATGAAAAAGATGAAATTTTAGATGAGGCAATGAGTGAAGAATTTATCGATAATAGTCAAGAACAAAGTGATGAGATTGATGAAAATACGGAGGATAAAGAGTAATGAATATCACAGCTGCAATGGTAAAAGAGCTTAGAGAGTCAACTGGCGCAGGCATGATGGATTGCAAAAAAGCACTTGTTGAATCTGATGGTGATATGAGTAAAGCTATTGATATATTAAGAGAAAAAGGGCTTGGAAAAGCTGCTAAAAAAGCTGATAGATTAGCTAGCGAAGGGTTGGCCGGTATAGTTGTAGAAGATCAAAAAGCTACTCTTATAGAGATCAACTCTGAAACAGATTTTGTTGCTAAAAATGAGAAATTTATAAATTTAGTAGATAACACTACTAAACACATTCATAACAATAGCATTAAAACAGCTGATGAGCTTAATGCTAGTTTGATAAATGGTGAGAATTTTGATGAGTATCTTAAGTCAGAGATAGCTACTATAGGTGAAAATTTAGTAGTTAGACGTTTTGCAACAGTTGAAGGTGAGGTGGTAAATGGATATCTTCACTCAAACGCAAGAGTAGCTGTTGCTATAGCTGCTGATATAGGTGGAGCTGATAAAGATAAAGTATCTGAGTTCTTAAAAAACCTAGCTATGCATGCAGCAGCTATGAAACCAAGCGTTATAAGCTATAAAGAATTTGATCTTGATTTTGTTGAAAAAGAGCTTATAGCTCTTAAAGGCGAGCTTGAGAAGGAAAATGAAGAGCTTGCAAGGCTTAACAAGCCATTAAATCACATTCCTGAGTATGCAAGTAGAGTTCAATTAACTGACGATGTTATGAAAAAAGCTAAAGAAAATATTGAAGCTGAGCTTAAAGCTGAAGGCAAACCTGAAAAAATTTGGGATAAAATTCTTCCAGGAAAGATAGATAGATTTATCGCAGATAATACTATGCTTGACCAAAGATTGACTCTTTTAGGACAGTTTTTTGTAATGGATGATAAAAAAACTATCGAGCAAGTTATTGCTGAAAAAAGTAGAGAATTTGGTGGAGAGATCAAAATAACTGGATATGTTAGATTTGAAGTAGGTGAAGGCCTAGAAAAGAAAACTGAAGATTTTGCTGCTGAAGTTGCAGCACAGATGGCTTAAATGGAACTTCTAAAGGGCATAAAGCTAGCTAAAAGCTTTGATTATCCGCTCTTTAGTGGGTTAAATTTTAGTATTAGTGAGTGTGAAAGTAGTGCAGTTTTAGGAGTTAGTGGATGTGGAAAAAGTACTCTTTTACATATTTTAAGCTCACTTTTAAAACCTGATGAGGGCGAGGTTATATATGGTGGAAAATCCATATATAACCTTAAAGATGATGATCTTCTTAAGATAAGACGTCTTGATTTTGGTACTGTTTTTCAAGCTCACTATCTTTTTAAAGGTTTTAATGCTTATGAAAATGTAGAACTTGGTGCACTTTTAGCTAATCAAAAATTTGATCCTGAACTAATAAAACGCTTAAAAATAGATGAAGTTATCCATCAAAAAGTTGGAGATTTAAGCGGTGGTCAGCAACAACGAGTTAGTATAGCTAGAATTTTAAGTAAAAAACCTCGCATAATCTTTGCGGATGAGCCTACTGGAAATTTAGATAATGAAACTGCTCAAGATGTTATGGATGTGCTTTTTGATTATATAAAAGAGAATAAAGCTGCACTTATATTTGTAACTCATGATGAAAGATTGGCATCAAAATGTTCACAAAAACATACACTTGAAGATAAAACTCTAAGAAATTATAAATAAGCTAAGAATTTACGCTAAACTAAGCTACAAATAATCAAATTTATCATAAAATAGTGAAAATTATTTTAAAGGGAGTACTATGAAAATTTTTTTAAGTAGCAAAAATCCTGCTATTTCATCTATAGTTAATATTTGTTGTGAGCGAACGGACAATGATTTAGTATCAGATGAAAATAGTGCAGATTTGGTCATTAAAGACTGTGAAATAGCTGAGGATGTAGAAAATTTAGATAATACTCTTTATTTGATACCTAAAGATCTTGAATATATCGAGTGTAAAAATAGGATTATTAAGCCATTTTTACCTACTGAGATGATTAAATTTATCAAAAATTTCACTACCGATAGTTTCTTTGATGAAGAAAAAAAGAGTGAACTTGAGATTATAAGTGATATGGTTAAAGAGATCGACGAGTTAGATAATCTTTATGAAGATGAACCAGAGCATTCTAAAAAAGAGATGGAGTTTTTAGAAAAAACAGTTCAGCAGTATGATGATGATAACTCTTTAAGTGAACTTGTTGATGAGATAAATAGTGAACTTAGTGAGGCTTTAAATTCTTTTGATGCAGATGAGCCACTTGATGAGTTTATGAACGATTTAGAAAAAACGGCTTTTAGCAGATGTTTTGAACTTCATAACAATACTGAAGATACTCTTAGTAAAGATAGCAATGATGATTGCGATACATTTATAGATGAGTTTTCTTTTGATGATGTTGAATTAATAAATCCTGTTAAGCTAGATAATGACTCTCAAAATTCTCAAGAAAATATAAAAATTCAAGATCTGAATTTCGATACAAAGTCCTTTGAAAAAGAGCTAAAAGAGGCTTTTCTTGGCGATGTAGAAGATGGTAATGAGGTAGAAAATATCAATTTAGAAGATGATATAAAAAATGAGCTTAAAAAAAGTATATCAACAAGTATAGAAAATGCACTTAGAAATGGTGAGCTACAACACGCGCTTAAAGATATGAAAATCAAAGTAAAAGTGACTATTAAGGATATAGATTAAGTGTATAGAGGTCAAATTTTAGTTATTTCAGGACCTAGTGGGAGTGGCAAATCTACACTTATAAACAGACTTATGAGTGAGCAAAGTGGGATATATTTTTCAGTTTCATCAACAACCAGGCAGATAAGAGATGGTGAAAAAGAGGGCGTAAACTATCATTATATCAGTAAAGAGCTTTTTGAAGAAGGGATAAAAGAGGGTAGTTTTTTAGAGTGGGCTATAGTTCATAAAAATTATTATGGTACCTCACGTATACCTATAGAAAAAGCGCTTAAAGATGCTAAAACTGTGATTTTTGATATAGATATTCAAGGTTTTAAGGCAGTAAAAGAAAAATTTAAAAATGAGATAGTTTCTATTTTTATTACTACTAAAAATAAAAGCGAACTTGAAAATCGTCTTATTGCACGCGCAACAGATGATAAAGAAAACATTTCAAGGCGTATAATGAACGCAGTTGGTGAGATGGAGTATATCAAAGAGTATGATTATTTGATAGTAAACGATGACTTTGAAGAGGCATACCAAATTTTTGAGTCTATCTTTAAATCTATGAAATTTAAAACTATAAATTTAAATTTGCGTGATATGATAGACAATTGGATAGATTAAATTTAAGGAGATAAGCATGGTAGCAATGAGTGTAGGACATTGGCTTATAGTGTTGGCTGTGGTAGTTTTACTTTTTGGGGCTAAGAAGATCCCTGAGTTAGCTCAAGGCTTAGGTAAAGGTATAAAGGTCTTCAAAAAAGAGATGGAAGAGATAGAAGAAGATAGCAAAAAGAGCACAACTGCTGAAAAAGAGGTTGAGGCAACTATTATAAACGAAACTAAAGATAGCGAAAAAGCATAATTTGAAAACAGCAGTAATAAATGAGATAAAGAAGGTTTTAGGTAGCGAGTTTGTTTTAGAAAAGCCAAAAGATAGAAATTTAGCGCATTACGCATCACCGCTTGCTTTTGGACTTGCCAAAGAGCTTAAAAAATCTCCTAAGCTTATCGCTGAAGAATTTGTTGATAAGTTTAGTCAGAGTGAAATTTTTGAAGTAAGTGCATTAAATGGTTATCTAAATTTTAGACTAAAGAGTGAATTTTTAGATAAATTTACAACTTATTGGTTAAAAAACCCAGATGAATTTGCTAAAAAAAAGAGTAGCGGTGAAAGCATACTGCTTGAGTATGTTAGTGCAAATCCCACAGGACCACTTCATATAGGACATGTTAGAGGTGCAGTTTATGGTGATACTTTAGCAAGAGTTGGACGTCATATAGGTGTGGATATATCTACTGAATACTACATAAATGATGCGGGCAATCAAATGGATCTACTTGGTATATCTATACTTTTAAGAGGTAAAGATATCATATTAAATCAAAGCGTTGAGTATCCTAATGAGTTTTACCGCGGTGAGTATATTGATGATCTAGCTAGAGAGCTTTATGAAGAATTTGGTTTGGAAATTTTTAGTGATGATACAAGTATCAAAAGATTAAGTCAATGGGGAAAAGATAAAATACTTGTTCTTATAAAACAAAATTTAGCATCTGCAAATATCAAAATAGATAATTGGGTAAGTGAAAAAAGCCTTTATAATCAAAAAGATAGTACATTTGAAAAGCTTAAAAAACATGATGGAACTTATGAAAATGAGGGTAAAATTTGGCTTAAATCAAGTCAACTTGGAGATGAAAAAGATAGAGTTATCATACGAGAAGATTCAAGACCAACCTATCTTGCAGGAGATATCATCTATCATGATGATAAATTTAAAAGAGGATTTGATCACTATATAAATATCTGGGGCGCAGATCATCATGGCTATATCGCGCGAGTTAAGGCAAGCATACACTACTTAGGATATGATGAAAATCAACTTGAGGTGATTTTAGCTCAAATGGTAAGCTTACTAAAAGATGGTGAGGCTTATAAGATGAGTAAAAGAGCTGGAAATTTCATCCTTATGAGTGATGTGATAGAAGAGATAGGAAGTGATGCTCTTAGGTTTATATTTATAAGTAAGAAGTGTGATACACCACTTGAATTTGATGTTGATGAGCTTAAAAAAGAAGATAGTTCAAATCCTATTTACTATATAAATTATGCACATGCAAGAGTTTATCAGGTATTTAAAAAAGCAGGTAAAAATGTAGATGATGTGCTTGAGGCTAGTTTGTCAAATTTGAGCAGTGAAGGTTTAGATTTGCTGTTTGAAGCTATATCTTTAGGTGAAGTTTTAGAGGATGCTTTTAACTCAAGAGCTCTCCAAAAGATACCTGATTATCTTAAAAATTTAGCAGCTAGTTTTCATAAATTTTATAATGAAAATCGTGTAATAGGCAGTCAAAACGAAGATGCCTTACTAAAACTTTTTGCTTTAGTTGCACTTAGTATTAAAACCTCGCTCTCTCTTATGGGGATAGAGGCTAAAAAGGTTATGGTAAAGTGAAGAAAATAGTACTATTTTTTGTCTTATGCTCGGCCGTTGTTGGAGCCGGGATAGATATATATACAGATGTGGTTATGGTTGAAAAAAGCAGTTTAAATAATAAATTTAGCGTGCCATTTACTTTAAGTATGAGTGATATTGAGATAAGTGCACCGTGTGATATAACTGATGCGGATTTTACAAATTTTAGAAAAGTTGATGATGAAAATTCAGCTAAAAAATCAGCTCTTTTAGCTCGTCAGCAAGCTCTTAAAGATAGTTATAAAGTGATTCTTAATTCCAATATAGATAATATTTCAAATATAGATAACGCTCTAACTCAAAATTTAACTGAACAAGCAGATATACAAATACAGCTAGATCTATTAAGTTCTGTTAGTTCCCAAACTATATTTTTAAAAGATTTAGTTGTTAGTGCGAATTGTAAAGGAGTTGTGATAAAATACCCTCTTTACGATGTGGTTTTAGATAGTAAAAACGTAATTGTTTTAAATGGAAGTTCTATATCTATTAAGCAGAGTGCTAGCTTATCAAATTTAGATGAGAATTTAGATAAAGCTAGGGTGAGATTTTTCTCTTACTCTGTAAGGCAAAGACAAAACCCTGCTAAATTTATGCCTATATATCTTCAAAAAGAGTCCCCAGCTCAAATTCAAGATGCACCTGCTACTATGTCGGTTATGGGAGTAGAAAACAAGAGTGAAGATGCAGTAATACTTTCAAGAGAAGTAGTAGAAAAAACACTACATACATTTAATTTTTGGCAGGTAGATAAAGTAGATATTAAAGCTAGAAAAGATAACTTTTTAACACTAAATTTACAAGATTTAAATGCTACTTTTAGTAATTATATAGATGGTTATGGGACGAGTAAGGCTTATTTTATGGCTACTTTTACGCCTGAGTTTGATGTGCAAGAGGCTAGGACGGATTATTATTTTGAAGACAGCTTTATCAGTTCGGGATATCAAAGTAAGCTTTTAAAAAATGAAAAAGCAGAGCTTTTTTTTGGGGTAAATAACTTTATAGCGGTCAATAAAGAGCTATCTGATATTATGGTTGATGAGTCTATTTTTGGTGGTAACGAAAATAGCAAAAGCGTTTGGGCTTATACTATAACAAACAATAGTGGTAAAAGTCAGAGAGTTAATTTTACAGAAAGAGCGCCAGTAAGCACACATGAAGATATAAAAGTAAAGATCTTAGGAGATCTTGGAGCTAGTGTGCAAAAAGATGGTAAAGTAGAAAAAGAATTTATTATAGAGGCAAATTCAAGCATTAGCTTTAAATTTGGTTATATAGTTTCAAAGCCTACGAAATAATTAGTAACTTATCTGCAAAATAGCGGTTCTTAGTATAGATACATCTGCACCTAAATTTATAGCGTTTGTGAGATCTTTTTCTAGGTTATCAACTATAATGGCTACTTTTGTGTCAAAAAGATAGAACTCAGCTAGCCTAACAGCCTCTTTTATAAGGGCGGTATTTGACTTTTCAAGTAAGATGTATTTAGCGCCAAATGCATTTGCAAGTACTATTTCGTTGATGTTAGTTACAAAAACACTAAAGTTTTTATCTGTGTCGATAGCTGTTTTTATCATAACTTCATCAAATTTAAAGGCTAAATTTTCAAACCTTATGACATTTTTTACGCTGTAAACCTCTTTAAAAGGTTCAAAAGGTATGAGTTTATGTCCGATTATCTGCATATTATCCTCTTTTTGTGCATTGACTGCAAACATATCCAGACGTACTTATTATAGAGTCCTTAATGTCAACCAAAGTGCCACATTTACTGCATTCAACTAGATCTGTAAGCTCTTTTTTATCTCGATTTTTGTTTTTATTATTCTCTTTTTTGATACTGTCTTTATCTCTTGTAAATTTTGGAAGTATCAAAAAATA
>JAAYFN010000025.1 GCA_012728225.1 Campylobacter sp.
CTTAAACACTCACAAAGTGCTAATATCTTAAATATAACACCTGAAACATTTTCTAGAATCATCTCTAAATTCAAGCGTTTAGAGTTACTTATCAGCGAAAAAGGCAAGATAGTTGACTTTAAAAATGAACTTGAAGAGCTATATTTGGTTTAAATTATAAATGACAAGAAATACAATATCTAGAGTTTTTGGCAAAATTGCATGGATAAAATTTCCAAAATTTATCCAAAATCCTATAAACAACTACTTTATAAAACATTTTAAAATACAGATGAACGAATTTAAACAAAGTAACCAATATCCCAGCTTAAATTCTCTTTTTACTAGAGAGTTAGTCACTCCTAGGGCTTTAGGGGAAGCTAGTTTCATATCTCCATGTGATGGCAGAATTCTTGATCTAGGAAATAGCAAAAACAACAAAGCTATAAGTATAAAAGGTAAAACTTATAAATTAAATGAGCTTTTAGATGAAAATGTTTGTGATGAACTAATGTATGCAAATCTCTATCTCTCACCGCGTGATTACCATCACTATCACGCACCTTGCAATATGGAAGTTTTAGAAGCAAAATATCTACCTGCAAATTTATATAAAGTAGAGCCTAAAACACTTAAAAAAATACCAAATTTATACGCTAAAAATGAACGCGTTGCACTAAAATGTAAATTTAAAAATAACGAAATTTTCTGGATCGTTTTTGTAGGTGCATTTAATGTGGGTAAGATAAAATTTGACTTTGATAAAAAAATTCAAACCAATGCAAAGCTAGGAAAAGCAACTTATAGATATGAAAATTTACACTTTTTAAAAGGAGAGCATCTGGGGAATTTTGAACTTGGCTCAACTATTATTATCTTGCTACCTTCTAAACTACTTAAATTCGTTGTCCATCCTGATACGATAATAAAATTTGGAGATAATTTAGCTGAAATTTTATAGTTACAAATAATTTAACAAAATTATCTTTTAAATGATGTCTTTTGAAATTTTAAGAAATAAATAGTATAATAAAGAATATTTCATATATAAAAAAGGATAACATATGAAAAATTTCAAATCTGGTTTTACAATGGTAGAACTTATATTTGTTATCGTGATTTTAGGAATTTTAGCTGCTGTTGCTGTGCCAAAGTTATCAATAACTAGGGACGATGCTCAAATTTCAAAGATGAGAGCAGATGTAGCGGCGATAAAAAGTGGTATAAACCTTGAAAGAGGTAAAGACCTTATGGTAGGAACTATTGCATGGCCTGATCCAGGAACAAATTTTGATGCATTTATACAAAATGGTCTGCCTTCAGGCAACGATAGAAACGGCTGGACTATGAATGGCACTCATAAGGCAAAAGCTTGTGTTGCTGGATCGTGCACAACTTTTACCTACTATCAAACCGCATCAGAAGATGGCAAAAACAAAGCTGGTACATTTAGTTGTAATAGCAGTGATGAAATATGTAAAACACTAAGCAACTAATGCTTTACTACCAAATAGCGGTTTTAAATTCATCTTTAAAACCGCTAACTTACTCTTTTAGCACTCAAATTTTACCCTACACTTTAGTTAAAATTTCCATTAGAAATAGTGTAAAAATTGGAGTTGTTATAAAAATTTGTGAAAAACCAGATTTTCAAACTAAAGAAATTTTAGAGGTTTTAGACCTTAAATTTACTGAAATTCAAATCAACTTAGCTAACTTCATATCAAGCTACTATATTTGTGATTTGGGCGTGAGTTTTGGACTATTTACACCTTATAAGAGCTCAAATTTAATTAGTCAAGTTTTTACCAAATCACCAAATTTAAGCCCTAAACAAACCAAGTGTTTAGAGTTTGTCAAAGATAATAACACAAGCCTTATATTTGGTGATACAGGAAGCGGAAAAAGTGAAATTTATATCTCTTTTATAAAAGATCAACTAAATGCTGGCAAACAAGCACTTTTTTTAATGCCTGAAATTTCACTTACTCCTCAGATGCAAAGCCGTTTAGAGAATTACTTTGGCTCAAGTCTTGGAGTTTGGCACTCAAAGATAACACCTAAAAATAAAATGGAGCTTTTAGCAAAATTTGAAAGTGGTGAGATAAAACTCATTGCTGGAGCAAGAAGTGCTCTATTTTTGCCCTATATAAATTTAGGTGTTATTATAGTTGATGAAGAACACGATGATAGCTATAAATCATCTAGCAAACCGCGATACAACGCACGTGATCTTGCCTTATATATATCTAATAAATTTAAGATCAAAACTATCCTTGGATCAGCTACACCCGCACTTACAACACATCAAAAACATCCTACTTTTAGACTAAAGGGAACTTACTTTAAAAGCGACAAAGAGATACTTTATGATGAAAACGAAACTAAGATAACGCCTATGTTGGAGCGTGAACTTAGATCATGTCTAAACAATGCTAAGCAAGCAATAGTGTTTCTTCCAACTAGGGCAAATTTTAAGTATATGATATGCTCAAAATGTTCAACTATTGTAAGCTGTCCATTTTGTAGTGTTGGCATGAGCTTTCACAAAGATAAAAACTCCCTTAAATGCCACTACTGCGGATATAGTACCTATTCACATACAAAGTGTATTAAGTGTCAAAGCCAAGTAATGGAATCTAAAAGAATGGGAACAAGTGAAGTAGTAGAGCAACTAAACAAGCTATTTCCAAACGCAAATATATCTAAATTCGATCGTGATGCTCTAAGTACTCAAAAAAAGCTCATAAGCACACTTAAAGAATTTAATGACCATAAAACTGATATCTTAGTTGGCACTCAAATGCTTAGCAAAGGCCACGACTATCACAACGTAGCTCTTAGTATTGTTATGGGAATAGATGCAAATCTTGGCTATGCTGACTTTAGAGCTAGAGAAAAAACTCTTAGTTTAGCTATACAACTTGCAGGACGAGCAGGACGCGCAGGAAAAGCAAAGGTCATCATCCAAACCCAACAAACTCAGTTTTTTAAAGAGTATATTGAGGACTATGATAAATTTTTAAGTGACGAGCTCAAATTTAGAGAAGGTCTTTATCCTCCTTTTACTAGACTTTTAAGGCTACTCATCTCAAACAAAAAAGAGGATTTAGCAAAAAGAAGTATGCAAAAGTGTCTATTGAGTTTAAAAAAGATTTCAAACATTGATATTATTGGTTATGGAAAAGCTAATATAGAGTATATCTCATCAAAATTCCGCTACGAAATTTTAATCCGCTCAGATAACCCAAAAGCACTTATAAAAGCAGGTTTTGCTTGCTACAATATCCCCAATGTAGAAGTTGATATGGACGCTATAAATTTTACTTAACATAAGGTATCTTATCTGTCGCCCCGGCCATTTTAAAACCTCTTAATCTTAAACGACAACTATCACACACTCCACATGCATTAACGCTATTTTTATAACAACTCCAAGTATCTTCTAGCTTAACTCCTAACTCTAATGATTTAATTACTATCTGCTCTTTAGTTAAATTTACAAGTGGCATCTCTATCTTGCTTTTAAAAACTCGTCCTAAATTTATGCTCTTTTCTATAGAGTTTATAAACTCAGCTGAACAGTCAGGATACCCACTTCCATCAACTTCTATAACTCCGATATATATAACTTCACACCTAAATTTTTCAGCTACTGCTGCTGCAATACTTACAAATATACCATTTCTAAACGGTACGTAAGTATTTGGCACTTCATCACTAAATTTAGTTGGAATTTCTAGCTTTGTATCCGTTAGAGAATTTGCACCTATATCAGCGATAAAACTAGCATCAATGATGAGTTTTTGAGCTTCTAAATTTGCACATATCTTCTCAAAGCACTCTTTTTCTTTCGCTTGAGTTCTCTGCTTATAATCAAAATGAAGCCCTACAATATCATAACCTCTAGACTTTGCTATATATGCACAAAGCGTACTATCCATCCCTCCACTCATTATACAAAGTGCTTTTTTCATACAAACTCCTAAATTTTGGTATAATTTTAGCAAAATTTAACATAAAAGGTGAAATTTGATAGATTGTGAAGATATATATCCAGAAATTTTAGATGAAATTTTAAACTACCTTGCAAATGGAAAAATGATAGAACTTCTTTTTGTAAATAACGATGAGATGAGAAGTATAAATAATAATGAGCGAAATATAGATAAAACAACTGATGTTTTAAGCTTTCCTTATATAAATACTCCTAAAAGTAACTCAAATTTTCCAATTGGCTCAATAGTTATAAACCTTGACTTAGCTAAAACTAAAGCTGATGAATTTGCTCACAACATAGATGATGAAATAGCTCTACTTTTTACTCATGGTATTCTTCATATATTAGGATTTGATCATGAAAATGATAGTGGTGAAATGAGAGATAAAGAAGAGCAAATTTTAAAACACTTTAACTTACCAAAAAGCTTAATAATTAGAACTGAAAGCTAGTTATATAAGTTATTTTGTAACGTTATTGTCGATATATCCCATCTCTAAAAGCTTATCAAAGATACTCTTTATCATAGGCCCACCAGTACTACTTCCACCACCTCCATGCTCAACCAATACCGTTACAGCATATTGTGGGTTTTCATAAGGACCAAACGCTACTATCCATGCATGAGAACGCTCATAATACTCCATATCCGCCTCTTTCATACGAACTTTCTCATTTTGAGGAATACTTACAACTTGGGCAGTTCCTGTTTTAGCAGCAAGTTTAACTTGACTATCTTTTAAGTGGTTATAAGCTGTACCTTTTGGATGATTGGCTACTTCATACATTGCTTTGCGAATATATGGCAATTGATCTTTTTCAAAAGGACTAAAAAGCTCATAATTTTCAAATTCTACATCTATGCCTTCTATGCTTTTAAGAAAATGCGGAGTTATACCTTTACCACTTGCTAACTCAGCAATATGTTTAGCCATCTGTATAGGAGTTACTAAAAGGCTACCTTGTCCAATCGATGTAATGATAGTCTCGCCGATATACCAAGGTTGACCATATTTTTCCTGTTTCCATGCTTTATTTGGAACTGTACCGATAAACTCATTTGGCAAATCAATACTTGTTTTCTTACCAAATCCATATTTTTCTAAAGTTGCCGACATATAATC
>JAAYFN010000026.1 GCA_012728225.1 Campylobacter sp.
ATCTCTGCCTATAAGCTTACCTGTATCGCTTTTATCAGCCAATATAACTATCTCATCTAAGCCCTCTTCAAGCTTAATCTTATGAGTTTGAACCACGTCTGGATGGTTAGCTATAAGCTTAGCGTACTCTTTTAAAAAATCCTCTACCATGATAGTTATTTTGTTATTCTAGCAACTCTATCGCTTAGTTTAGCTCCTACACTTTTCCAATACTCAAGTCTGTCTGCGTCAAATTTTACTAACTCAGGCTCGACCAATGGGTTATAGTATCCTAAACTTTCGATATATCCGCCATCTCTTTTTTTTCTACTATCAGTAACTACTATCTTGTAGAAAGGTTTTTTCTTGCGACCTACTCTTGTTAGTCTTACAACTGTTGCCATTTTTTCTCCTTAAATTTATAAGCTTTGTTATAGATAAAATTTATCCATAAAAAAACTCCCTATAACTACCTAGGGAAATTTGATCCTTGCATCATACTTGCCATATTTTGCATGCCACCTTTTGACATCTTTTTAGCTATTTTTGAAGCGTTATTAAACTGCTTTAAAAAACGGTTTACTTGCATCTGTGAAAGTCCTGAACCCTCAGCTATACGCCTTTTTCTAGAGTTATTTAAAAGATCTGGATCTTCACGCTCTTTTAGCGTCATAGAGTTTATCATAGCTTTTATATGAAGAATCTCTTTTGAATTTTCTAAATCAATATCTTTAAGCTGACTTGCCATATCTGCCATGCCCGGTATCATTCCAATAAGGTTTTTCATACTACCAAGCTTTTTAACACTCTCAAGTTGTTCAAGAAAATCGTTAAATGTAAATTGACCTTTTTTTATCTTTTTACTTATCTTTTTAATATTTTTCTCATCAAAAACTTCACTGGTCTTCTCAGCTAAGGTTGCTAAATCGCCCTCTCCCATAATACGCCCAACTATACGCTCAGGTATAAATCCTTCTATATCAGCGACTTTTTCACCTGTTCCTATAAACCTAAGTGGTATTGCTAGTTGATGTGCTATACCGATAGCCACGCCGCCTTTAGCATCTGCATCAAATTTACTTAACACAACACCTGTGATGTTAAGATTTTCATTAAAAGTTGAAGCACTCCTAATACCATCTTGACCACTCATCGCATCTGCAACGTAAAATATCTCATCAGGATTAACTGCTTTTTTTATCTCTTTTATCTCATCCATAAGCTCTTCATCTATAGCTAAACGTCCGGCTGTATCTAAAAAAAGCACATCATAAAACTCATTTTCTGCTTTTTTAAGCGCTCCTTTTGCTACATTTAAAGGCTTAGTTTCTCCATCAATATAAAAAAGATCTATCTCATTAGCTTCACAAAGCTGTTTTAACTGCTCGACTGCAGCTAAACGTTGCAAGTCGCAAGCTGCTATTAAAACTTTCTTTTTTTTCTGTTTTAAGTTATTTGCAAGCTTAACAGTTGAAGTTGTTTTACCGCCTCCTTGAAGACCAGTCATAAGAACTACTGTTGGTGGCTTACTAGCATACACAAAACCTTGATTGCCTGGAGCTGTAAGAATGTCTTGTAGGTTATTTTTGATAGCGTTTAAAAACTGTTTTTGCCCGATGCCATTTGCCTTGACATCTTTTTCTATCATTTCTACAAGCTCTTTTGTTATCTTATGGTGAACATCTGCTCTAAGTAGAGCTTTTTTAAGCGTGTCAAGTGCATTTTTAAGTGCCTTTTCATCATCAATAACTCTAAGTTTGTTTACAGCCGATCTAAACGACTCACCAATTTGTTCAAACACGCTCTTCCTTTAAAAGTATAATCAAAGGGTTTATTTTACTAAAATAATCTTTAAATCAGTTTAAAAACTTAATTTCTATGGAATTTCAAAGCCAAATTCATTAAAACTACTATCAAGCGGGGCAATAAACTCATAGTCTAAAATTTCAGTTTTATATGAGTGAAGATACATTCTTTTTGAACTACTTTTTGAGTATTTTTCATCGCCAACTACACCTAAATTTTGACTTGCAAGATGAACTCTAATCTGATGAGTTCTGCCCGTATCAATCTCGATTTTAACTAATGATTTTTTACCACTTATCATATAAGGATATACCTTAGTAATGGCACTTTTACCATTTGGTGAAATTTTAGAAAATGCTGAGCCTTTTCCTTTTATAGTTAAAATCGGATCATCTATAACTAGTTCTTGGCTAACGATACCATTTACGATAGCTAAATATGTTTTTTTAACTCTCATATCTATAAATTCTTTAATAGCTCTAGTTCTAAATTCTTCATCTTTAGTAAGAAGTAAAACGCCACTTGTTCCTTTGTCAAGACGGTTTAAAAGAGTTGCTTGGCAAATTTGTGCTACTTTGTCACTTAAGACAAAAACAGGTTTATTTACAGCCATAATAACACTATCTTCAAAGATAATTTTTGGCTTTTCTTGCTTTACAACTTTAAATTTTGTATCTACATTCATCAGCACTCTTGCGATGAGAATCTTTTTGCCATTAGCATAAACAAGTTCGCTATCGATAAGCTCTTTTGCGGCATTGTTTGTAATCCCCTCTTGTAAAGCTAAAAGCTTATAAGCTTTTTCATTTTTCACTTTTTTCCTTTAGTAAATTTAAGATAATGTCTAAATCACACTTTGACTTAATACTAGTGCTTTTAAGCTCATTTAACAAAAGCTCATTTATATCGCTTAAATCACTAAATTTAACGCCCTCAACTAACTCAAAAAGAGCTTTTTGATTATGATAAAACTTGCCATTTATCAAAGGAGTGTTAAACTGTGCAACCTCAGTAGGGTTATGTCCTCCGATACCATCAACAAAACTTCCACCTAAAATAACCACGTCTGCAATTGCATAAAAATTCACAAGTTCATTTAGTGTATCAAGAAGTATTACATCTGAATTTAATCCTAGATTTTGACTAAATTTTTCAAAAGATAGACCATGTTTTTGTGCAAAATTTAGGCAAATTTTACCTGCTTCTACAAAGCGTTCTGGATGTCTTGGCGCTACTAAATACTTAGTGTTTTTTGATGGATTTATAGCACTTAGTATCATCTTCTCTTCTTTTTCATGCGTTGAAGCTATGACAACAAATTTTTCATAAAATTTAGGATAAATTTTAGTAGGCTTTTTAAAATTTGCACTTTTTATATTTCCTACGACCTTTATATTTTTTGCACCTAGCTCTTTTAATCGCTCCTCGTCAAGCTTACTTTGAGCTAAAACAAGATCGATATTTTTAAAAACTTCTTTGTAGTAAGCTCTAAATTTTAGATAATTTTTATAGGATTTATCACTTATGCGTGCATTTAAAAGCACAACAAAAGAGCCATTTTTTTTAGCTGTTCTTACTAAATTTAACCATAACTCAGCTTCAAATACAACCAAAACATTTGAACTATTTAACCAAAATGGTATGAAATTTTCAAATGGTAAAAAGCGAGTGTTTTGAGTAAGCATAGAAGCTTTTTCATATCCTGTACCTATTGTAACTGTAAAGCTTTTAGAGCTGAAATTTGATGAGAGTTTCTCTAAAGCAACTACTTCACCATAACTGCAAGCGTGAAAATGGATATCAACTCTTTTTAATTTAGGGTTTTTAAACAGTAAAAATCTAGCTGGAAGGCTCTTTTTGTACTTGCTTTTTAAGCTCAAAACAAGTACAAACGGTAGAGATAAAAACCAGATAATAAAGGTAAAAAGAGTGTATATCACTCACTCTCTTTATACAAAATTCTACCACAATGTGGACAAGTTACGATGTCATCGTCTTTCAAAACAGCTGAGTAAGTTTTATCATTTATCTTCATAAAACAACCATAACAAGCTTGTTTTTTTACCTTTGCAACAGTTGTATTTCCAGCCCATCTGCGAATTTTTTCATAAAAAACTATGATTTTTGCATCCATATCGGTTAAAAGTTTCTCTTTATTAACATAAAGCGAAGATCTCTCATTTTCAATTACATCCCTCTCCTCGCCACTTGTTTTTTCAAGCTCACTAAGCTCAGTTTCAAGAGTACTTTTTTTACTATCAAGCTCAATTTTGATCTCATTTTTAGTATCTACAAGCTTTTCAAGTCTTGATATATCTTCATTTGCAGCGGTAAGTTGCTCTTTGGCTAAATTTTCTTCTAAATTTAACGCTTTCATCTCGCGTTCAGTTTTGATAGCAGAACTTTTTTTACCACTGTCTTTTATCTTTGTTGTAAACTGAGCAATATGAGTATTTGTAGTAGCAATCTGCTTTGAGATGTCCTCAATATCTGCCTGAGTCGCCTCTATCTGGCGTTCTACACTAGCAATTTCTTCATTTTTTAAGTTAAGTTTTTCATTAATTGCATCAAGTTTTGGCAAAAATGAATCAATTTCTTCATCAAATTTACTAAGTTCGATAAGTTGTTCTAAATTTTTGTTCATATAAATTCCTTATTTATAGCTAAATGGGTTTGTTGAATTTGTAATTATAGCGTTTATCCCTAAATTTTGCAAGCTTTTTGCTAATGCTTGACCAAAATACTTCTCACTTTCAAAATGTGTGATATCGATCAAATTTAGTCCATTTTCTCTAGCAGCCAATGCATCATGATACTTAATATCTCCTGTTAAAAAAACATCTGCTTTAACGTTATCAGCTAGATCCATACCGCTTCCTGTACAAAGCGCAAATGAGTTAATCTCATCTTTAACTTCAGTAACTCTTAAATTTTCTATCCCAAATTTTAACTTTACTAAATCACAAAGTTTACTAAATTTTGCACTAAATTTTGCATATACTAAAAATTCATCAATATGTGAAATTTCTAAACCTAAAATTTCACTCATAACAAATTTATTAAGTATATGCTTATCAAAATTAGTATGCATTGAGATAAGTTTTATATCTTTTTTTATCAAAATTCCGAGTAAATTTCCAGGGTATTTACTAGTATCTACTCTTTTTATACCTTTGAAAATAAGCGGATGATGAGTAATGATAAGTGAGTTTTCTTCTAAGCTTAAGACAAGCTTACTATCTAAATCAAGACTTACATAAATCTTATCAAATTCATCTTTGAAATTTCCCACTAAAAGCCCTGAATTATCCCACTGCTCGCTATCTTCAAAAGGCGCTAAAGAGTTAAGTATAGTGTAAATTTCTGATACCTTCAAGCACTCTCTCCTATATAACACTTAGCACATCCTTTGGCTAATTCACGAATTCTAAGGATGTACTCTTGACGCTGAGTTACACTTATAGCTCCTCTTGCATCAAGTTCATTAAATGTATGTGCACAAAGCATACAATAATCATATGCTGGAAGTGCTAAATTTACATCCAAAATTCTTTTACACTCTTTAAAGTAATTTTCAAAACTTTCAAAAAGCATACTAGCATCAGCAACTTCAAAACTGTAAGTTGAACTTTCAAACTCACTTCGTTTAAAAACATCACCATAAGTTATGCTTTTTTCTCCTATATCACTCCAAACGATATCATACACACTTTGAACATCTTGCAGATACATTGCAAGTCGCTCTAAAC
>JAAYFN010000027.1 GCA_012728225.1 Campylobacter sp.
GAGTTTAATAGCTTTAGTGATGGAAGTGTAGATGGAACTGACAATACAAATACCCTTGTAAAACAGTTTGGAGATGATACAAAACTAATTGTTACAACCATCCAAAAACTAAATACGGCTATTTCAAAAAAGCACTATTTAGATAAAATGAATAAAATAAAAGATAAAAATATAGTATTTATTTTTGATGAGTGTCATAGAAGTCAGTTTGGTGAAACTCATCTTAATATTACAAAATTCTTTACAAACAATCAGATGATTGGTTTTACAGGAACTCCTATTTTTGAAGAAAACGCAGTAGGAAATGCACTTGGTAAAAGAACTACAAAAGAGCTTTTTGATGAGTGTTTACATAAATATGTAATAACTGATGCAATCAATGATGAAAATGTTTTAAAGTTTAGTGTTGAGTATATAGGCAAATATAAACAAAAAGAAGGTAGTGCTACAAATATTGATATAGCAGTAGAAGATATCGATACAAAAGAGCTATTAGAAAGTAATGATAGAGTTGAAAAAATAGTTGATTTTATAATAGCTCATCACGATAGAAAAACGCACTCAAAAGAATTTACAGCTATGATGTGTGTAAGTAGTGTTGATATGTTAATAAAATACTATGAAAATTTTAAAGCAAAAAAGCATAATCTAAAAATAGCGACAATATTTTCGTATAGTGCAAATGAAGATGACAAGGATGCAACAGGTATTGTAGAGCTAGAAGAATCAGAAGGTGCATTTATAGATGAAACACATATAAACAAGCACTCAAGAGAGAAACTAGATGAGTTTATTGAAGATTACAATAAAATGTTTTCTTGTAAATACTCAACAAAAGATTCACAAAGCTTTTATAACTACTACAACGATATTTCAAAAAGAGTAAAACAAAAAGAGATAGATATTTTACTTGTTGTAAATATGTTTTTGACTGGATTTGATAGTAAAACATTAAACACTCTTTATGTAGATAAAAACTTAAAATATCATGGACTTATACAAGCTTTTTCACGAACAAATAGAATACTAAATGAGCAAAAATCTCAAGGAAATATAGTTTGTTTTAGAAATCTAAAACAAGCAACAGATGATGCAATATCACTTTTTTCAAATAAAGATGCAAAAGAGATAATAATTATGCAACCTTATGAGAGTTATGTAAAAAGCTTTGATGATAAATACGATGCCCTAAAACTAATAGTTCCAACAGTTAAAAGTGTTGGTGAACTATTTGGAGAGGAAGAGAAGCTAGAATTTATAAAGGCTTTTAGAGAGCTTTTAAGAGTTAAAAATATCTTGGGTGGATTTAGTGATTTTAAATGGGCTGATTTAAAAATGAGTGAACAAGAGTTTGAAGATTATAAGAGTAAATATCTTGATTTAAAACCTAGCACAAATAGAGATAAAGAGAGAGTTTCAATATTAGAAGATGTTGATTTTGAGCTAGAGTTAATCCATAAAGATGAGATAAATGTAATTTATATTTTAAAACTACTAGAAAAGCTAAAAGATACGCAAGATAAAGAAGAAGCAAGCAAACAAAGAGAATATATTACAAATATTTTAAACAATAACCCACAACTAAGAAGCAAAAGAGAGTTGATTGAGAAATTTATCAATGAAAATCTTATAAATATAGTAGATGTTGAAAATATCGAAGATGAGTTTGATAAGTTTTGGGATGAGGAAAAGCAAAAAGCATTTGAGCTTATAGTAAAAGATGAAAATTTAAATAAAGATGAGTTAAAAAAAGTAATTGATACATATATTTACGAACAAAGAGTTCCACTTGCAATTAATGTAGCAAAAACTTTAATTGATACTCCAAAATATCTTGAAAGAAAGAAAATAGTAACTAGAGTTTTAGATAAGATTGTTGAGTTTGTTGAGAAGTTTTATGATAAGTAATAAATAAACTAATATTTAAATTCATTGACTTAATTACTAAGTAAATTTAGAGTTTAAAGAATTTGCTTTTAAAATACTAAAAGCTTAAAAAATAAAAGAATTTTGATCTATGTAGTTTTTAAGATTATAACTTAGTTTGTCATATTAAGAGCTTTATAAGCAATGCCGATATAGCACTTTATAGAGCTTTTACCCAAAATTTCTCTTATATTCAAAGCAAAGACGCTCACATTCATTAATAAAAAAATTTATTGAGATTGTTAATATTACGATTAGTAACAAATTTATCATAACTTTTTAAGATTTCTTCTTTAAATTTATAACTAAAGAATAAATTGTTACTTATATATCATCTTTACCTAAAATAGCGCTTTTCAATTCACCTAGAAAAAACAAAATTTTATAAATAGCCTTATTTTGTTATAAGAGTGGTACGCCCTAGAAGATTCGAACCTCTGGCCTCTTGAACCGCAATCAAGTGCTCTATCCAGCTGAGCTAAGGGCGCATTATGCATTATAGAAGTGGAATTATACTCAAAAAAAGCTTAAAGTTTACAAAATAATAGAAATTTTAAATTTTATACTAAATTTTATACAAATTATACTAATATATATCATCAAATTTTAAAAGGTAAAAAATGATAAAAAAGATACTTATAGCAAACCGTGGTGAGATAGCTGTACGCGTTATAAGAGCGTGTAGAGATTTACATATAAAAAGCGTTGCTGTTTACACAAAACCTGATCGCGAAAGTCTTCATGTTCGTATTGCTAATGAGTCTTATAATATAGGTGATCACCCAATGCATGGCTATTTAGATAGTGATAAAATCATTGAAGTTGCTAAACATTGTGGAGCTGATGCTATACATCCAGGATATGGTTTTTTAAGTGAAAATTATGAATTTGCTAAAAAAGTAGAAGATGCAGGGCTTATATTTATAGGTCCAAAATCTGATGTTATCCGTAAAATGGGCAATAAAAATATAGCTAGATATCTTATGCGTAAAAATGGAATTCCTGTTGTACCAGGAACTGAAGCTATAAATCATGAAAACATAGAAACCATTAAAAATTATGCTAGCAGGATAGGTTACCCAGTCATACTTAAAGCAAGTGGTGGTGGTGGCGGACGTGGGATTAGAGAGGTTCATAAAGAAGAAGATTTAGAAGGTCTTTTAGAGGATTGTAAAAGAGAGTCAAAAGCGTTTTTTAATACAGATGAAGTTTTTATGGAAAAACTAATTATCAACCCTCGCCACATTGAATTTCAAATTCTAGCTGATAATTATGGCAATGTTATACATCTTTTAGAGCGTGATTGTTCGATACAGCGTCGCCATCAAAAGGTTATAGAGATTGCACCAAGTCCTACTGTTAGTCAAACACTACGTAAAACTATGGGCGTAACTGCTGTCGCAGCAGCAAAAGCAGTAGGATATAGCAGTGTTGGGACTGTTGAGTTTTTGCTTGATGATTATAATAACTTCTATTTTATGGAGATGAATACACGTATACAAGTTGAACACGGCGTAACAGAAGAGATTACAGGAGTTGATTTGATAGTTCATCAGATAAGAATGGCATCAGGTGAAATTCTAGATCTTGAACAAAGTGATGTAAAATCTAACGGTTTTGCTATCGAAGCACGTATAACAGCTGAGGATGCATCTAAAAATTTCTTACCTTCTATGGGGAAAATTACAGGTTATTATCCAGCACTTGGACCTTCAGTAAGAGTAGATAGCCATTTGTATAAAGACTATGATATACCTCCTTATTATGACTCACTTTTAGCAAAATTAATGGTTCGTGGAACAAGTTATGACTTAGCTGTAAATAAATTTGAAAGAGCTTTAGAAGAGTTTAGCATAGAAGGAGTTACCACAACTATACCAATTCTTCTTGCTATAAGCAAAAGCCGTGTGTTTAGACGTGGATTTTTTGATACTTCATATCTAGATACCAATCTTTCAGAGCTTGTAAAAGAGATGGAAAAGTATAAAAATAAAGCCAATAAATTTAAAAAGCAAGATGATATAAATATTGTTATAGCAGAGGCTGTTAAAAAATTTGAAAATGAGAATAAAAAATGAATGATTTTTTTGATGATTTAAAAGAGATAAAAAAAGATATGCTTAAATCTTCTAAAAAAGTAGAGTCAAAAAGTTGTTTGGATGAAAATTCTAAAGATAATGATAGCAGCTTTAAAGAAGTTTTTGATCTCTCAAAAGAGAGTGTAGAGGCTAGAGAAAAAAGACTAAAGGATGAGTTTTTAGAGTATACTAAAGATGCTGATATAAAGAGAATATGAGAAGTGTTATACCTTTTTGCTCGCTTGATAGCAAATGCCCATATCTTGATGCTCATGAGAGCAGAACTGAATATTTATATATAGATGGATGCTCATCAGAACTTAACTCAGAACTTATTAAAAGAGGGTATAGACGCTTTGGGCGTTACTTTCAAAGACCAGTTTGCAATGGTTGTCAAAAATGTGTAAGCATAAGGATAGATACGTTTAACTTTAGCCCAAGCAAGAGCCAACGTAGATTAATGCGTAAAAATTCGCAAACTAAATTTTACTATTCACGCCCTATAGCTGACCTTGAACACGTTGAACTTTTTAAAAAATATCACAAATATATGTACTTTAAACGTGATTGGAAGTATTATGATATCGATCTTATGAAATATTATGATCTATATGTTTTAGGATATGAAAATTTTGGCAAAGAGATATCTTATTATATAGATGGAAACTTAGTTTGTGTTGATCTTATAGATATCGTTGATGATGGTATAAGTTCGATATATTGTTATTATGACCCTGAGTTTTCACATCTTAGTTTGGGTAAATTCTCACTTCTTAAAGAGATAGAATTAGCTAAAGAGCTTGATTTGCATTGGATATATTTAGGTTATCATGTTAAAGGCTGTCAAAGTCTTGAGTATAAGTCTGATTTTAAGCCACTTGAGCGATTAGAGGAGTATGTTGAACTTATAGAAATTCCAAAATGGATAGAATTTAACGATTAATAAGAAGATAAGTGATGAGAAACAAAAAAATAAAGTGAAATTTCAAATCAAAATCTAAAATCCTCTCCAAGATAGTATTTTCTAACATTTTCATCTTCTGCTACCTTTTTTGCGCTACCGCTTGTTAAAAGTTCGCCATCTTTTATCACATACGCTCTATCACATATGGCTAGAGTTTCTCTAACATTGTGATCAGTTATTAAAATTCCTATATTTAGATCTTTTAGACTTTTTACTATATTTTGTATATCAGCTACTGCGATAGGATCAACGCCTGCAAAAGGTTCATCAAGAAGTAGAAATTTAGGAGTTATAACAAGACTTCTTGCTATCTCACAACGCCTTCTTTCTCCACCACTAAGACTAACTCCTAAGCGATTTTTAATAGGTTCGATATTAAGAAGTTCAAGCATCTCTTCAGTTTTTTTTCTAGCCTCTTTTTTATCACTATGAGCCACTTCAGCCGCAAGAAGTAAATTTTCTTCTACACTTAAATCTTTAAAAATACTACTTTCTTGTGGCAAGTAACCAATACCTTGCTTTGCTCTTTTATGTAGTGGTGTTTTAGTGAGTTTTTCACCATCAAGTAGCACATCACCGCTTGTTGGTGGTATAAGTCCACATATCATATAAAATGTAGTAGTTTTACCAGCTCCATTTGGACCAAGAAGACCAACTATTTCGCCATTTTCTACATCTAAAGAAAAATTTTTAATAATGTTTGTCTTTTTAATTATTTTATTTAAATTTATAGCTTCTAGTTTATGAAATTCTGACACTTATAACACCTTATTTTTTATTAACTATGATTTTACCTAAATTTTACCAACTTTTAACCCAAATTTAGGTAAAATCAGATTTAAATTTTATATTTAAGGTGATAAATAATGGACAAAAAGATAAACAAAGTTGTCTTAGCTTACTCAGGCGGGCTTGATACGAGTATCATTCTTAAGTGGCTAGGTGATACTTATGGTTGCGAAGTTGTAACTTTTACTGCTGATATTGGACAAAATGAGGATTTAGCTCCTGTAAAAGATAAAGCGATAAAGCTCGGTATAAAAGAGAAAAATATCTTTACTCTTGATCTAAAAGAGGAATTTGTAAAAGAGTATGTTTTTCCTATGTTTAGAGCAAATGCTATATATGAAGGTGAGTATCTTTTAGGCACATCGATAGCAAGACCACTTATTGCTAAGAAGTTAGTTGAGATAGCTGAAAAAACAGGTGCAAATGCTATAGCTCACGGTGCAACTGGTAAGGGAAATGATCAAGTTCGTTTTGAACTCGGTGCTTATGCTCTTAAGCCCGATATTAAAATCATCGCTCCATGGAGAGAATGGGATCTAAATAGTAGAGAAAAACTCCTTGCTTATGCCGATAAAAATGGAATCATCATAGAACAAAAAAAGGGTAAATCACCTTATTCAATGGATGCAAACTTACTTCATATATCATACGAAGGTCTTATTTTAGAAGATCCATATCAAGCACCAGAAGATGATATGTGGAGATGGAGTGTTTCACAAAAAGAGGCACCAAATCAAAGTGAGATTATCGAGATAACTTATGAAAAGGGCGATCCTATAGCTATAAATGGTGATAAACTAACTCCTGCTAACATACTTTCTAAGCTAAATGAATTAGGAGCAAAGCATGGTATTGGAAGGCAAGATATAGTTGAAAATAGATATGTTGGCATGAAAAGTCGTGGATGCTATGAAACTCCAGGTGGTACTATAATGTTAAAAGCTCATAGAGCTATTGAGAGTATCACACTTGATAGAGAAGCAGCCCACTTAAAAGATGAGATCATGCCAAAATATGCAAATCTTATCTACAACGGATTTTGGTTTAGTCCTGAAAGAAAGATGCTTCAAGCTCTTATAGATGAGTCACAAACTCATGTAAATGGTATAGTAAGGGTTGAGCTATATAAAGGAAATGTGATAGTTTTAGGTAGAAAAAGTCAAACTGATAGTCTATTTAACTCAGAATTTAGTACTTTTGAGGAAGACTCAGTCTACAATCAACATGATGCAGAGGGCTTTATAAAGTTAAATGCTTTAAGATTTATCATAGCAGGTAAGAATGGTAGAAAAATAGAGAGCTAATTTAAACAAAGACAAAGGATATATTATGAAAGTACTACTTGTAAAAGACGTTAAAAATTTAGGAAAAGCAGGAGAGGTAAAAGAGGTTAAAGAAGGATATGGTCATAACTTTTTAGTAGCAAAAGGATATGCTAAAGTTGCAACTGATGCAGTTTTAAGACAACAAAAAGCAATGCTTAAAAGAGAAGCTGAAGATCTTGAAGTGCAAAAAAAGAGCTTTGAAGAGATAGCTGATAAGCTTAAAAATATCCGCATTAAGATAAAAAAACCAGTCGGTGAGAGTGGGGCTCTTTTTGGTTCAGTTACAAAAGATGATGTTGCAAACGCTTTAAAAGAGCAAACAAACCTTGAAATAGATAAAAAAATTTTAGAGCTAGAAACTATCAAACAAATCGGAATTTTTGATGTTGAAGCTAAATTTAAATATGGAATTTCAGGAAAGTTTGAGATAGAAGTGGTAGGTGAGTGATGTTTCACGCAACAACAATTCTTGCTTATAGGGGTAAAAATTGCTCAGTTATCGGTGGTGATGGACAAGTTACTGCTGGGCATACTGTCTTAAAAAGTACAGCAACTAAAATTCGTAAAATTGGCAAAGATGGTAAAGTTTTAGCTGGTTTTGCAGGAAGTACAGCTGATGCTTTTAACCTTTTTGAGATGTTTGAAAGCTGTTTAGATGCATCAAAAGGCGATCTTTTAAGGGCTGCGATAGAATTTAGCAAAGAGTGGAGAAAAGATAAATACCTTAGAAAACTTGAAGCTATGATGCTCGTTTTGGATAGAGAACATATCTTTTTATTAAGTGGAGTTGGTGATGTGGTTGAACCAGATGATGAGCGAATAGCAGCTATTGGAAGTGGTGGGAATTATGCACTTTCAGCAGCTAGAGCATTGGATAAATTTGGAAATTTAAACGAAAAAGAGCTAGTAAAAGAGAGTCTTAAAATAGCGGGTGAAATTTGCATATATACAAACTCGAACATTAAAACACTATCTATATGTGATAAGGAGAGTAATGATGCTAACTCCTAGGCAGATAGTTGCTAAACTTGATGAGTATGTTATCGGACAAACTGAAGATAAAAAAGTTATAGCCATAGCACTTAGAAATAGATATAGGCGAATGAAGCTTGATGATGATATAAGAGATGAGATTATTCCTAAAAACATTCTTATGATCGGATCAACTGGCGTTGGCAAAACCGAGATAGCAAGGCGTCTTTCTAAGCTTTTTGGGCTTCCATTTATCAAAGTTGAGGCTAGTAAATATACTGAAGTTGGTTTTGTGGGTCGTGATGTTGAAAGTATGGTTCGTGACCTTGCATCTGCAGCTCTAAATTTAGTGCGAAACGAAGAGATAGAAAAAAATAGTGAAGCTATCGATAAGGAGGTTGAGAAAATCATCTTGGAAAAACTCCTTCCTTTGCTTCCAAAAGGAGCTAGTCAAGAAAAAATCCAAGACTATGAAAAAAGTTTAGAAAAGATGCGTCAAAAGCTCAAAAATGGTTTACTTGATGATTTGAGTATCGATATAGAAATTAGTCAAAATATGCTTGATGATAATCCAAATTTATCTCCTGAGATGCAAAACATGCAAGAAAGTTTTATAAAAATCATCGGCGTTTCTAATAAAAAAGTTAAAAAACATCTTAAAATAAGAGATGCTAAAATTGTTCTTAGAAACGAAGCTAGTGAAAAAATTTTAGATATGGAAGCTATCAAAACAGAAGCTATGCGCCGTGCAAAAGAAGAAGGCATTATCTTTATAGATGAGATAGATAAAGTTGCTGTATCTAGTGGAAACAGGCAAGGTGACCCAAGTAAAGAAGGAGTTCAACGAGATCTTTTACCTATCGTTGAAGGCTCAAGTGTCTCTACTAAATATGGAATTTTAGAAACTGATTATATCCTTTTTATAGCTGCTGGAGCTTTTCATATGAGCAAACCAAGCGATTTGATACCTGAACTTCAAGGTCGTTTTCCTTTAAGGGTTGAACTTGATAGTTTAGATGAAAAGGCTCTTTATCAAATTCTAACTAAAACTAAAAACTCACTTTTAAAGCAATACACCGCACTTCTTTTAGCTGAAGGTGTAAATCTTAAATTTAGTGATGATGGCATTAGACAGATAGCTAACATAGCGGCTAAAACCAATAAAAGTATCGAAGATATCGGTGCTAGACGCTTGCATACTGTTATAGAAAAAGTTATGGAAGATATAAGTTATGAGGCAGATAGTTATAAAGATCAAACTATTATTATAGATAAAAAACTAGTAGATGAAAAACTAGGTAAAATTTCAAGTGATGAAGATCTAGCAAGGTATATACTTTGAGAAGTGGATTTGTTTCACTCATTGGAAGGACAAACGCTGGTAAAAGTAGTCTTCTAAATTTTTTACTTCAAGAGAAGCTATCTATGGTTTCTCATAAACAAAACGCCACAAGACGCAAGATAAATGCCATAGTGATGAATGGGGAAGATCAGATTATATTTATTGATACCCCAGGACTTCATGAAAGTAACAAGACCATGAATAAGCTTATGGTTGAACTTGCTATTAAAAGCATGGGAGATGCTGACCTTATCCTTTTTTTAGCAACTATTCATGATGATACTTCTAATTATGAAAAGTTTTTAAACCTCAAAAGAGAAACCGGACATATTTTAGTTTTAACAAAAATTGATGAAGTAAGTGATGCTAAGCTTGGAGCTAAAATTTTAGAGTACTCAAAATTTAGTGACGAGTTTTTAGCATTAGTGCCAGTAAGTATAAAAAAGAGAATTTGCAGAAAACCGCTTCTTGATGAAATTTCAAAACATATACCTAAACATCCACACTATTATGATAGCAATATCATAAGTTCATCTAACACTAAAGATATTTATAGAGATTTGATTCTTGAGGCTATTTTTGACTCAGTTAGTAGTGAAATTCCTTATAATACAGATACTATAGTAGAAAGTGTAAGTGAAAGTGAAGAGATAATAAAAGTTTTTGCTAAGATTATCACAGATAACAAACATCATAAAAAAATATTAATAGGTAAAAATGGCGAGACTATTAAGAGAATTGGCATTAGATCAAAAAAGCTAATTTCAGAATTTTCTAAGGTAAGAACCTTTGTAAATTTGGAAGTTATTGTCAAAAAGGGTTGGAATTCAGACGAACAGGACATAAAAGAGCACTTTATATATTGATTTATTTTTAAAATTTATTTAAAATATATATACAATATAGTATAATGTATTAGCAATTTTTTAATACAGGTAGGAAGATATGGAAAAAGTTAAACCAAAAAATAGCGTACCGATAGTTGCTATTAACAGAATAACCGAAAAGACTTTTGTTCTTGATGGAAATAAAATAGAAGAGTATGCTGATTATAAAAAAGGCAAGAGAAAAGAATTTTTTATTACCTACATACCATATAAAGATATTGTAACGGCTAATGTTGAAATTAGCAAAACAACACCAGATAATGAGACCGCTGATGCTATTACTATCAAAACATACGAAGAGCTACTTCTTGATACTAATGATGATTATAAAATAACTTATTTAGAAATTCCAATTAGTAGTAATGATAGCACCTATTATAATGTATTTGCTATAAACAATACTTTATTAAGCGGGGACTTAGAAGCTATAGCAAATCATACTGAGTATATTGATTATGTTGCTATTGCACCATTTTTAATGACTTCTCTTTATAAAAGAAACATTATTACACCTGAAGGAGTTGATTGTTTTTTATACCTTCAGCAAGATGATGCTTTTATAGCTATATATCAAAATGGCGAGTATTTTGATTCTAGGCCTATAAGATATAACTTAAATTTTATTCTTGATAAATTTTCAGAATTACTAGGAAACAGGTGTTCTAAAGAGAAATTTTTTACCAATTTAACAAATAGAGGTTTAAATGCGGCAGAAGATCCTATCGAGAGGGATTATCTCATAGAAATATTTGATGAAATGATATTTTATGTTGGGGATATTATTAACAGTATATGTAAGATAAACAATATAAATATAAAAAATATGTATTTTAGCACAGATATCGGCGATATCCCTGGAATAGAAATTTTTATAGAAGATAGACTTGCTCTAACTCCTAAGAAATTTGATTTTTCAATTGCTTTAAACCAAAAAGAGTATAAAGATATAACTCAGCTAGATATACTTATGATCTTATCAGCACAAGAGTATATTTTAAGCAAAGATAACTCATATAACTACTCACCTTTTTTAAGGCCGCCACCTTTAAAAGAGAGAGATAGTGGTAAGCTTATAGGAATTTGCTTACTTGCATTTTTTGCAACAATGGCATATCCAACTTATCAATATATACACGGCTTTTTTAATCAAACCGTTGCTAATCAAAAAAATAATGAATTTCAGATAAAAAATGCAGAAAGAACTCGCATTAGCAACGCTTTAGCAGCTATACAAGCCGAAATCGATCAAACAAAAGAGAAGTTTAGCGAACAAAATACAATACTTAGTTCAAGAATCGATACTTTAGATGCTATGTATGATAAGAAGGTAAATTATCCTATGAAAAGCAAAGCAATCTACGATATATCACACATGATAAATCGTAATATTGGCCTTTTAAGTCATATCAAATCAGACGATAAAAATATGACCTTTTCAGTTAGAACAGAGAGTGAAAAAAAGATGACAGAGTTGCTTAAAAATATCAGCAACACGCCTAAGTATTCCGTAGATACTAAGTCGATCATTTTAGATGAAAACAATGCAACTATTGCCTATGAAAGCAATGTTAGTGTGGAGGTTAAGTGATGAGGAAAAAGAGCACTTTAAATAAAATAGATAATTATTTTAGTGGTAGAAGTGAAAATGAATCTCAGATGATAAAGCTAGGTGCTGGCGTAGTTGTAGCACTTTTAGTATATTTGATAGTCTTTCCGCCTGCCCAAAGTTTTTTTGATGCAAAACAAAGAGAATTTGATACTGCAACTAAAAATTTAAATGATGTAAATCAATATCTTATCAACAACAATGATGGCACTATTGAGCGATATAAAAATTCTTTAGCGATAGAAATAGATAAACTAAATAATTCTATAGCTGAAAATAAGTATTTTGATACAAAGCTAAGAGAGATATCAGGACTTACTTATAACGAACAAAATTGGGCAAATTTCTTAGACTCTCTAACTTCTTTTGCTCAGGAACAAGGTGTTAAAATTTATAGCATTGAGAGTGAAACTATAAGTCAAAAAGATATAGAGTTACAAAAGGTTCAACCTATGTTAGATGTAGTTTTAAAAGTTGAGGGCGAATTTCACAGTATTTTAAAATACATCAACTCTATTGAAGAATCTGAAATGGTAGTAGACATAAACAGATTAGATATCAACAACACAACTATCGACAGTAAAATAGGTGGAGATATCGGAATTTCAGTTTGGGGGATAAAGTACAGATGAAAAAGATTATAATCACAATAATTTCTTTGGTAACGTTTATATATGGTACTTCAGATTTTAGTAAACATGATGCAAAATTTGATTCATTAAGTCAAAAAAGAGATGGTTTAACAAATCAAGAGATTAACTCTTTACCTAACCCTTTTACTAAGAAAAATAATGATCAAGTTAGCATAAGAGATATCGCTCCAAGTGAACTTATCGGGAAAGAGCTAACGGCGATCATAGCAAATAAAGCTAAAATTAACAATAGTTGGCATATACTTGGTGACTATATAGGCTCATATAGAATTATGTCAATAGGGACAGATAGAGTATTTTTAGAAAATGAAAAAAATAAAATAGAATTGAAATTAAAAAAAGGAAATCAAAATGTCGTTATTTCGTATTAATAAAAAGATTGCTTTAGTACTCCTTTTAATCCTAGGAGTTAGCTCTCTTAATGCTTCTACATGTGACAGAAGGGCTTTCAATATAGCAGTTACAGACACTGTAACTATAAACGAAATTTTACTTCAACTCTCTGATGTTTGTAAATTTAGCATAGTTGCTAAAGATACAGTAGCTGCAGCTGAGTTAAACAGAGAGATAGTTGGTGTAAATATTAAAGATATGTCTTTAGGGGAAGTTTTTAATGTATTAGTAGCTGAAAACAACATGGATTATGAGTTTACAAATAATATCTTAAAAGTATCAGCACTTAAAACTAAAACTTTTACGATCGACTATATAAATGCGGTAAGAGAAGGTACTGCTCACCTTAAAGCATCAACTGACTCATCTCCTTATGAAACTGATAATGGCGTTGGTGATGAGATTGAAGATAATGCTATTAAAGCTGTAGAGAAATTTGACTTTTGGGAGACTATATCTGAAGAGATAACTCTCATCTTAAACAACGGCACTGAAGACTATATGGCAGTTCAACCTATCATAAATAAAAATGCCGGGCTTGTAACAGTAACAGGCACAAAATCACAACTAGATAGAGTTAATAGATATATAAATGGTATGCAATCTAGATTAAAACAACAAGTTATGTTGGATGTTTCTGTTATTTCAGTTGATCTTTCAAATAGCTACAGCAAAGGTGTGGATTGGTCGCAGTTTAAACTTGGTTTTGATAGCTATATAGATTATAATAAAAATAATCGCAACATACTATATGATAGTGATGGTAAAGTTACAGCCTCAGGAGGAACTGTAACAGGTAATAGAAGAAACTCCCTTTCAAATGCTTTTAGCACAACACCTGGTGATGGATTTATTGTAGGAGCAGCTCTTAACTTTAACGTTTCTGGTATGATAAATTTTCTAGAGTTAACTGGAAACACAAAAACCATATCAAGCCCTAAAGTTATGACACTTAACAACCAACCTGCTATTATAACAGTTGGCGATGTTATTAACTATGTATTACTTGAGAGTTTAGAGTCAACAGAAGGAACAGGCACTGTTTCACAAGATGTGAAACAGTATTCTACATTTATTGGAGTACTGCTTAACATAACACCAACGATAGCAGATAATGGAGAGATAATACTTAGGATAAACCCATCTTTAAGTGATTTTAGAACTTATCAAGATGAGTTAGGTGTTACTGCCTCAGAAGGAACATCGATGGAAGGAGCTAGAATTATGGCACCTAACACTAAAGAGCGTAAAATTTCAACAGTTGTAAGAGTTAATGACGGTGATACAGTCATACTTGGCGGTATGATAGAACAGACTAAAACAAAAGATGGTACAAGTGTTCCAATACTTAGCTCTATACCTCTTATAGGAAACATTTTTAAAAGTTCAAAAGATGCTTTAAGTGTGACAGAACTTGTTTTTATCATTACGCCTAGACTAGTAAATAACACTTCAGAGCTTCAGATTGCTGACTCTTTGAAGGATCTTGGCTATTCAAAATCAACATATAGTCAATATGATTAATAATTATAGTGCTATAAAAAATATATTTATCGAAACAGATAATACCAATGATTTTGTTAACCTTGACAAGTCAACCCTTGCTTATCATAAAATCTTAAGTGCCCTTCAAAAGCCACTTAAACTTATACTTTTTTATGGTAAGCCTGGTACTGGTAAGACATTTTTACTTTACAAGATAAAAGAGGATTTAGAAAAAAGACTTACAGTTGTTTTTTTTCCTCAACCTTTTTTTGATGAAAAAGAGTTCTTTATAGAGATATATACTCAAATTTTTAAAAAAGAACCCAATGAAGAGATAGATGGTTATGAAAGTTTTATGAGAGTGTATAGAAAAGATATAGATAACTCTTCAGGTGAAGCACTAGATCAAGTTGTTATACTTCTTGATGAAGCTCAACTATATCCTGCTAATTTAATAGAAAAAATACGTCTTTTAGCTGACACAAGACTTTTTAAAATTCTATTTACTGTGCATAAAACAGATGAAGAGGACACTTTAGCTAAAGATTATTTTAAAACAAGAATTTGGTCTAGTATAGAACTTCCAAATTCAACTCCTAACGAGTTAAAACTCTATATAGAAAAAAAGCTTATTTTTCATAACTTTCATCAATATTTTTATATGTATAGTGAGGAAAATTTTAATTTGCTTTATCATTTAACAGATGGAAATTTAAGAAATTTAAATAAACTTCTTTTTAAAGTTTATGAACTTTGTGAATACTATGAAGAGAACAAACCAACAGAGATAGGTGCTACATTTAACTCAAAGATTATTGAGATGGCAGGAATTAGTACAGGACTTATAGATGCTTGAACATTTTGAAGTTTTAGAATTAGAAGAAAAACATAGTAAATATAACCATAAAAAGAAGAAATTCTTAATGCCAAAAATGTTAGAACTAAAATTTGACAAGACAATTGTTACTCTTTTGGTTTTTATATCTATAGCTGTGGGAGCTATTATTTGGATACTTTTTCCCACCAATAACAACAGTAATATTGTAGCAAACAAAGAAGATTTTATAGAGATAAAAGAGACTTCTAACACCTTACATAAAAATAACTCAGTTTCTATTAGAGATGTTCAAAATGCCCCAATAGATAGAGGCGGACTAAATTTTAACGATATAGGTGTTGATGTAAGTGTTGATGCTGGTGGTTTTACCATCAACAATACTTATGAAAATTCAAAACAAAGCGTCACTCAAACAGAAAATTTAGGTGATAGACAGCTCTTTAGTACTATACCAAAAGATGAAATTATAGATTTTGGAAATCCTCCTAGTCCACCAAAACAAATTAATTCCTCTAACTCCTTAAGAGGAAATTTACAAAGCAGTGGTAATAAAAATAGCATCAAAATAGAGACAAGCGCTTTAAAATCTGGAAAAGAGAGTTTGGAAAACAAATTCTATTCGACCGGCAATATTATATATTCACTTGATCTAGCACAACAAGCTTATGACAAAAAGAACTACGATGAAGCTATAAAATGGGCTCTTATATCAAATGATATTGATAAAAACAACGTTCAAAGTTGGATACTTTTTGCTAAAGCAAACTATAAAAAAGGCAACCAAAGAGATGCTCTTATAGCTCTTGAAAATTTTAACACAAGAAATCCAAACCCTGAAGTTAGGAGTGTTATAAACCAGATAAAAGCTGGTGCATTGTGAGAGTTTTCTTATTTTTTATTATTCTCTTTGTTGCAAGCTATGCAGTTGATGAGTATGATGTTAAAAACTGGAATGACATAGGACAATATAATAAAATTTGTAGTGACAGCGTAAAGGAGCTTTTTATAAAAAAACAAAGCCCAACTCTTGCTAATATGTATGCAAATGCGTGTCTTAAAATGGATAAGATAAATGAGCTTATCATTCCTATGGTGATGCTTTATAAGACAAAAGATGCTAGAGAAAACGCAGCTCTTTATGCTACTATCCTTTTTCAAAAAAAAATGCTATATTTAGCATTGGTTGATGAGGTTGATATAAGCTATGTAGTTATGCCTAAAGTTAACTATATTTTATCGAATGTTTTTGATAAATTTACAGCTGGAGAGTATGAGAAAGTTGATGATATATACAAAATAATCTTAGATAAAGATCACACATGTGATCTATTTGTTGAAAATGAAGATGGTATTAAACAGATGGTGGTAGCTATTTATAAAGATGGCAAGATTATATCTATAAAGAAGTATTGGTAAATGGAAAAGATAGAAAAACATATTATAGAAATTTTAATTAACAGTGGTAAGTTACCAAAAAGTGCTAGCGAAGAGATAGCCGAGAAAATGGAAATTGGACTTACTTTTGGTGAGGTTTTGATAGGTGATAACTACACCACAGAAGCCGATCTTATAAGTCTACTTTCTAATTTGTATAAAAATGGACATGTCACTTTAGATGAAATTTCTGATAATTTTTTTATAGATAAAGAGACTTTTTTGTCAAATTACGCAAATAAATTTGGCATGACTTACATGAATTTAAATAACATAGATATAGACTACCGAATCGCTGAAAGAAGCTCTTTAGCACAGCTTAAAAAGTATGGAGCACTGCCTATAAAAGAGGATGATTTAAATATTTATGTAGCTTTTAAATCACCCTTTGATGTAGCTTCACAAGATAGAATTCAAGGTCTTTTTAAAAGAAAGCTTTTAAAGGTTGTTTTTGCAGATCCTGATCATATAGATAAATATCTATCCAAAATTTCACTAAGTGAGAGCATAAGAGGGACTGTTATTGAGATAAGAAAAGAGCTTGCTAGCACATCTGATCAAGGTGGTGCAGATGGTACTACTAGTTCTGGAATTTTAAAGCTCATAGAAACTATAATTAAGCAGTCAATTATATCTAGGGGAAGTGATATCCATATCGAACCAACCGAAACAAACTGTATAGTTAGAACTCGTATAGATGGTATGCTTACTGAAATTTTTATGTTTGATAGAGATATTTACCCACCACTTGTTTCAAGACTTAAGCTGCTTTCAAACATGGATATAGCTGAACGTCGCCGACCACAGGATGGAAGATTTTCTATGAATATAGGCGAAAACGAGTATGATTTTCGTATATCAACACTACCTATAATAAACGGAGAGAGTATAGTTATGAGAATTCTTGATAAATCTAAAATTCTCATCAACCTTGATAAGCTTGGAATGCATCCTGAGAATTTACGTAAATTTAATACAGCGATGAAAGCACCTTATGGGATTATACTTGTTACAGGACCAACAGGAAGTGGTAAATCAACCACTCTTTATGCAGCACTTAATGATATAAAAAACGTCACTACGAAAATTATTACAGTTGAAGATCCGGTTGAATATCAGTTAAATTTAATACAGCAAGTTCACGTTAACGAAAAGGCGGGGCTTACTTTCGCAGGTGCTCTTCGCTCGATCCTTCGTCAAGATCCCGATGTAATAATGATAGGTGAGATTCGCGATCAAGAAACTCTGCGTATAGCCATACAATCAGCACTTACAGGACACCTTGTCTTCTCTACTTTACACACAAACGATGCGATAAGTTCAATTCCAAGAATGATTGATATGGGTATAGAACCATATCTTATAAGTGGATCGATTATGGCAATAGAAGCTCAAAGACTTGTTAGAAAACTATGTCCAAAATGTAAGCAAACAGTAAATTTACCTAAAAGTATATTAGATGATTTTAAAGAAAAATATAGCATTTCAGAAAATTATCAATTTTATAAAGCAGTTGGTTGTCAAGAGTGCTCGGGTACAGGATATGCTGGTCGTGAGATGATAAGTGAGGTTTTACCTATTAGCCAAAAAATTCAAAGTATCATAGCAGTAAACGGATCAAAAGATGAATTACAAAAAGTTGCGACAGAAGAAGGTTTTATAGATATGTTTCAAGATGGTATCATTAAAGCATCAAAAGGCGTAACTAGTATTGAGGAAATTTATAGGGTGGCAAAAGAATGAAAAATTACGAAGTTGAATTTCTCAAAGACGGTAAACGTCAAAAAATGTTTATAAAAGCAAGTGATAGTATATCGGCTAGAAATATTGCAAAACGTTCAAGTAGTGGCATGATAATGAAAATTGGGGAAACTAAAAGTGTACCTATCAGCGAACAAATGGAAGATCTTAAAAACAACATAACCAGGCTTCTTAGTGTAGGTGGTAAGGTTAAGATACCAAATTTGGTCGCCTCTGTAAGACAACTTGCAGTTATGACAAACGCTGGAATTTCTATCCATGATAGCATTAAAGAGGTTGCAACATCTACCGAAGATAGACGACTTAAAGAAATTTTTTCAATTATAAATGAAGATTTAAATGCAGGACTTAGTTTAACTGAGTCTGTTAATAAATTTAGAGCTGATCTTGGGGATTTAGTTATAGCTATGATAAACCTTGGAGAGAATACTGGAAATATGGCAGATGCTCTTACAAATCTTGCTAAAATGCTTCAAGAAGTTTGGGACAATCAGCAAAAATTTAAAAAAGCTATGAGATATCCTATAACTATCTTAGTTGTTTTAGCAATAGCTTTTACTATACTTATGCTATTTGTTGTTCCGAAATTTAAAGAAATTTTTGATGACTTAGGAGCAGAACTTCCACTTCCAACGAAGATTTTATTTGGTATAGAAAATGTGCTTAGCAACTATGGAATTGTTGTTTTAATCATTTTTATTGGCACTATTTTTGCCATTAAATGGCTTCTTAGAACAAATGATAAATTTAAAATTTCTTGGGATAGATGGATACTAAAAATATATCTTTTTGGTAAAATCATATTTTACTCAACAATGTCTAGGTTTATGCTTATCTTTACAGAGTTAGTTCGCTCAGGAATACCTATAGTTGATGCTTTAGATACTGCAAATAAAATGGTTGACAACCAAACTTTAAAAGTCAAGCTTGGTACTGTAAAAATATCTGTCAAACAAGGTGTTAGTTTAACTGAAGCATTTAAAAATACAGAAATTTTTGAAAACATGCTTATACAGATGATAAGCGCAGGCGAACAAAGTGGTAGTTTGGATAATATGCTTGGAAATGTTGCGGATTATTATAAGATGAAATTTGATGAGATTATAGATAACATCTCTAGCTATATAGAGCCAATACTTCTTTTCTTTATGGCAGCAATGGTTCTTCTGCTTGCACTTGGTATATTTATGCCTATGTGGGATCTTGGAAGTGCTGTTAAGAATTAAATATTTAGTTATTTCGCCTAAATTTAGCTCTTTTAAAACCTTTTTTTGCTACAATATCCCTTAGAAATTTATCTAAGGGATTGATTATTTTAAGAGAAATCGCATTTATTATCATTTTTGGAATTTTTATATTTATAGAATTTGCTACTATTTCTTTGAATCCAGATATGGTTGGAAGTTTAGGTGTTGCTATCGGCAATTTAAATATCCAGCTCTTTGGATATTTTTCATATATATACCCTGTCATGGGCATAGCTGTTTTATATTTTATGTTTAAAAATGTAAAAGAGATAAATTTTAGATTTATTGAGTTTATAACAGGACTTTTGCTTATGTTTTTTACTATTTTAATAGCCCAAGCAAATGTTTTTACTCAAAATAGAGGTGCCATAGGAGAGTATATTATTTTTGGACTTCAAGGCTTTATAGGAAGTGCTGGTATATGGGTCTTTATCGCTGTTATATTTGTGCTTAGTCTTGTGCTTATTTTTGAAGAAAAAATTGTAACAATCATCAAAAAAGCTTTTATTTTGCCAAAGTCTGATCTACATATCAGCACAAGATCAAGTGATAAATCTTCTGCTTCTTTTACAGATAGATCTATAAAAGAAAAAAGCTCTACTAATACTAATGAACCAGAAAAAGTTAATCCACTAAATACTCCTAATACTAAAAAAACTAAAAGCCCAAAAGAGCTAAATATATATGAAATAGAAGATGCTTTACCTCCTAAAGAAAACATAAATTTTGATTCAAAAAATTTATCGAACAAACAGTCAAATTTATCATCTATACTAAGCAATGTTGAACATCTAAATGAAGTTGCTGAAAACAAAAAGCTTCTAGATCAGCTAGAAAAAGGAGAGGCTCCAAAGGTTAAAGACTTTGAACTTCCTCCATTTAAATTTCTAAACGATCCGCCTAAGAGAAAGATAAATATTGATGAAGCAGAAATAGATAAAAAAATATATGATCTCCTTGATAAACTTGAAAAATTTAAGATAAATGGTGATGTTGTTAGAACTTATTCAGGTCCTGTTGTTACAACTTTCGAGTTTAAGCCTGCAGCTGATGTTAAAGTAAGCAAAATTTTAAATCTTCAAGATGATTTAGCTATGGCACTTAAAGCTAAAACTATAAGAATTCAAGCACCAATCCCAGGAAAAGATGTTGTTGGTATAGAAATTCCAAATAAAAATATTGAAACTATATATCTTAAGGAAATTTTAGAAAGCGAAGTTTACAAGAGTGCAGCAAGCCCTTTAACGATCGCTCTTGGAAAAGATATAGTAGGGCAACCTTTTGTCACAGATCTTAAAAAACTTCCTCATCTACTTATGGCAGGAACAACAGGTAGTGGTAAAAGTGTAGGTATAAATGCTATGATATTAAGTCTTTTATACCGCAACTCACCAAAAACACTTCGCTTCATAATGATAGACCCAAAAATGCTTGAGTTTAGTATATACAATGACATTCCCCACCTTTTAACGCCAGTTATAACTGATCACAAAAAAGCTGTTACCGCTCTTTCAAATTTAGTAGTTGAGATGGAACGAAGATATAAAACTATGGCCAACACACATACTAAAAATATCGAGAGTTATAACCAAAAAGCATTGAAAAAAGGTCTTGAAATTCTGCCTTTTATCGTTGTAATCATAGATGAACTTGCCGATCTTATGATGGTTAGTGGTAAAGATGTAGAATTTTATATAGCTAGGCTTGCACAGATGGCAAGAGCTAGTGGCATTCATTTGATAGTCGCAACACAACGCCCAAGTGTAAATGTTGTCACAGGACTTATCAAAGCAAATTTGCCAGCTAGGATAAGTTATAGAGTAGGACAAAAGATTGATAGCAAAGTTATTCTCGATCAAATGGGTGCTGAAAGTTTACTTGGTAGAGGCGATATGCTTTTTACTCCTCCTGGAAGCCCTGGTATCATAAGACTTCATGCTCCTTTTGCTTCAGAAGAAGAGACTTTAAGAGTTGTTGAGTTTTTAAAAGCACAAGGTCCTGCTGAGTATGATGAGAGTTTTTTAATTGATGAAAATGATAGTGTAGCTATTACGCTTGAAGGAGTTCAAGACATAGAGCTTGATGAGCTATATGATGAGGCAAAACAAGTTATTTTAAATGACCAAAAAACATCTATCAGCTACTTACAACGCCGACTTAAAATAGGTTATAACCGCGCAGCAACATTGATCGAACAACTTGAAGCTATGGGAGTTTTAAGTGAACCAAACACTAAGGGCCAAAGAGATATCTTGTGAAAGTTGATAAAACGCTTTTTTACACAGCATCGATTCTTGTTGTCATCGGAGTGATATTTTCACTATCACTTAGTGTTTTTACAGCGCTTTTTTATGGATATGATCATCTGCATTTTTTTATACGGCAATCTGTAATGGGAATTTTGGGAATTTATATCATGTGGAGTCTTTCTAAACTTGATCTTGATAAGTATTTAACTCCTATATGCATGTTTTTATTTATATCTATGTTTTTACTAATGATTATAATGCCTTTTTTGCCGAGCTCTATTGTACGGGAAGTAAATGGTGCTGCTAGATGGATAAAATTGCCAGGTTTTAGCTTTGCTCCAGTTGAGTTTTTCAAAATAGGTTTTATATATTTTTTAGCATGGAGTTTTAACCGTAAACTTGGTGGTGAGAAAAAAAGCTTTTCTGCCGAACTTATGGTTTTACTACCTTATACGGTAGTTTTTATGATTATTATTTATATCATTGCTGTTTTACAAAATGATTTAGGTCAAATCTTTGTTCTTGGATTGGTTCTTCTCATGATGGTAACTCTAGCAGGCACTAGTGTTAAGATATTGTTATCAGGAGTTACATTTGTAGCTTTAGCTGTAATTTTAGCTATCAATACAAGCCAACACAGAATAGATAGAATTTTATCATGGTGGGGAGGAGTGCAAGATATAGTTTTGTCATTTTTGCCAAAAGATATAGTATCTCATATCCAAATAGACGCTAGCGAAACACCTTATCAAATTTCACACTCTATAAATGCTATAAATAATGGTGGTCTTTTTGGTCAAGGCATCGGTCTTGGAACTTTTAAGCTTGGGTTTTTAAGTGAAGTTCACACAGATTTTGTACTAGCAGGAATTAGCGAAGAGGTAGGGCTTGTCGGAATATGTGTAATAGTTGCTCTTTTTTTTATATTGTTATCTAGAATTTTTAAAATAGGCACAAGATCTCAAAGCAGAGTTTACTATCTTTTTAGCATGGGGATAGGGTTTACATTTCTTTTTACTATTATGGTAAATGGGTATGGCATCACATCCCTTATACCTATTAAAGGGATAGCTGTACCATTTCTAAGCTATGGAGGAAGCCATCTTTTAGCAGCTTGTACTGCTATCGGGCTTGTACTTATGCTCTCTAAACGTTCAAATTTAGGAAGGTAGAAGCTATGAATATAGTTATAACAGGCGGAGGAACAGGTGGACATTTAGTCATAGCTAAAGTTATAGCAACTGAGCTTAAGAGCAGGGGGTTTGAGCTTTTTTATATAGGATCAACAAAAGGTCAAGATAGTCTGTGGTTTAAAGATAGTGAAATTTTTAAAGATAAGTTTTTTTTAGAAAGTAGTGGAGTTGTAAATAAAAAAGGTATTTCTAAACTTTGCTCACTTTTTAATATTTTAAATCTATCTAAATTTTGTACCAAAATTTTTAAGAAACACGATATCAAGGCGGTTTTTAGTGTAGGTGGATACAGTGCAAGCCCAGCTAGTTTTGCAGCTGTTTTTAACAAAACACCACTTTTTATCCATGAACAAAATGCGATGATAGGGCGTTTAAATAAACTTTTAAAACCCTTTGCACGAGGTTTTTATAGTTCTTACAACATACCTAAATTTGATTATCCTGTTGATGATAAATTTTTTAACAATGCCAGATATAGAGATGAAGTTAAAAAAGTTATATTTTTAGGAGGCTCACAAGGAGCAAGCTTTATCAATGATCTTGCTATAAGTTTAGCGTCTGATTTGACTAAAAACTATATTGAAATTTCACATCAATGTGGTGAAAAAGAGTTTGATAAGGTTGTTAAATTTTATCAAGATAATCAGATAAAAGCTGATGTTTTTAGCTTTAGTCTTGATCTTGACATAAAAATGAATCAAGCTGATCTTTGCATAGGAAGAAGTGGAGCATCTACAC
>JAAYFN010000028.1 GCA_012728225.1 Campylobacter sp.
GTTTTTACAGCTTCTTCGGCAAGTTTGACATCTTTTTTCTCATCTAAAATTTTACTAGCACTTCTAGCGCTCGTGACTACTTTATCTACATTAGTTTTTGATACCTTTTTATTGCCAAGAAAAGCACCAAATACTGTACTTGCGATATTTATAGCTGCATCTAACCACTTAGACTTCATAGCACTTTGCCCTTTTTCTAGCCTAACTTCAGCCCTAGAAAGCTTATCTTCTAAGAGCTTTTTCTCTTTTATAAATCTTGCTTCTAATTTATCAGTTTCGCTTTCTAAAATTTCATTACATTTATCATGCAATCTAAGTAAAAAATCACTTTTTTCTTCTCCTATTTTTGAAAACTCACCAAGGGCAGTATATAGCTCAAGTTTAATATCTCTATAAATATAGTCTTTTAAGCTATTTTTATACTCATTTAAATTCTTAGCTGATGCTATAAAGCTAGGAAGTTTGTTAAATTTACTTCCTTCTTCAGCAGTGTCTTGAGCACTTATAGTATCTCGCACAGACTCTTTCCACTCAACACTTTTAGCCCCATCTAAATCATAAACCAAACTTACATCTTTTTCAACTTCATCGTTGTCAATTTTATATCTTACCTTTGCTTTTCCAAGCAAATATGGTGATAAATTTAACCCTCCTAAATAGCTGTAAAGCTCCTTTATATCGGCAGAAATAATGGATTTTATACCACTTAAGTCAAGATCTATTTTTGACTTTTGAGATGATTTTTTGTTTTCCATGAGATCTGAAATTTGTTCACTGCTTAATGGCCCTTTTAAGTAATTTAATGCAAATCTCGTTCCTATTACTTCCAAACCATCTTCATTGATGTTTTTAACCAAAAATGTTCGTTTTTTAAGGTTTGAAAGCAACTCAAAAATATCGCTTTTACTAAATTCTGAACCACTTATCCCTGTAAGCCCACTAATAACTCGCTCTTTATCTTGTTGAGTTTGAAGCCTTCCTATAAACCAAGTGCCGATATTTGATAGCCCTTTATAGTCAAGATCTACAGGGTTTTGAGTACTTAACACACAACCTACTCCATGAGCTCTGGCTTGTTTAAGAAGTGTAAGCATAGGAGTTTTGCTTGGAGGATTGCCGTTAGGTGGAAAATAACCAAAAATTTCGTCCATATAGATAAGCGCTCTTAAGCTACTTGTTCCTTCAGTTGTTCTCATCCATCGTATGATTTCATTTAACAAAAGCGTTACAAAAAACATTCTCTCATCGTCATTTAAATGCGATATCGTAAAGATATTTGAGCACGCTTTTCCTCTTTCATCAAAAAGCATCTTACCGATATCAAGACGCTCACCTTGGCACCATTTGCTAAAACTCGGACTTGCAAAAAGAGAATTTAACTTCATAGCTAAACTCATTCGTTTATCTTGTGGGTAAAATTTATCTATGTCAAAAACACCTATTTTATCAAATGGTGGAGTAGCTATTTGATGTATAAGATCGGATATCGTAACACTCTTTCCCTCTTTAAAATTTGCATGAAATATAGTTTGGAGAAGAACTATTTCGGGTGAACTTAAATTTTCACTATCTATCCCGATAAGTGATAAAACTGAGCTTGTTATAGCTGTTATATAACTAGATAAATTCTCATCATTTAGCCCAACTGGTGCTACAAAATCACTTAACAGACTAACTCCCATACCTGCACTACTTTTAGGTGTATAAATTCTAAGCTCAACGCTATCTTTATAAAGTTTTACGCGCTCTAAGCTCTGCATACTCTCTTCTATGCCTTTTTTCCAAGTTTGACTTGTGCTTTTAGCAAGTTCATCTACACTTACACCTTTACTTGTTGCCTCATCAACGTCCATATATGGTAAAAAATCCTCTGCTTGCATATCAGGAAAAGCTAAAGCTAAATTCGTCATATCTCCCTTTGGATCGATTACTATAGATGGTATATTATCTATACTAGCCTCTTCTAAGAGTGTGATACCAAGACCTGTCTTACCGCTTCCTGTCATGCCAATGATAACACCATGTGTAGTGAGATCTTTATTTTTATAAAGGTAGGGTTCACCACTTTGTTTAAAACCTAAGAAAAAATACTTTAAACTCTCTTGTATGCTCATATCTATCCTTTTTAAAAAATTATTTTATTGTATCAAATTTAGTTAAGTTTATACCTATCAACTAACAAATTTATATATATGTTTATTACTTTATTTGTATCTTTATCCTCATATGCATTTTGGAGTTCTGAAAAGATTTTATGAGCTTCATCCTTATCTTTTGCCTTATCTGGATGGGATAAATTTGCAGCTTTTTTATAGATAATTTTGAGCTCTTTTTTACTCAAAGTATCAAAGCCCTCTTTACTTCTTTTAGCAAAATATAGTTTTTGCCAATACTTCTTTTCATACTCTTCACGCATATATCTATCTTGCCAATACTCTTTTTGGCCTTTTTGAACTTCACTATCTTCTTGAGTTGTTTTATATTTCTTATATAAGCTTCGTTGGTTTTTTATAGCAAAATGCATCCCTAATTTATCATAAAATTTTATCCATTCTCTATACAAAAATCCTGCAAAAGATATAGAAAAAACCATAAAACAAAAAAGCGATACTCCTAAACAAATTCCCTTCCAAACACCATCTAACGCAAGTCCAAAAAAAAGTGTTCCTATAAAAAGATATAAAGAACAAGCAACAAAGTAAAGTGAACTATTCCATATCTTAGAAATTCTATCTTTTATATACTCTTCCATCGCTCTCCGCTTATCTGAGAATTTATAGTATTATACTAAAATATTAGAGTATTTACTAAAGGATATCTATGAAATGTATCGATTATCAAGATTTTAAAAAAGCAGTTGAGATTTTCAATATAAGCACAAAGCTTACACACTCGGATCTAAAGAAAAAATATCGTAAATTATCAAAAGAATTCCACCCCGATCACGACGGTGATAAAGAGAAATTTCAAAATTTAAACAAAGCATATGAAATTTTATCTAATTATGTTGAAAATTTTAAGTTTGAATTTGATGAAAGTGAGTTTAAAACTCAATTTCCACTTGCAAATTTTGATAGTAGATTTTGGTTTTAAGGGGTATTTTACCCCTTAAAATTTAAAGCTTATTTGAGTTTTTATTTAGGTAATTAGCAACTCCGTCTGGATTAGCCTTCATGCCTTCATCATTTTTATTCCATCCTGCTGGGCAAACAACGCCATTTTCATTTGTAAAAATCATAGTATCTACCATTCTAATCATCTCATCGATATTTCTTCCAAGAGCATCATCGTTAAGAACCATATGTCTTACAGTACCATCCGCATCAAGCAAAAATGATCCTCTTAAAGCAAATGCATTTGCATATAAAACATCAAAATTACTTGAAATTTCTTTTGTAAGATCAGCTACTAGTGGATATTTGATTTGACCGATACCACCCTCTTTTACTGGAGTATTTTTCCAAGCAAGGTGTGAAAACTCATTATCTGTGCTTATGCCGATAACTTCAATACCTCTATCTTTAAAATCTTGATATCTATGGTCAAACGCAATAATTTCTGTTGGACATACAAAGGTAAAATCCTTTGGATAGAAAAATACTACCGCACCTTTTGGGCCTAAATTTTTATAAAGGTTAAAATCCTCAACTATTTGGTTATCACCTAAAACAGCTGTTGCTGTAAAATCAGGTGCATTCTTTGTTACTAACATTACTTCTCCTTAATAATTTTTATTTGTAACGAATTATAGTCCTATTTAGTTAATGAAATCTTAATCTTATTTTGATTTTTATTATCATAAATAAATCTTAATATATTGCTATAAATTTATATTTTATTAATATCAATTGTGCTATCATTTTGTGATAATAACCATAAGGAGTATAAATGGCGGTATTAATAACAGATATATGTATATCATGTGGCTCATGTATAGATGAGTGTCCTGTTGAGGCGATAGTTGATGATAGTGACAATCCCAATGGTGAGGATATATACTATGTATATGCTGATAAATGTGTAGAGTGTGTTGGTCATAATGATACGCCAGCATGTGCAGATGCATGCCCAACTGATGGCTGTATAGTTTGGAGTGATATAGTTGATGGTCAACCTTCAAGAGATAATATAGGTGCCGATAAAAGAGACGGTACTGTTCCAGTGGCTGATTAAATTTCAAAAGCCCTATTAAATTTAGGGCTTTAAACTTTTCTTAACATTATATACGATATACTTACAGCCTAAAATTTTCGAAATTTACTACATTTAGAGGAGAATTTATGCAAAAAACGCTTTCTATTATAAAGCCAGATGCCGTAAAAAAAGGTGTTATCGGTAAGATTATCGACAGATTTGAGAGCAATGGACTAAGAGTTGTAGCGGCTAAAAAGTTAAAACTTAGCAGATGTGATGCAGGTGAATTTTATGCTATTCACAAAAATAGACCATTTTATAATGATCTAATTGAGTTTATGACAAGTGGTCCTGTCGTAGTTATGGTTTTAGAAGGTGATGACGCCGTAACTAAAAACCGAGAATTAATGGGTGCAACAAATCCAAAAGAGGCTGCTCCTGGCACTATTAGAGCAGATTTTGCAGATAGTATAGATGCAAATGCAGTTCACGGAAGTGATAGCTTAGAAAATGCTCAAAACGAAATAGCATTTTTCTTTGCAAGTAGAGAGATTTGCTAAAAATAGGATTTGATAGAGTAAAAGGGAGTGATTTTCCTTTTGAAATAGAGCAAAACTCACTAAAATTTAGCGGGATACTCTATAAAAAATCTCTAGATTTAGTAAAGTGCGAAGGTAAAATTTCGGGCAAACTAGAGCATATTTGCGATAGATGTGGCGATGATATGACTATTGAGCTTGATGAAGATATAGATATCTTGCTAAGCAATGGTGTTTATAAGTCAGAAAATTTAGAAGATGTTATGGAATTTTTTGACTCAATAGTGATTGATGAAATTTTAGAAAGTGAAGTTGAAAGCTTTAAAGCTGGATACTTATATTGTAAAAAATGTAAAAATTTATAAAGGAGTAGAAAATGGCAGTTCCAAAAAGAAGAGTTAGTAAAACTCGTGCAGCAAAAAGAAGAACTCACTATAAAGTTACCCTACCAACACCCGTTAAAGATAAAGACGGAAGTTGGAAAATGCCGCACCGCGTAAACCAAACAACTGGCAAATACTAAATGATAAGTATCTCTGTTGCTGCTATGGGCGGGGATTTTGGTCCTAAACCCATAGTAGAAGGTGTTTTAGAAGCTTTAAAGCAAAGAGATGATTTTTCAGTAGTTTTAGTTGGAAAAGAAGCAGAAATTTCTTCACTTATACCAGAAAACTTTTTAAACAGAATTAGTTTTGTAGAAGCTAGTGAGATCTTAGAGATGAGTGAGCATGCAACAGATGCTATCAAGAGAAAAGAGACTAGTATCTACAAAGCTATTGAGTTAGTAAGAGATGGCAAGTGTAATGCTGTTGTTTCAGCTGGTCATAGTGGTGCTAGTATGAGTCTTGCCACGCTTAGAATAGGTAGAATAGCTGGTGTAAACAGACCTGCTATAGCAACACTAATGCCTACTATAACTAAGAAAAAGATGGTAATTCTTGATGTAGGTGCAAATGTAGACTGTAAGGCTAAAAATTTGTATGAATTTGGCGTTATGGGAACAACATACGCAAAAGAGATACTTGGTATCGAAAATCCTCGACTAGGTATCATATCAAATGGAGAAGAGGACTCAAAAGGCAACGAAAAAACAAAAGAAGCTAGAGAACTACTTAAAAGCTTAGATAATTTTATTGGCAACATCGAAGGAAGTGAAATTTTAAGTGGGAATGTTGACGTTGTCGTATGTGATGGATTTGTAGGCAATATCATCCTAAAAACATCAGAAGGCGTAGCTTCATCTATAATTGAATTTATTAAAAATGAAGTTAAAAAGTCGCCTATTTCAATCCTTGGAGCCTTTCTTATGAAAGGAGCTTTTAAAAATATTAAAAAGTACACCGACTATGATGAATATGGCGGAGCGCCACTTCTTGGGGTAAAAGAGTGTATGATTATAAGTCATGGTAAAAGTTCACCTAAAGCTATCAAAAACGCTCTATTTCAAGCATTAAAATTTTCAAACTCCTCTATAGAAAAGATAATAGAAGAAAAACTAAAAAGTAGGTAGTAAAAGTGAAAAAAGCATCTTTAATATCCATAGGCGCATATGCACCAGACAAAATTTTGACAAACCATGACCTTGCAAATATGGTTGAAACTAGCGATGAGTGGATCACTAAAAGAACAGGTATAAAAACACGTCATATTGCAGCTGATAGTGAAAGCACAAGTGATCTTGGCGTTAAAGCTGCCCATCTTGCGATAAAAAGAGCAAATTTAGAAATTTCACAAATAGATGCTGTCATATGCGCAACTATATCACCTGATTATCTTTGTATGCCTTCAACTGCGTGTCAAATAGCCAACAAATTAGGTCTTTACAATGTCACAGCCTTTGATATAAGTGCGGCTTGTACAGGATTTATCTATGCTCTTGAAATCGCTAAGAGTTTTGTTGAAAGTGGCCTTAAACATAATGTTTTGATAGTTGGATCAGAAAAACTAAGCGCCATAACAAACTGGCAAGATCGTACAACTTGTGTTTTATTTGGCGATGGTGCTGGCGCTGGAGTAGTAAGTTTAAGAGAAGAAAATTTCATCATCGACACTCACACTTCAAGTGATGGAAGTAAAGGCGATCTGCTTATGACTCCAGGCTGTGGAAGTGTAAACCCTGCTAGCAAAGAAATTTTAGAAAAAGAGCTTCAGTTTATGCAAATGAAGGGAAATGAAGTCTTTAAAGTAGCAGTTCAAACTCTTACAAATGATGTTGTCCAAATTTTAGAAACAAACAAAATTTCAAGTAAAGATATAGATCTTTTCATACCTCATCAAGCAAATTTACGTATCGTCAAAGCTGTCCAACAACGCCTAGAACTTGATGATTCACAGTGCGTTTTAACGGTTGATAAATTTGGCAATACATCAAGCGCATCTATCCCGATGGCTATGAACGTGGCTTATGAAGATGGACGTCTTAAAGAAGGCTCGCTTATACTTTTAGATGCTTTTGGTGGTGGTTTTACGTGGGGATCAGCGTTACTTAAATTTGGTGGTAAGTAAGTTTAAGACTAAATATAGCTATTAAAATATAATAAACACCTTAATAGCTACATCAATATCTCATTTACAGCCTCAATTTATCCATTTTTCTTAGCAAATTCTCTCATAAAACTGACAAGTGTTTCCACATCACTTAGTGATACGGCATTATAAATTGATGCTCTTATTCCACCTACACTTCTATGACCTTTAAGCCCTATCATAGCATTTTGTTTAGCTTGATCGACAAATTTTGACTCTAAATCTTTGCTTGGGAGATTAAAAGTAGCGTTCATAAATGACCTTGAGTCTTTTCTAGCATGTCCTCTATAAAACTCACTCATATCATCAATCGCCCCATAAAGCACTTTAGCTTTAGCTAAATTTCGCTCTTCCATGCCCTTTAAAGCACCATTTTTTATAACCCAATCAAGCATAAGATCAAGCATATATATACCAAAAGTGTTTGGTGTGTTGCTCATAGAATTTGCCTCTATCTGAGTTGAGTAGCGAAGTATGCTAGGAATCTTTGTTTTATCAACTCTATCTGCTAAATCACGCCTTATCACCACTAGTGTAACACCTGCAGGGCCTCCATTTTTTTGTACGCCACCATAAAAAATTCCTAAATCCTTTGTCTCTATCTGTCTTGAAAAAAGATCACTCGAACTATCTACTACAAGAGTGCTTTTAGTTTTTGGAAATTCCATAAACTGTGTGCCTTGAATTGTGTTGTTTGAGCATATATATGTATAGTCAGCTTCAGAGCTAAAATCACTTTCGCTAGTTTGTGGTATGTGATCAAAATTTGACTCTTTACTACTTGCTACAACTTTTACATTAACACCTAAAACTCTAGCCTCGCTTATAGCGTTTTTAGTCCATGTGTCGGTATCTATATACTCACAAACCCTACCTGTGCTTAAATTCATAGGAATTTGAGCAAACTGTAAACTAGCACCACCTTGCAAAAACAGTACCGCATACTCATCACCAAAACCATAAAGTTTTCTAACCTTCTCAATAGCCTTATTTATAACCTCATCAAATTCTGGAGTTCTATGAGATGCCTCTATAATCGAATACCCAAGTCCTTTATAACTTAAAAACTCATCTTTTGCGTGTTCTAAAACACTTAAAGGTATCCCACTTGGTCCTGCATTGAAATTTAAAACTCTTGACATATCCCTTATCCTTTTATAACTGCTTGTTTTTTAGAATTTAGCGAGTATAAGGTTACTTCATCACCTTTTTTTAACTCTTCTAAGCTAACACTCGCACCGCCTTTTTGTATCTGAACAAGATTTTTACTAAGAGCATAATAGCTCTTTTTCTCATTTAAAATAGTCTCTTTTAAATTTAAAATCTGCTCAAATTTAAAAAATTTAGAATTTAATATACTCTTTAACTCAAATCCTAAATTTCTTAAATTTGCTAAATTTAACTCTATAGTTTGAGCTAAAGCACGACTTTTAAGATTTAGCTCTATTTGTTTAAGAGTATTATCATAAGCATTTATCTTTGAATTTATCAAATTTTTTAGCTCACTTTCACCCATGTCTAGCCACTGCATAAGAGAGTTTTTATCAACCACAAGGTCAACTATGGCAGCTGTTGGCGTAAGACTTCTATAATCACTCACAAAATCCGCAATAGTAAAATCTATCTCATGGCCTATGCCTGTGATAACTGGCGTTTTAGCAGCAAATATCGCCCTTGCTAACTCTTCATTATTAAAACACCAAAGATCTTCCTTGCTACCGCCTCCACGCGCAATGACAATAGCATCATATCCACATTTATCAGCTCTTTTAAGCGCCTCTTTTACCGAAGTTGCTGCCATCTCTCCTTGCATTAAAGAGCTATATAGATAGAATTTACACATTGCTCCTCTGTTTTCTGCTGTTCTTACCATATCGGCAAATGCTGCTGAAGTTACACTTGTAATAATAGCTATGTGGCGTGGGAATTTAGGAAGTGGTTTTTTATGTGCTGGATCAAAAAGTCCCTCTTTTTCTAACTTAGCTTTAAGTTGTTTAAATGCAAGCTCTAAAGCGCCCTCACCCTCTGGTCTTAATGAATTTACGATAAGTTGGTAAGATCCGCTTGGTGAATATATACTTACCTTGCCACTTGCGATAATCTCCATGCCCTCTTCAAGCTCAAATTTAAGCTTTTGATTTGCAAAGCGAAACATTGCTGCACTTATAGAGGCGTTGTTATCTTTAAGTGTAAAATACCAATGTCCTGAGCTTTGATTTTTAGTTAGACGCGAAATTTCACCCTTAACTTGAGTGTTCTCAAAATTTAGCTCTAGAAGTGTTTTAGCTTGTTCATTTAGTTCGCTTACGCTTATTATCATAGATCTCTTACTTTTTGCGCTAAAAAAAGTGTTGAAACATCAAAGCTATAACTTTTAGATATTTCGACCTTAAAACCTGCATTTTCAAGCTCTCGCCTAAAACTCTCTATATCTAAAAAATCTCCTATTGAATCAGGTAAATACTCATAAGCTTCTCTATTTTTAGATATCTTTTCTCCTATTTTAGGTAAAATTTTGCTTATATAAAAATCACGACATCTAGATGCAAATCCACCTTTTTTAGGCTTAGTGAACTCAAGAACTACAAGATATCCACCAACTTTTAATATACGGTTAAACTCCTCTAATGCCTTTATCCGCTCTACAACATTTCTAATACCATAACTTATACTTATAGCATCGATTGATGAGCTTTTAAGCGTGGAATTTGTTGCATCAGACTCTATAAACTCAAACTCTGGGTATTTAGTGCGTGCAACTTCTAACATTCCACTACTTGGATCTATGCCAACAAGACGAATGATATTTGTACCATATCCTTTTGCTCGCTCATGCCACAAGCCCATCATATCGCCTGTTCCACAAGCTATATCAGCAATAGCTATATCGCTATTTACATATTTAGCTAATACACTAGCTACTGCATCTTTACGCCACTGCACATCAAGCCCAAAACTCATAATTCTGTTAGCTTTATCATAAGTTGGCGCTATACCGTTAAACATATCTATAATTCTACTTTGATTTTTCACAGATTTCCTTTAATAATAGACCTTTAAAACTCTAGAAACTCTCATTGCTTGACTCATAAATTTTCTCTTATCATCTAAAATTTCTCTTCTTATTTCAAACATATCGATTGAAATTTTACTCTTTTGAGCTTTTAAAAACTCGCCTGCATCACCTTTGTCATACATATCAATGATACTGCACCAAACATCTCTATCTTGAAGCTCACCAAATAGATCTTGTACCTCTTTAACTGTTTTAAAAAAAGTGTTTATAGCCTTTAATTCAAACATACTAGCAAAACTCTCAAGAAGATATCTAAGGCGTTTTAACTCAATCCTAGTTTGATGAAACTCACTATTAAGCGACTCGGCACTTAATTTTATAACTTTTTTTTCAACCTCAACTATCTGAGTTCTTATAAGTTTAGCAACAAATGGCTTTATAGCTATCTTTTTATCTCTATAAAAAGCTTCACTATCTGCTAAAAACCCATCATAATCAAGAAAAAACATCTTATATTTTAAACAGTTAAGCATCTCTTCTGGTCCATAAATTTGTTTATTGATTACGAATTTAAGACTTTCTACCGCGTCTTTTGATCCTTCAATGCCTTCTAAATACTCTATAAAAACATCAAAATCTCGTCTTTGGTTAGTACTTTTTGCAACTACTTTAAAATTTTCTAAAATTTCAGTTAAAATTTCAGGATTATAAAGCTCTTTTGCTATCTTTAAAATGCTTCTAGTTTTTCTTAAACTTACTCTAAACTGATGAAGATCTTCTGGGTCTTTGCTGATTAAATATCTATTTTTATAATGATCTATGTCTATATAAATTTGGTTAAAAAGAAGTCTAAATCCTTGATAAGCATCTATATAGCTTGGAAAATTTAAGGTTAAATTTGGAGATTTTTTAACTAAACTTAAAACTTTATCAAGATTGATTTTTAAATTTGGATCACCATAAAGTGCTATATTTTTATTTTTATAACGTTCATCATTGGTAACTTCTTTAACGATAAATTTCTCTAAATTTTGACTAAATTTAAAATCCTTAGCATCTATAA
>JAAYFN010000029.1 GCA_012728225.1 Campylobacter sp.
CCTATATTGCTTGTTTCTCCTATGACAATTCCTAGAGCATGATCTATAAAAACACGCCTTCCAAATTTTGCTCCAGGATGTATATCAACACTTGTAAGAAGTCTTGAAATTCCAGATATAACTCTGCCAAGTCGCTTGAAATTTTTAGTATAAAAAAAGTGAGCAAAGCGATGATTTACTAAAGCCCAAACGCCAGGATAGTTAAATAGTATTTCGATCCAACTATGGAATGCTGGATCTTGATTTTTAGGTTGATAAAGATCTTCTTTTATAATGCTCCAAAATTTCATATTTCACCTTTATTTTAAATAACAATTATCATTTAAGAAGAGATATAACTCTCCTAGGATATGTTTTTTTTGATTTTCATCTACTAAATTTGACTCTTCTATACGGTGGTTTAATGTGGTTTGTATCTCACTAACATCATAATCCATATCTTCTAAGATATCAAGCACGCTTTGAGCTTTTATAATGTTTGTTATATCATATCCTCCGTGTTCATTTAGTAAAATAGTCGCCTCAGTTGGGTGGGTAAAAAGGTTATGATCCATCCCTAAAACCTCTTGATATGCGCCAACTAAGAAAAATCCAAGAAAATAATCTTCCTTTTCAGGATCAACATCGTGTAAAAATAGCGGATTTGTATCGCTGTCAAAACTTATCTCTCCATCACTATCACAAGTGATATCCCAAATGCTTGCCGATCTTGTTGGGCGTTCATCAAGTCTATCAAGTGGAACGATAGGAAAATTTTGTTTTAAACCCCAGAAGTCGGGCATAGACTGAAACATTGAGAAATTTACTAAATATAGTTCTTGAACTTCGTTTTGAATTTTAAGCAGATCGGCAAAGTTATTTTTGTTTCCAAGCAGTGGGATACTTTTTTTCATGATAAGATGAACTAAAATTTCACCATTTGAACGATCTACTAGATCAACATATCCAAGATCAAAAAGAGTTAAAATACTATCCATATGAGCTATTGCATCATGAAGATACTCTAGGGCATTTGATGGTTTTAGACTTTTATAAAGATCGAAAAGCTCATCTATAAGATGAGGATTTTTATCTTTTATTATCATTTTTTCTTCAATATACTCTTGTGAAAAAAGCTCTAAAACATGAGCAACAAGAACAGCATGGCTTGCTGCGATATATCTACCTGATTCGATAAATATATCAGGCTCGCTAACATTTTTTTGGTTTGCGATAGTTTTAAGTAGAAAAGTTACATCATTTGCATACTCTCTAAGAGTATAGTTTCGTTCTGAGTTCTCTTTTATTTGTGAGTATTCAACTGCTAGCCCGCCACCTAAATTTATTGCTTTTAAATTTGTAGCTCCCATCTTGACAAGTTCAGCATAGATATTTCCTGCCTCAGTAAGAGCTTTTTTAAGTGGGTGAATTTCGTTGATTTGTGAACCTATGTGAAAATGGATCATTGTAAATTTGTCTAGCAAATTTGTCTCTTTTAATAAATTCATAGCCTCAATTAGCTCAGTTGAAGTCAGTCCAAATTTTGAGTTCATGCCACCACTTTTTTGCCAAACGCCACTTCCTGAACTATGAAGTCTTATGCGAAGACCGATATTTGGTTTAGGGCTAAATCGTTTACCGGCTGTTTCTATGATAGCTTCAAGTTCGCTTAAGCCCTCGATAGTTAGCGTTACATCATGACCCATTTCAGCGGCAATAAAGCCGATATTTATAAGCTCTGTATCTTTAAAACCATTTACTGTGATAGGAGCTCCTAAGTTGTTATAAGCCATAGCAAGCAAAAGTTCGGCTTTTGAACCTGCTTCAAGTCCGTAATTAAAGGGTTTGCCAAGCTCAACTAAGTTTTTAACAAAACCTGGGTATTGGTTGACTTTAAGTGGAAAAACAGCTTGAAAATTTCCACTATAATTAAATTCCTTTTTAGCACGATCAAAATTCGTATAAACATCAACAATTTGCTTTTTGATAAGATGCGGGAAACGAAGTAACAAAGGTCCCATATAGCCATCTTTACGAATATCTTTTACGATATCAATTATAGCTGGTTTAAAGTCACTATTTAAGCAGATCCTGCCATCTTCGATGATGAAATTTGAGTTTCCCCAAATGTTTAAACCGTAGTTGTTGTTAATCATCTAATACCTCTTCTAAATTTTCAAATTTTACCATTTTATCTTCGCCTGTTATTAAATTTTTATACCAAATTTCATTATTTTTATACTCTTCTTCACCCAAGCAAAGAAATATTTTAGCACTTAAACTATCAGCTGTTTTTAGGTGTTTGGTAGGGTTTTTGGCTTGATAGCTAAGTGTTAGTTTGTATTTTTTTCTTAATTTTATAGCAAGGTTATAAATTTCATCAATATATTTTTTATCTAAAGTACATAAATATATTAAGTTGCGTTTAGAGGCAAAATTCTTTGTTTTGATAACTTCCATAAGTCGTTCTATGCCTAGTGCAAAGCCAACTCCTGGAGTTTCTCTCCCTCCTAAATACTCAACCAAACTATCATATCGTCCACCACCTAAAACAGCACTTTGCGAGCCTATCTCATCACTTACGAACTCAAAAGCTGTCTTTGAGTAGTAGTCAAGCCCTCTAACAAGTCTAGGATCTATCTCAAATTTAACACCATTTGCAGTTAAAATTTGTTGTAAATTTTGAAAATCTTTTTCGCACTCTTGGTTTAAATTTTCAGTTATAAGAGGCGCGTTTTTAAGCAAGGTTTGACAATGTTCTTGTTTACAATCAAGCACTCTGATAGGGTTTGTGTCGATACGTCTTATACAGTCTTGACAAAAACCATCAGTATTTTGAAGGAATTTGATTAACTTTTCGCGGTATTTTGGCATACATTGGTTATCACCCAAAGAGTTTAGTTTAAGAGTTGTTTTTATCCCAAGACGATTTAAGATTTCAGCACCTATTAAGATAACACTTGCATCTTCATATACACTTGGCTCACCAAAACACTCTATGCCAAACTGATGAAATTCTCTAAGTCTTCCTTTTTGTGGTCTTTCATACCTAAACATTGATCCATGGTAAAAGTAGCGTTTTACTCCTCCTATACGGTCAAATTTATGCTCTATAAATGCTCTTACAACACCAGCAGTTCCCTCAGGTCTTAAACATACACTTGTGCCACTTTTATCTAAAAACTCATACATCTCTTTGCCAACTATATCACTACTTTCGCCAACACTTCTTCTAAAAAGCGATGTTTCTTCAAGCTTTGGTATCTCTATGTAGTTATATCCGAAATTTGATGCTACTTCCTCACAAGTTTTAATGATATGTTTATATAGATTGCCATCATCAATGATATCTTTCATTCCTCTTAATGCTTGTATCATTTGATAAACTCCTTAATTTGCTCATGAATTTCTAAAATTTGGGCTCCTGCGTCTACCTTTAAAACATTAAATTTAGAGTTTTTGAAGATCATTTTCATATAGTCTTGAACTCTAAGTAGGTATTCTATACCGCGAGACTCTATTTTATCAAGATTTCGCTCTTTAAAACGCGAAACAATAGTTTTTTCATCTATTTCAAAAAAGATAAATTTATCTCCAAAATCACCATTTAAGGCAAAATTATTAAGGTCTAGAAGTTTTTCTATATCAAGTGTTGTATCGTTTGCCATCGCATAGGCTATCCCTGAGATAAACCCACGGTCACTTAATACTAGACGCTCTTTATTTGGTAAGATGATTTTATCATAATGTTCAGCTCTATCAGCTAAAAATAGTAAAATTTCAGTTTTAAATGATATCTCTTTACCGTTAAGTAAAATTTCTCTTAAAATTTGACCAAATTTCGTTCCGCCAGGCTCTTTTGTAACTACTATATCTTTGTAAATTTCATTTAGTAAATTTATCTGGGTGCTTTTTCCTGAGCCATCAATACCTTCAAAAGTTACTAGCATCTTTTCTCCTCTAAGTATTTTAAAATTTCAGGCGGAACAAGGTGTGAAATTTCACCATTGTGATGATAGATTGAGCGTATAATAGAGCTTGAAATAAATGAGTTTTTAAGTGTAGGCATGAGATAAACAGTTTCAAATTCATCCCATAAAGAGGCATTTGCATAGCCTATTTGAAGCTCATATTCAAAGTCACTTACCGCCCTTAAACCACGAATAACAGTAGAAATTCCTTGCTCTTTTGCAAAGTCAACAAGGAGGTTTGAAAACTCTATAACTTCAACATTTTTAAGCTCGCATGTCGCAAGTTTAGCCATATCAACGCGCTCATCTATGCTAAAGTATGGTTTTTTACTCTCATTTATAGCTACACCGATAATAACTTTATCAAAAAATCTAAGTGCTCGTTTTACAACGTCAACATGACCATTTGTTATAGGATCGAAAGTTCCTGGATATATACAAGCTTTTCTCATTAGCTCCACCTTTTGTAAATTTCGTGTTTAATCTCTAGCAAATCAAGCCATTTACCAACTATAAAATTTAAAATTTCATCACTTTTTTTACCTGCATAACTACCAAGAATTGGCGGTGCTATGATGACTCCTAAATTTGCTAGCTTGCTCATTTGTTCAAGCGATATAGCAGAAAAAGGCATTTCGCGAACTCCAAGGATTAAGGGCTTATGCTCTTTAAGTGCGACCGCACATGACCTAGTAATAAGTGTATCAGCTATACCGCATGAAATTTTAGCTAAAGTATTAACAGAGCAGGGCGCAACCAAGGTTTTATCTATCCTAAATGAGCCCGATGCAGGCGCTGAGGCTATATCTTCATCGTTATAAAACACTACATTTTCATAAGCATTTTTATCAAAAATAGTGTTGTTTTCAGCCGATAAAACCATAAATGAATTTTTGCTAAAAACTACGTGAAGTTCACATCTATCCTTTAATTCATCTATAAGTTTAAGAGAAATTTCAGCTAAGCTTGCACCAGTTACGCAGAGTAAAATTTTCATATAGCTGTCTTTTTAAAAATTTGAGATGAAATGGAGCGGGAAACGAGATTCGAACTCGCGACCCCAACCTTGGCAAGGTTGTGCTCTACCCCTGAGCTATTCCCGCAATTTATATAATAAAAATTTAAGTTTGCCATAAAACTACACTTTTGTCAATAAAATTTCTAAGATTTGCCCATCTTGAAGCAAGCTTTCGCTAAATTTTGATATATATATCGCGTTTGACTCGACCAAAGGACGAATCATTCCTGAGCCATATTTATTGTCTTTAAGGACCTTAAATAGACCATTTTCATATATGCCATAAACGACATTTGAACGGTTTGCCTTTAGTTTTAGTTTGCCTTTCATAGTCGTTTTAATCTTTTTATGATAAACTAAATTAGAACCGATTAATTTTTTTAAAGTTGGTATAAGTATTAAAAAAGTTATCAAAAAGGCTCCCATTGGGTTACCTGGCAAGACAAACACAAGCTTTTTGCCTTTTTTATAACACTTTGTTGGCTTACCTGCAGGTTTTAAAAGTATACCATCTAAGATTTGCTCAAATTTAAGTAAAGATAGGATTTCATGCATAAAATCAGCTTCGCCTTTGCTTGCTCCACCACTTGTGATGATAACATCATAGGTTTGACTAGCTTGATTTAGTTTTGCAAAAGTTTCATCTTTAGAGTCTTTTATGATGCCTAAATACTCACTTTCAAAGCTGTATTTGTTAAGTAGTGCCCCTATACCGCTTGCGTTTGAGTTATAAATTTCATTTTCATCAGCATTTTCCCAAGGCTCCTTTATCTCATTTCCAGTAGAAAATATCGCTATTTTTGGTTTAGTATTTACAAGTACTTCTGTGATACCTTGACTAGCTAGATACATAACTGTTGATGGCGTTATAAGAGTGCCTTTTTTAAGTAAAATTTCACCTTTTTTTATCTCTTCGCCTATGTAGCGATAAGCACTGTTTTTAGCTGTTGTTTTTTTGTCTATAATTAATAGATCTTCCTCAAATTTAGCATTTTCTAACATGAGGATAGTATCGGCGTTTTTGGGTATTTTTGCACCTGTCATTATCTTATAACACTCACCGTTTTTTATCTCATATGAGTTTTTATCACCTGCAAAAATAGTTCCTTTTACGATAAGTTTTTTATCCACATCATTATAATTAAAAGCATATCCATCAAGTGCTGCATTATCAAAGCAAGGTAAGTTTTTAGTGGCTACTATGTCTGAGCTTAAAATTTCTCCTAAACAGCTATTTATGTTAGATGTCTTAACTTCATTAAGTAACTCAATTGCATTAAAAATTTTATCAAGCCCGACAATATCCATATATCTCAATCTTGACCTCTTTCTATCACGGCACATAAATTTTTAAGTTTTTCTTCTAGTTTTTCATAACCACGATCTAGGTGGTAAATTCTATGTACTTTTGTAGTTCCATTTGCTACAAGAGCGGCTAAAACAAGTGCTGAGCTTGCTCTTAAATCAGTTGCCATCACATCGGCACCATTTAAATTATCTACACCACTAATGGTTGCAACATTACCATTTAGTTTGATTTTAGCTCCCATTCTGCTGAGTTCACTTACATGCATAAAGCGGTTTTCAAAAAGCCTCTCATCTATAATACTGGTGCCATTTGCTACTGCACAAATTGCCATAAATTGAGCTTGCATATCAGTTGGAAAGCCGGGATATTCGCTTGTGGTTATCTTGGCTGGGAGTATCTCATCAGCTGGATTTAAAGTTATCATATCGTCAATGATATCAAAACTAAATCCCATCTCTTCAAGCTTAGCAAGAACTGCTCCAAGGTGTTTTGGTTCTGAGTTTTTTATGGTGATTTTAGAGTTTGTGATAGCTCCTGCGCATAGATAGGTTCCTGCTTCTATGCGGTCAGGTATAACTTGAATGTTTTTGATGTCAAGTAGTTTGCCTCTAGTTCCTTCTATGATAATCTCATCATCTCCTATACCTTGAATTTTAACTCCACTTTGATATAAAACTTCGCATAAATTTACAACTTCAGGCTCTTTTGCTACATTTATAAGGCGAGTTGTGCCATTTGCTAGAGCTGCTGCCATAATTAAATTTTCAGTTCCTGTTACAGTAACTTTATCAAATATAATGTTTGCCCCTTTAAGCCCATCTTTTGGTGCAGTTGCAACTATATAGCCATCTTTTATTTCTATCTCAGCACCCATTTTTGTTAAAGCTTTAAGGTGTAAATCTATCGGTCTTGCTCCTATTGCGCATCCGCCTGGAAGTGAAACTTCACACCTTCCAAATCTTGCAAGTAGTGGACCAAGTACCAGGATACTTGCACGCATTTTACGAACTATATCATAAACTGCTTTTGTTGAATTTAAGTTAGATGTATTTATAGTTGCAGTGTGTGGGTCAAAAAACTCAGTTTTTCCACCTAAATTTTCTATAAGTTTAATAAGAGTTTTTATATCAACCACGTCTGGTAAATTTGAAATTTCAACACTATCTTTTGCTAATATACTTAGTGCTATAAGTGGTAGTGCTGCATTTTTTGCACCTGAAATTTCAACTGATCCGCTTAGTTTATGTCCGCCTTCTATCTTTAAGTGTTGCATGATCAGCCTTTCTAAATTTAGCTATTTAGTTGTGATTATACTAGAATTTTGTTTATAAAAATGCAATAATCCTAGTATTTACTAAAATTTAGTAGAATTTGGATTTTGGTTATTATATTAGAGTTAGGATAGGTAATGATTCGAAATATTATTTTAAACTTTTTGTTTTCTACAATTGCGGTTTTTATGGTTGGATGTAGTACTACAGGAAGTAAAACTGCTAGAGTTCCTGGATATATGTTTGATGATAATTATATGTCTGAGATAATGGAATTTGACTATAATAACAATATTAAAAGCCTTTTAAGTAGCGTTAATGGATATGAAGGAAGTCGTGCTGGAGGGGATTGCTCTGGTTTTGTTAGCCTTTTAAATGAAAAAAATGGTGGAATTTTCTTTAGTCCTTCTGATGTGGACGCTCATATGACTAGTTCTAGAAAGAGCGAAGGTATATATAATCTTTACAGCGCTAATGGCGATATAAGTTATAAAGATCCACGTCCTGGAGATCTTATTTTTTTCTATAATACTACAAGTAATACCAAAAATAGTAGTAAAAAGCATATAACACATCTTGGCGTGATAAAAGATGTTTATGCTAATGGCAGAATTAGTTTTGTGCACCATAGTAGTGGTAAAAACATAGTTTCATATATGAACACTTTAAAGAAAAATACTTTTCAAAGTAAAGATGGTGTAGTTGAAAATAGCTATCTTGTAAGATGTAGAGGTGGTGATACAAGCTGTCTTGCATCAAATCGCTTTGCTGGTTTTGGCATGGTTGCAAGGTAGGAATAATTTGAAAATTTATAGTTATAAAAAAGAGTGTAGATCATGAGAGCTACGATAGTACTTATAGTCATAAACTGTATAGTTTATCTGCTTGGTGAGTTTATTTTTGATAGAAACATCCTTTTTGCCTATTTTGGGCTTAATTATCTATCATTTAGTGGAGCTTGGTGGCAGGTGTTTACTACGATGTTTTTGCACGCAAATTTTTGGCATATTGCTATGAATATGGCTGTTTTATATCAATTTGGCTCAGTTTTAGAGCGTTTCCTTGGATCGCTTCGTTTTGCATTTATCTATCTTTTAGGGGGAATTTTAACCTCTGTTTTGAGTTTGGCTTATACTTATTTTATGCTTATGCATAATGGAACTGTTGTAAATTTAGTAGGAGCAAGTGGAGCTATATCAGTGCTTTTAGGGCTTTTAGCTTTTCTTGATAAGCGTATAAGAAAAGGGCTTGTTTTAGCTATATTTCTTATCAGTTTTATTCCTATGTTTCTTGGTGTAAATGTTGGCTGGTATGCACATATACTTGGTTTTATAGTGGGATATGTTTTTGGAAAAGTTAAGTTTGGCTTAAAATCTAGAAGCTAGTTTATTATATAATACTTTTAATTGTAATTTTAAATTTAAGAGAGCAAAAGCTCTCTTAAATCATAACATGATAGGCGCTAAAATAAAGCCAAACATTACAGAAAATGATATAGCTAAAACACCTGGCAAGAAAAATGGATGGTTAAAAATAAATTTTCCAATCCTTGTAGTGCCTGTATCGTCCATTTGAACCGCACCTAATAAAGTAGGATAGGTTGGTAGAACAAAAAGAGCTGATACTGCAGCAAATGAAGCTACGATAATGTAAGCATCGCCGTTATTTGCAGCAGTTAGTCCAAGCGCTGCTATAACAGTAGGTATGAGTGCTTTTGCAGTGGCTGCTTGAGAGTAAAGAAGCATACTAGCAAGAAAAAGAGCAACTGATAACAATACAGGAAAGTCTTTAACTAAATTTCCTGCTAAGTTTTTAATCTCTTCTGTGTGATTTGAAACAAAAGTATCTCCTAACCATGCCACACCTAAAACACAAACACAAGCTGTCATACCACTTCTAAATGTGCTTTGTAAAGCTATCTTATCTACATCTATCTTACAAAGTATAACTATCAAAGCTCCTATTATAAGCATAATACTCATAATAGCACCATCTCTTGGTAATTTAATCTCATCAGAAGTAAAAATTCCAAGTTGTGGGCTGATAAGTGATGCATATGTTACAACTGCAACAACTCCTAATAAAAATATTAAAACTGAAATTTTAGAACTTTTTGGTAGCTCTTTATATTCACCCTCATTTTTAGGTTTAGCAACTAAGCCTTTTGCTAGTCTATCTTGATAAACAGGGTCTTGACTAAGATCTTGTTTCCAAAAAAGGTTCATAATAAATGCTGTAATCATACACCCAGCAAAAGTTGTAGGTAGCCAAATAGCAAGAAGTACAGGGTAGCTTATGCCAAGTCCACCAAGAGCCATATCGCCTGCCATAAATATAACAGCTGCTGATACAGGGCTTGCAGTGATAGCTATCTGAGAAGCTACAACTGATATACTTAATGGAACGCTAGGTTTAATATTTTGACCTTTTGCTACTTCAGCTATAACTGGTATCATAGAAAAAGCAGTATGTCCGGTTCCTGCAAAAATTGTAAGTAAATAAGTTACCGTTGGGGCTAGGAAATTTATATGTTTTGGATTTTTACGAAGAATTTTTTCAGCTATTTGAACTAGATAATCAAGTCCTCCAGCAACTTGCATAGCAGCAATTGCTGAGATAACTGACATAATGATAAGAATAACATCCCATGGAATGTTTCCAGCTTTTAAACCAAGTCCTAAGGTTAGGATGACAACACCCAACCCGCCTGCATAACCAATAGCCATACCACCAAGCCTAACGCCTAAAAATATTGCTCCAAGTAAGACTATAATCTCTAAAATAAGCATTATGTCCATTTTAATGTCCTTTAAATACGCAAAATAGCGTTTAGAGTTAATAACATAGGAGTTTATCCTACATTAAATTTAGCGTAACTACGCAACTAAATGACTTTATAGTTAACTATAAAGTCATTTATCAAATTTACTCACCCATATGTGGATTTAGCATCTTTTTAGGGTCAAGATATTTATTAACCTCTTCTTTTGTTAAAAAACCTTTTTCTATTGCTACATCACCAACTGATTTTCCAGTATTTAGAGCTTCTTTAGCTACTTGTGATGATTTTTCATAGCCAATATAAGGGTTAAATGCTGTAACTATACCTACTGAGTTAAGAACTGATTTTAAGCATGCTTCAGGTCTTGCTGCTGTTTTTTTGACAGCTTTTTCTCCAAGAGTTTTATAAGCATTTTCTAGTATTAAAATAGAGTTAAATAGCGCATAAGCAATGCCTGGTTCAAATGCATTTAGTTCAAATTCTCCATTTTCTGAACAAAGTGTGATAGTAACATCATTTCCTATAACTTCAAAACAAGCTATACCTGTAACTTCAGCGATAACAGGGTTAACTTTACCTGGCATTATTGAGCTACCTGGTTGCATTTTAGGAAGATCTATCTCTCCTAAACCACATCTTGGTCCTGAGTTCATAAGCCTTAAATCATTTGCTATCTTAGCAAGTCTAACTGCAGCAGTTTTAAGTGTACCGCTTACATATACAAAGTCGCCTGTATCTTGAGTAGCTTGAATGAAATCTTTAGCAGGTTTGAAATTTGCTCCTGTTATTTCGCTAAGTTTTCTATGAACTGCTTCTTTGTATTTAGGGTGACAGTTGATACCAGTTCCGATAGCAGTTGCTCCCATGTTTAGATAAGTCATAGTCTCTCTTGCAACTTTTATTTTTTCGATATCACTTTCTACATAACTAGCAAAAGCATTAAATGTGTTACCAAGAGTAGTAGGAACAGCATCTTCAAGTTCAGTTCTACCCATTTTAATAACATCTTTAAACTCTTCACCTTTTTTAAGAAGATCAGCTCTAAATTTCTCCATTGTCTCAAGTAGATCTGTTAGTTTAGCGTAAGTGGCTACTTTTATTGAACTTGGATAAGCATCGTTTGTACTTTGACCTAAGTTCGTATGGTCGTTTGCGTGAAGGTATTGGTATTCGCCTTTCTTATGCCCCATAAGTTCTAAAGCAACGTTTGTGATAACTTCGTTTGCGTTCATATTGGTTGAAGTACCAGCTCCACCTTGAACCATATCAACTACAAACTGATCAAGATACTCACCTGTTGTGATTTTGTCACAAGCTTTAGCGATAGCATCAGCTTTGTTAGCTTCAAGTACACCAACTTCTTTGTTTGCAAGAGCAGCAGCTTTTTTAATTTGAGCAAAAGCTTTTACAAAGAAAGGATAATCTTGAATTCTTCTTCCTGTCATTTTGAAATTATCTATAGCTCTGTAAGTCTGTATACCATAGTATATATC
>JAAYFN010000030.1 GCA_012728225.1 Campylobacter sp.
ATAAAAAATGCTGCAACTGATATGGCAGGATCTTTAAAATCTATCTTTGCTAGCTCACTAAACATCATCACCCCAACCATCACAAGAACTGGATATATCGCATTTCCTGGTATCGCCTTAAAAAGTGGCAACATAAAAAGAGTTAAACCAAAAAACAGCGCAGTAAATACCACTGTAAGCCCTGTCCTACCGCCCTCTTCAACTCCACTTGCACTCTCTGCAAAAGCCGTTGTTGTTGAAACTCCAAGTAAAGAGCCTGAAGTAGAAGCAAAAGCATAGACGCAAAGTGCTTTTTCAAATTTATTCATACCATCTTTATCATCAAAAAGCTTAGCACGATTTCCAACTCCCGAAAGTGTTCCAAGTGAATCAAAAAGCTGAGTTATAAAAAATGTCACGATAGCAGGAAGAAGTGCAAGACTAAAAGCTCCTTTTATATCTAACTTCATAAATATCGGTTCGATAGATGCAGGAAGCGAAAAGATCTCTTCAGGCATTGGTGAAATTTTAAAGATCCAAGCTACTATGGATGTAACTAAAACTGCTATGATAAACGATCCTTTTATCTTAAGTGCCCAAAAAAGCAAGACCATACATAAACCAAAAACACCAAGAAGAGTATTTATATCACTAAAATCCCCTAAACTTACAAGAGTTGCTTCACTATAAACTATAAGGCCCATCTCTTTAAGCCCTACAAAGCTTATAAAAGTTCCTATACCAGCACTTATAGCGCGTCTTAAATCAAGTGGAATACTCTTAAGTATCCAAATTCTAAAGCTAGTTAATGACAAAATCAAAAATATCGCACCGCTTAAAAACACAACTCCTAAAGCCGTCTCCCATGCAATTCCCATTGCACCGACAAGCCCAAAGGTAAAGTAAGCGTTTAATCCCATACCAACACTCATAGCAATAGGCGTGTTGGAGATAAAACCATTTAATCCTGTTGCGAGTATGGTTATAAGTGCAGTTGCTGTAAGTAGCGCCTCTATGGGCATTCCAGCATTACTCATAATGATAGCATTAACTGGAATGATATAGATCATGGTTAAAAAAGTCGTTAATCCTGCATTAAATTCTATCTTTAATGTCGTGTTGTTTTGGGTAAGTTTAAAATACTTTTCTACAATTCTCATTTAGTAAACCTTTAATTCATTGTATAAGCTATCTCTTTGAACCGGAGTTAACCCTGAAGTTTTTATTAAGCTGATAAAATCACTCATGCTAAGACCATCTTTACTTGCAGCACCTGCACTGCTTTGAATAGTTTCATGTTCTATGGTGCCATCTAGATCATCGCATCCAAACTCTTGGGCTACCATAGCTAAATTTATAGTTGAAGTCGCCCAGTACGACTTAATATGAGTGATGTTATCAAGCATAAGTCTTGATATGGCAAATGTTTTAAGAATTTCAACAGAACCTAAAAATTTATCAACTTTTAAGTAGTTATTTGAACGTTGATATACAAGCGGAATAAAAGCATTAAATCCCTTTTTTCCACCCTTAAGTGCGAGATCTTGGATACCTCTTAAACGAAGCATATGATCGATTCTATGTTCTCTTTTTTCAACATGTCCAAAGAGCATAGTAGCATTACTTTCACGCCCTAATTCATGCCAAAGACGATGAATTTCTAGCCACTCATCACTTTTTACTTTGCCATTGCAAATCTCTTTTCGCACCTCTTCATCAAAAATTTCAGCTCCACCCCCAGGCATAGAATCAACACCATAATCTATCATCTTTTCTAGCATCTGCTTGTATGAAAGCGAATTTGACTTAGCTAAAAAATTAACCTCAGCTGCAGTCATAGCTTTAATGTGAAGTTGTGGATATCTCTGTTTTATCATTTTAAAAATTCCCAAATACCACTCAAGCGTAACATTTGGATTATGAGCAGAGACGATATGTATCTCTTTTGCACCTCTTTTAGCCGTTTGATCTACTATATCCATCATCTCATCATATGTCATTGTGTATGCGTATTCGTTTTTACGGTGGGCTGAAAAAGCACAAAAAAGACAGACATCTTTGCATAAATTTGTTGGATTTATATGCCTGTTTAAATTAAAATAAACTTTATCGCCGTTTAATTCACGCCTTTTTTTGTTTGCAAATTTTCCAAGTGTAAAAAGATCAAGAGCATACAATTTAACGCCATCTTCATAGCTTAACCTCTCCGCACTCTCTAACTTATCTAAAATTTCCATCTACTTCCCTTATAGTCACTTAAATTTTGTATTATATAACTTTTTGGCTTAAGAAAAGGTTTTGAGTATTAAATTTTTATTGTTTACTACGATATGTTAAACTTAGTGCTTTTATCATCACAATAAGGATAAGTTTATGTGCGGAATAGTCGGATACATCGGTAATAAAGAGAAAAAATCTGTAGTACTTAATGGATTAAAAGAGTTAGAATATAGAGGATATGACAGTGCAGGTC
>JAAYFN010000005.1 GCA_012728225.1 Campylobacter sp.
ATCCTGAGCGTTTAAAGGTCATACTTGAACAAATAAAACGTGGTAAAAATATCTCTGATAATGCAAAAGGACTAATGGCTAAGTCAAATTTACGCCTTGTAGTAAGCATTGCTAAACGCTATACAAACCGCGGTCTACCTTTTTTAGATCTTATCCAAGAAGGCAATATTGGACTTATGAAAGCTGTGGATAAATTTGAATATAAAAAGGGTTATAAATTTTCAACATATGCAACTTGGTGGATAAGACAAGCGATATCAAGAGCTATCGCAGATCAAGCTAGAACTATAAGAATCCCTATCCATATGATAGAAACTATAAACCGTATAAATAAAATAACTAGAAAATACATCCAAGAAAGTGGTAAAGAGCCTGATATTCAAACCATAGCTGACGAGATAGGACTTAGTGTTGATAAAGTTAAGCAAGTTATCAAGATAACAAAAGAGCCTGTTAGCCTAGAAGCACCAATCGGCAATGAAGATGATGGTAAATTTGGTGATTTTGTTGAGGATAAATCAACTGTTTCTCCTATGGAAAGTGTTCTAAAAGATGACTTAAAAGAGCAGATAGATGAAGTTTTAGAGCAACTAAATGACCGTGAAAAAGCTATCATAAGAATGCGTTTTGGTCTTTTAGATGATGAGAGTGATAGAACGCTTGAAGAGATAGGAAAAGAGCTAAATGTAACTAGAGAGAGAGTTAGACAGATAGAAAGTTCAGCTATCAAAAAACTAAAACACCCTAAAGTTGGACGTAAACTTAAAAACTACATTGAAGATTAGCAAAACTTAGCGAATTTACTCTAAATTTAGGAGTAAATTCGCCTGCTCTTTCAAAAAATTAAAGGTATAAAATGATAATTTTAGCTGGCGATACACATGGAGCTTATGAGATAGATAAAATTTGCAATGATGAGTTTTTAAATTCTTATCCTTTTAGCAGAGATGATAAACTTATTGTTCTTGGTGATTTTGGCATTTTTGAGAGTGATGAGCCAAATGATAGTGAATTTGAGCTTTTAAAAATTATTGACTCTCTCCCTTTTACTCTACTTTTTATAGATGGCAATCATGAAAATTTCAACCGCTTATATAAATTTCCTATAAAAGAAAAATTTGGTGGTAAAGTTTCTAAATGTTCAAATAACTGCTTTTGGTTAAGACGTGGAGAAATTTATAGTATAGATGGCTACAATATCTTAACTTTTGGTGGTGCGATGAGTATGGATAAAGAAGATAGAGAACTAAACGTAAGCTGGTGGGAAGCTGAAATTCCAAGTGACAAAGAGATGCAATACTGCTTAAGAAATTTAGAAAATTTTCTAGATAAAGGTGCTGAAATTGATATAGTTTTAACCCATACAGCTCCAAAATTTATAGTTAAAATGCTTGGTTTTAATGATGAATTAGATCCTGTTCCATTTTTTTTAAATAAGATATTTGATATAGCAAAACCCAAAGAGTGGTTCTTTGGGCATTTTCATAAAGATATAAATTTAAAAGAAAAAGGGTCAAAATTCAACTGTTTATATAATCAGATAATTGGATTTAACCCCAAAAAATAGTTTTACTCTAACCTTTTAAACTAAATACCCTAAATCAAAAAGCAAACTTACCTTCTCATCTATGTATGTTTTTGCCATTTTTTTAATCTTATATTTGTTTATTACAACTTTATCTTCTAAAATAAAGTTAAATTTGCCACTTTCTTGTATTTTAACAAGCTCTTTTTCTAAGCTTGATATATCCTTTGATCCATCAAACATAGCAAAAAGTTCAAAATCAACATCAGGATTTAAATATATAAAGTCATAATTACTATTAAAAAATGATACCAAATTAGGATTAGCCTTGATAAATTCTAAAAGATTTTGACTTACTTTTGATAATTTTGGTTTTTCAGGTTTATCTTTTAAAGATTTACTTTTATATAGACTAAAGCTAGCCATCTGTGCATATAAAACATAAGCTAAATTTGCATAAAATTTCTGCACTTCTTCCTCACTATGAGTTGTTTTATACTTTTTCATAAACTCACCAACATTTAAACTTGAAGGATAAATTTCGTTTAACTTATCCCATAATTCACCCATTTCGCGTGGCATAAATACACTTTTTAAAGTATTTTTATAATGCTTTTTTACACCATCATAACTAAATTTTCCACTTATAAAAAAAGTATCAAGCATATCAATTTTAAGCTCTGCTTCATCTTTTACTTCAGCCTTAGTAAACAAAGTTTGTCTAAATGTTTTATTTGTTATAAAGTCAATAAACTGTTCAAATCTAACCCTATCACCCTTGCACTCTGCTTTTAAAGCTTCTCTTAATTTTTTACCAACTGGTGGGAAAAGCGAACTGCTCCAACTTGCCTCACAAATGAAATTTAACCCCTTTTTAGCTGCGTCTCCTGCGACTTCATAGAGATAGTTTGGCTTGTTAAAAGGCTCAAAATACTCATGCAAGATATAGCTTGGAGAGCTATTTACGATAATATTATAATGCTCATCTATCACTTTTCTAACTATATTGTCTTTAGCATTGTTTTTAAGATAACTTAAAGTATCAAATCCTAAATTTAACCTCTCCTGGGTTGCTTTTTTGTCATCACCTACTCTAAAAAGCATGATATCTCTTAAAATTTCTTTACCTTTCCAACCTGGATAAGTGTTATAGCTAAGATAAGCTATACCATTTTTACTTAAGCACTCTTCAAAAATCTTAAGTATGCCATCTTTGATCTCTTCTGATACCCAACTATAAATTCCATGTGCAATGATATAGTCAAACTCACCAAAACTTTTATCTATTTCCAAAATATCTTTTTTGATAAATTTTATGTTTTTTAGTCCCAAAGCAGTTTTTAGTTCATCTGCCTTTTTTATGTGTGAAGATGAGATATCTATGGCTACAACTTTAGCTTTTGGGTGATTGAGCGCAAATGGTATGATATTTCCACCCACAGCACAACCTATCTCTAAAACTCTAGCTTTTTCAGGAAGGGTAACATTGATGCCATGCATAAGTCCTGCTATATAGCTATTTTCAGGTAAACTTTCCTTAAAAACATTTGAAGTATAAGGAATTTCATCATAATACTCTTCAACTATACTCATTTTTCATCCTTTTTCATTAAATTTTGTTCTTACTTTTACTGAAAGTTCATGTGCCTCAAGCCCTTCAACCTTTGCCAAATCCATACACGCCCTTGAAAGTGCACAAAAGCCTTTTTGATTCATCGATATGATAGAACTTTTTTTCATGAAATTTTCAACTCCTAAAGGCGAGAAAAACCTAGCTGATCCACCTGTTGGAAGTGTATGATTTGGTCCAGCTAAATAATCACCTATCGCTTCAGGTGTTAAATGCCCTAAAAATATCGCTCCAGCATGTTTTATAAGTGGCAAATACTCATATGCATTATCAACAGCTATCTCTAAGTGCTCAACTGCAAGAGAGTTCATTAAAGCTATTGTCTCATCCATATCTTTACTTATGATGATAGCTGCCTTATTTTCTATGCTTTTTATAGCGATTTCACTTCTTTTTAGAGTTGGTAAAATTTGCTCTATTTCACACTTAACACTATTAGCAAAATTTAAACTATGTGTAACCAAAAAACTACTTGCAAGCTCGTCGTGTTCGGCTTGTGAAAGTAGATCTATCGCGATATGATGAGGGTTAGCTGAGTCATCAGCTATAACACCTATCTCACTTGGTCCTGCTATCATATCGATATTTACATCTCCAAAAACTTGCTTTTTAGCAGTTGCAACAAAAATATTTCCAGGTCCTGTTATGACATCAACTTTTTCAATACTTTCAGTACCATACGCCATAGCTGCAATTGCACCTGCTCCACCTATTTTATAAGCTTTTTTGATCCCTAAAAGGAAAAGTGCAGCAAGCAAAAGCTCATTTACTTTACCATCAACCGCAGGCGTACAAACAACTATTTGTTCGACTCCTGCAACGATAGCAGGGATTGCATTCATCAAAAGCGAGCTTGGATATGCTGCTTTTCCTCCTGGGATATAAAGCCCTGCTTTATCAACAGGAGTTATCTTTTGGCCTAAAATCGAACCATATTCATCAAAATGTATCCAACTTTTTTCAAGCTGTTTTTCGTGATATGTTTTGATACGACTATATGCTAAATTTAAAGCATCTCTCATCTCATTGCTTATATTATCATATGCACTTTTCATCTCGCTTTGAGTTATTGCAAGTTCGCCTTGCCACTTGTCAAATTTAAGATTTTGCTCTTTTAAGCTTACATCACCTCTATTTTTTACATCAGCTATGATTGCATCAACTATAGGTGCAACTTTAGACATATCTAAATTTGATCTGTTAACAAGTTTATCAAATTCAGCTCTAAAATTTAAATCGCTACTTATTAAAATTTTCATCCTATTCCTTTATATCTATATCTTTTAAGTTGACTGATATTTCCCAAAATTCCGCCTTGGTGAATATATAAAATATCATTTTTGAACTCTTTTAAATTTGCAAAAAGCGTTAAAAATCCAACTGTATCATAAATGAGATCAAACTCTATGCCAGTTTCATCTAAAAGCTCTTTGTAAATTTCAAAAAGTTCAGTTTTAAGAGCGCCAAAATGGTATTTTTTAGGTGGATTTAAGATAGTTAAATTTTGACCTAAACCTAACTCTTTTAACTGTTTTTTAAGATAACTACTATCTCCAACACACGCACATGAAAAAACCTTAAATTTTAAGTGTTTTGCTAAATATCCTGCACTAGCGCCCGTTCCACTTGGCAAAAAAATATCAAATTTTTGCCCATTAGTCAAATTTTCTATCTGCCTGGCTTGAGTTTTAAAACCTTGCTCAGCCTCCTTCATCGCAACGCCTTCTTTTATAAAAAGTGAATTTTTATCACATAAATTTAGCGCAAACTCTTCTCTACTTACACTTTTTCCACTTTCAAAAAGCTCCATACCATTTTCAAGAGCAAATTTAAGGTTGCCAACTGGATTAGCCTTTAAATTTGAGTTTAGATGATTTACAACATATTTAAATTTTAATCCTTTAAGCTTAGCAAAAACTGACAAACTATACATAGCATTTGATTGTGATGAACCGTATGATACTACATTAGTAATCCCACTTAAATCAAGATCAAAAAAATACTCTAATTTCCTAGCTTTGTTACCATTAAACTCACCTAAAAGATCATCTCTTAAAAGATGAAATTTAATTTCTCTAAACTTAAAACTATCAATTCGCGGTTTTGTTATAGTCAAGAAGTTTTCCTATCTCTTCAATAGTTTGTCTATTTGATAAACTAAATTTTATCTCAATACGCCTACTAGCATCTTTATCTTCTTTACCATCAACAATAACTGGCATAGTAAAGCTTCTACCACTAGCCATAAGATACTCTCTAAGCCTCTCATCCTCGTTCCACTCGTTGATAAATTCCATTACTGCAAAAGCTCTATCTTGCGAAAGTTCAAGATTAAAAAGATACCCACCGTCACTATCAGTATGCCCTTCTATGACGATAGTATCTAGGTTTTTGCGTATCTCATCACTGTTAAGAAGAGCATTAAAATAACTTTGCAAAGTATCTTTTAATTTGAGCTTAACTTCCTCTTTTAACTCATAAGAGCCTTTGTCAAAAAGGATCGATGATGATAATATAAGTGCTCCTGATTTTTCATCAACACTAACTTTATCACCTAAATTTTCTTTAAGATCAGAGATAATTTTACCTCCGATGCCTGCTAAATTTTCTATACGATTTCTTGTAATATTTAGATCATCTAAAACACGTTGCATATTGG
>JAAYFN010000031.1 GCA_012728225.1 Campylobacter sp.
AAATTTACAAATTTTGATTAAAATACTTTGATAAAAAATGATGATAAAAAATGAAATGGAATTTAAAAGAATTTTTTAAAAATGATAAAGAATTTGATAGCTTTGCGAACCAAACCAAACAAAATGCACAAGATTTTAAAGCCAACTACTCTCAAAATTTAAGCTCTTTAAGTTTAGAAAATTTCAACCAAGCACTCAAAGAGTATGAAAATATTTGCGAAGATACTGCTAAAATCGGCACTTACGCATATCTAAATTTTGCAAAAGATACAAGCAAAGGGGCAAATTTAGCTAAGTCTCAACAAATTTGTAACGATATAACTCAAAATTTACTATTTTTCAATATCGAATTTAATGAACTTGATACTAAAATTTCAGATAAGTTTATCTTAAATAGTGGTAAATACAACTACTATCTAAGCTTAGTTAAAAAAGAGGCAAAGCACCAACTTAGCCTTCCACAAGAAGAAGTTCTACTTAAAACTAGTCCGGTTGGAGTTAGTGCATTTTCTAGGCTTTTTGATGAGACTATGTCAAATTTACGCTTTGAATTTAATGGTAAAAGTTTAAAAGAAGAGGAAATTTTAAGCAAATTAAGTGATAGTAACCGCGAGGTTAGAAAAGAAGCTGCCTTAAGCCTTAGCAAAACTTTAGAGGAAAATATGCATCTTTTAACTTATATTTTTAATATGGTTAGATCTGATCTTAACATCCAAACACTGCTTAGAGGGTATGAATATCCAGAAAGCTATATGCATTTAGATAATCAAATCGATAAAAAAAGTGTTGATGCGTTAATTGAAGCAACTGAAGCAAATTTTACCATGTCGCATGATTATTATGCTAAAAAACGTGAAATTTTGGGTTTTAAAGAACTTTATGATTATGATAGATATGCACCAATGGGTAAAGATTTAAGTATAAATTTTAATGATAGCAAAGAGATAGTTTTAAAAGCATTTAACAAATTTAGTCCTGAATTTGGCAAGCTTGCAAAAAGAGCTTTTGATGAAGACTGGATAGATGTTTATCCAGATGAAAATAAAACTAGTGGAGCTTTTTCACACTCAGCAGTTAGTACTTTACACCCTTTTGTATTGCTAAATTTCACAGACAAAAGAAGAGATCTTTTTACCCTTGCACATGAATTAGGTCACGCTATACATCAATACCTTGCTTATGATGCTGGATATCTTAACTCAGACACGCCACTAACCACAGCTGAAACAGCGTCAGTATTTTGTGAAATGCTGGTTTTTAGTTACGTTTTAGAAAAAACAGATAAAAAAGAGAAACAAGCACTCCTTGGCTCAAAGATAGAAGATATCTTTGCTACACTTTTTAGGCAGATCAACTTCACAACTTTTGAACGCAAAGTTCATGCAATAGACGGTGAACTAAGTAGCCAAGAGATAAGTGAAATTTGGTATGATGAGAGTGTTAAAATGTTTGGTAAAAGTTTAAAACTAAATGAATACTATAAAATTTGGTGGAGCTATATACCACACTTCATACATACACCATTTTACTGCTATGCTTACTCTTACGCGCAACTTCTCGTGTTGGCACTTTTTGGACTTTATAAAAGTGGTAAATGTGAAAATTTTGTTCAAATTTACACTGAATTTTTAAGTTTAGGTGGTAGTAAGTCTCCACGTGAAATGATTAAAAAATTTGATCTTGATATAGATAGTAAGGAATTTTGGCAAATAGGTCTAGATGAGATAAAAAAACTTGTTGATGAGTTTATAAGGAGTTAAGATGTTTAATGAAATCATAAATGACAACAGCTTTAAAAACATGATGAAGTCACATTCTAAAGAGATAGTGGAGTTTATTTTACAAAGTAATACCGAGTTTAAAATAGTAGTAAATTTATCCTCTATACACTTTAAACCTGAACTTCCAAAAGATATACAAAAAAACTTTTTAAAGCTACCTGTCATAATGTTTGAATTGGCAAACTATACTCTAGAAAGCGCAAAGGCTACTAAAAAAGCTCTTGAGTTTGAAGCAGGTTTTGGCGAAGATGACTTCGCCTCAACTTTAACGATACCATATGACGGTATCGTGCAGATACTAGTAAAAGATAAACCAATATTTATAAATTTAAGCATCTACAGCAGTGAAGATAAAAAAAGAGAAAAAAGTAAAAAAATATTTTCATCTTTTGATGGTGAGTAATTTATCTAATAAAATTTCATTTTCTTTAGAACTTGCTATATAGATAGTTTTAACTAGCTCTACGCCCTTTATATCTACCTTATAAACTATACCTTCATTTATGCTTTTTCTTACTAAGTATTCAGGTAAAAAGGCATAATATTCATTTTCACTATGGTATAAAACACTGCTTACAGCCATCGTTCCATCTACCATATAAACAGCATTTAAATCCGAATATCTTATAGGTGTATCATCAAAACTATTTTCAAAAGATTTTGAACAATCTTTAATAAATTTAAGAGAATACAGATCCTCTAAATTTATACTTTTTGTAGGTTTTTTGTTAGAAACTAGGATAAAATTATATGAAAAATACTCTTTACTTACTACATTTTTACTAAATATATTTTTATAACCTATTGCTATATCACATCTATCATCTTCAACATATTTAGACAGTTGATTTTCCTCTTTAACCCTTATATCAATGCCTTTTTGATAAGCTTCTGCTATGTCATCTAACATAATAGGAAGCAAACTCTCTTGTAAGATCGGCGTTGTAGCAACAATCACTCTAGAACGAGACTCTTGAAGATTTGCTATATCTTCATTAAAAATTTGTAACTGTATTTCAAATCTTTCGCACAACTCTTTAAATTTTTCACCCTCTTTTGTGAGTAAAATTCCATTTTTTTTGCGAAGTAAAAGTGTAACTCCAACAACTTCTTCAAGCTTTTTCATTTGAAGAGTTACAGCTGGTTGTGAAATTTTAAGCGCTTGTGATGTTTTAGAAAAACTTCTAGTCTTAACAACTGTAAGAAAAGTATTCATAATGTTAAAATCAGAAAACATATATATCCTTGTTTTATAAAATATATGATAATTATATACTTCTATTTTTAATCTAACTTTAAAAACTTTTTACTTTACACCTTATAATTGTATTATAAGAAATTTTTGCTAAAATGTATAGTTAAATTTAGATAAGAGAGAGAAATGGAAGATATTTTATACGGCTTAAATAAAGAGCAAAGAGTAGCTGCCACACATATTGACGGGCCTATGCTTATCCTAGCTGGAGCTGGAAGTGGTAAAACTAAAACCATCACAACACGGCTTGCTTACTTGATACGAAACGGTGTACCGCCAAGCTCAACATTAACTCTAACCTTTACAAACAAAGCAGCAAATGAGATGCGAAATAGAGCACTGAATTTACTTGACACTAAACATCTTAGCACAAATCCGCTTCTTTGCACATTTCATAAATTTGGACTGCTTTTTCTTAAATTTTATATAGGCGAACTTGGCCGAAAAAACAACTTTCTTATCATAGATACTGATGATAAAAAAAAGCTTTTAAAAAGCTTTGAGAGCAATATAAGCGCAAGTATACTAGCAAATGAAATTTCAAAAATGAAAAACTCCCTTGTAAGTGTTCAAGATGCGCTAGATAACTCTAAGATTATAAACTCAGAGATGGAGAATTCTACTCCTGGTTTTTATGAGAAAGTTGCCCTTATTTATAAGAGATATGAGGATTTGTTGGTAAGTGACAACCTTGTTGATTTTGATGATTTGTTAGTTTTACCATATAAAATTTTGGAACAAAACAGCAAACTTTGCAATGAAATTTCACAAAGATATCAGTTTATAATGGTAGATGAGTATCAAGATACAAACGATATTCAAATGAAATTACTTAAAAAACTCTGCTCAACTCACTCAAATTTATGCGTTGTTGGCGATGATGATCAAAGTATTTATGGCTGGCGTGGTGCAAGGATAGAAAATATACTAAATTTCAAAGATCAGTTTGAAAATGTTAAAATTATAAAATTAGAAAACAACTATCGCTCCACTTCAAACATCTTAAACGCAGCAAATAATCTCATTGACTGCAACACAAATCGTCTTGGTAAACGCTTAATTAGCACCAAAGATAGTGGTGATGAAGTTGAACTATGCGAAAGTGATGATGAGAATTTTGAAGCTAACCGTATATCAAAGAGAATTTTAGAACTTATTGGTTTGGGAGTAAGCCCGAAAGATATCGCTATCTTATACCGTGTAAATGCTCTTAGTCGCGCACTTGAAGATGGTCTTGCTAGAGCAAAGATACCATATAAGATGGTGGGTGGGATTAAATTTTATGAAAGAGCTGAGATAAAAGATGCTATAGCTTATATCCGTCTTATACTCAACCAAAACGATGACTTCTCTCTTCGACGCATTATAAATCGACCTAAAAGAGGACTTGGCAAGATTGGGCTTGCAAACATAGAGAAAATATCATTTGATCAAAAAATATCTATTTTTGAAACTATCCAAAATTTAGAAGAATCAAAAGTTAGTAAAAAAAGTAGTAAAGAGATTAATGAACTAGTTAAAGGTATAAACTATTTAACACAAATTTCTGATCAAAGTCAGATGATAGATGAGCTAGAAAAATATATCGGATTAAAAGCATACTATAAAAGCATGCCTGATGGTGATGATAGAGTTTATAACATAGATGAATTTTTAGCGATGTTAAAAGATGAGATTATAAGAGATGCGAATTTTGATCTTGAAGAGTTTTTAAATGAACTAAGTCTACAAAGCGACCAAGATGCCATAATAGATGAGGCGATATCTATCATGAGTGTTCACGCAAGTAAAGGACTTGAGTTTGAGCATCTTTTTGTTATAGGTCTAGAAGAGGGGTTTTTCCCGCTCATAGGAGACAACACAGATATAGAAGAGGAGCGACGACTTGCTTATGTGGCTATAACAAGAGCTAAAAAAAGTCTTGTTTTAAGCAGAGCAAGCTCTAGATTTTATAGAGGTAGACGCGAACGCCTTGAAAAAAGTCGTTTTTTAAGTGAAACTGGACTTATAGAGAGTGCTCTTGTTTTTGAAAAAAGTACTGAATTCAAAAAAGGCGATATCGTAAAACATAAACTTTTTGGAATGGGGCGAATAATAAGCGTTAAAAAACTCACAAATGATTCAAATTTATCTATAAATTTTGGTGGGATTAACAGAAACATACTCTCAAGCTTTGTTGAAAAGGTGATCTAAATGAAAGGGGACAGAAACAGACTTTTTGTAGCCAACAAACCCGCTGGAATATCATCAAATCTTTTTCTTTCTCATCTTAAACGCAAGTATGGTATTAAAAAAGCTGGATTTTCAGGCACACTTGATCCATTTGCGAGCGGATGTTTAGTAGTTGCCTTTGGAAGTTATACAAAATTTTTTAGATCCTTAAAAATAGAACCAAAAATCTATGAAGCAACCATTTGGATAGGTGCAAATAGCCCAAGTGGTGACAATGAAAACATCAGCGAAGTTAAAGACTTACTACCTTTTCACATTAGTTCAATTGAGTTGATAGTTGATAGTTTAAAAGGTCAACTTGAATTTACACCACCTAAATTTAGTGCTAAAAAAATAGATGGAGAACGTGCTTACAAACTAGCTAGAAAAGGTATAGAATTTAGCCTTAAAAAAAGTAAAATGAGTGTATTTAAAACAGAAATTTTAAACTATTCACATCCGTTTTTATCGCTTCGCCTAAGTGTAAGCGAAGGAGCATATATACGCTCATACACTGATCTTTTTGCTCAAAAATTAGGAGTACCTGCAACACTAAGTGCACTCAAAAGGGTTAGTGAAGGCGAGTTTAAATACAAAGAAGAAAAAGCTTTAAATCCGCTTAACTATCTTAAAATAAAAGAGAACTTTTACAATGGCAGAAAAGAAGATGTTTTACTTGGGACAAAATTGAACTTATCAAAATTTAAAGAGCAAAAAGATGGAGAATATCTCCTAAATTTAGGTGAATTTTATACCATTATAAAGATAAAAGAATGGAAGTCCTGCAATTGGTGCTAAAATATCTGAATTCATAAAAAACATATCTAATGTATCTCTTAGATTGCCATAGTATACTAAAGCAGTTGGAAGTAAAAACGCTGTTATTC
>JAAYFN010000032.1 GCA_012728225.1 Campylobacter sp.
CTTGATACAGCAGGCGTTGCTAAAAGAACTGTTTCAAGATCTAAATACGGTGCTAAACGCCCTAAGGGCTAATAGCTTATACAGACTAAATTCGTAGATTTAGTTTAGTTTGAGTAAAATTTATAAAATTTGAAGGAAAATTATGAGAAGAAGAAGAGCGCCCGTTAGGGAAGTTATGCCAGACGCAATTTATGGCAACAAAGTAGTCACTAAATTTATAAACGCACTTATGTATGATGGTAAAAAAAATACCGCATCAAAGATAATGTATGGAGCACTTGATCTTATAGATAGCAAAGGTGGAGAACAAAAAGGTATAGATGTATTTATTGATGCTATCGAAAACATCAAACCTGTGCTTGAAGTTAAGTCACGCCGTGTTGGTGGTGCAACGTATCAAGTTCCAGTTGAGGTTAGATCATTAAGACAGCAAGCTTTAGCTATAAGATGGATCATCTCTTTTGCAAGAAAAAGAAGTGAAAGAACTATGGTTGAAAGACTTGCATATGAGTTGATGGATGCTGCAAATTCAAAAGGTGCTTCGTTCAAAAAGAAAGAAGATACTTATAAAATGGCTGAAGCAAATAAAGCATTTGCCCACTATCGTTGGTAAGAAGGGGATAAAATGGCTAGAAAAACACCTTTACATATGGTTAGAAACATTGGCATTGCAGCACATATTGATGCTGGAAAAACAACTACTACTGAGAGAATCCTTTATTTTACAGGCATAAGCCATAAGATAGGTGAAACCCATGAGGGTACAGCTACAATGGACTGGATGGAGCAAGAAAAAGAGAGAGGTATCACTATCACTTCTGCTGCTACAACTTGTTTTTGGAAAGATCACCAAATTAACGTAATAGACACTCCAGGACACGTTGACTTTACGATAGAAGTTGAGCGTTCTATGCGTGTGCTTGATGGTGCTGTTTCAGTGTTTTGTTCTGTTGGTGGAGTTCAGCCACAAAGTGAAACTGTATGGAGACAAGCTAATAAATATAGTGTTCCAAGAATAGTTTTTATTAACAAAATGGATAGGGTTGGAGCAAATTTTTACAGTGTTGAAGAGCAGATTAGAGATAGACTTAAGGCAAATCCTGTTCCTATTCAAATTCCAATAGGTGCTGAAGAGGATTTCAAAGGCGTTATAGATTTGATAACTATGAAAGCTCTTGTCTGGGAAGATGATAAAGTTCCTACTAATTATATTGAAAAAGATATTCCAGCTGATCTTTTAGACAAAGCAAAAAAATATCGTGAAAAAATGATTGAGTCAGTAGCTGAACAAGATGATGCTTTAATGGAGAAGTATTTTAATGGAGAAGAGTTAAGCCAAGCAGAGATTAAGTTAGGTATTAAAAAAGGATGTTTAGCTCTTAGATTAGTTCCTATGATGTGCGGTACTGCTTTTAAAAATAAAGGTATTCAACCGCTTCTTGATGCTGTTGTTGAGTATTTACCAGCACCAGATGAAGTTGCTGATATAAAAGGTCAGTATGAAAATGGTTCTGAAGTAGGTGTTGCATCAAGTGATGAAGGAGAATTTGCTGCACTTGCATTTAAAATTATGACCGATCCATTTGTTGGGCAGCTTACATTTGTTCGTGTTTATCGTGGTGTTTTAGAGAGTGGAAGCTATGTATATAACACGGTAAAAGGTAAAAAAGAGAGAGTTGGCAGAATTCTTAGAATGCACTCAAATAAAAGAGAGGACATTAAAGAGCTATACGCAGGAGAGATCGGCGCAGTTGTTGGGCTTAAGGAGTCATTGACAGGCGATACTTTAGCAAGCGAAAAAGATCAAGTAATACTTGAAAAAATAGAATTTCCAGATCCAGTTATTAGCGTTGCAGTTGAGCCAAAAACTAAAGCAGATCAAGAAAAAATGGGTATAGCACTTCAAAAGTTAGCTCAAGAAGATCCAAGTTTTAGAGTTGCAACTGATGAAGAGAGTGGTCAAACTATCATCTCAGGTATGGGAGAACTTCATTTAGAAGTTATTGTTGATAGAATGCTTAGAGAATTTAAGGTTGATGCTGAGATAGGAAAACCACAAGTTGCTTATCGCGAGACTATCAGAAAAGTTGTTGAACATGAATATAAGTATGCAAAACAATCAGGCGGACGTGGTCAATACGGTCATGTTTATTTAAGACTTGAACCACTAGAGCCTGGAAGTGGGTATGAATTTGTTAACGCTATAAAGGGTGGTACAGTACCAAAAGAGTATATCCCTGCAGTTGATAAAGGCTGTCAAGAGGCTATGCAAGGTGGTGTTTTGGCAGGATATCCAGTTGAGGATGTAAGAGTAACACTTTTTGATGGTAGTTATCACGATGTTGACTCTTCTGAGATGGCATTTAAGTTAGCTGCTTCGATAGGATTTAAAGAGGGTGCTAGAAAAGCGGGCGCAGTTATACTTGAGCCTATTATGAAGGTTGAAGTTGAAACTCCTGAGGATTATATGGGTGATGTTATCGGCGATATAAACAAAAGAAGAGGCCAAATTAATAATATGGGTGACCGTGGTGGAAATAAGATCATTGACGCCTTTTGCCCACTTTCAGAGATGTTTGGGTACTCTACAGATTTAAGGTCTCAAACTCAAGGACGTGCTACATACTCTATGGAATTTGATCACTATGCTGAAGTTCCTAAAAATGTTAGTGAAGAGATCATAGCACAAAGAAATGGTTAAATTTAGGTAGATAAATTTGCATTTAAAGCTAAATTTTAGTATAAATACTAGAATTTAGCTTTTTTAAATTTTGTCCTCGTAGCTCAGTAGGATAGAGCGCAAAATTCCTAATTTTGAGGCCACAGGTTCGACTCCTGTCGGGGATACCATGGTTATATAACTTGTTTTGTTTTTGCTAGTGTTTTAGCATTTAGTCTATATCAATTTCGTTTTTATGCTTACGTTTTATTTCAAAGCTTTATACTTTCTTTGCAAGATCTATTTTATAATTTAATATCAAGGTTTTTATAGATAAGCATTATGATACTATTTTAGATATTTCTTAACCACTAGTTTGTCATCTTTTTTTGTTATACATTTAGATTGTGTGAAGTTTTAAAGATTTGTGTTTGTACTCGTTATTGGCGCGCTTAAATTTTTAAGCAGTTTTAAACAAAGTATCTAATTAAATTTATCAAAATTTAGCGAAATTTAAGCATTTGATGTGTATAATTATTTCTTTAACTTCATCAAGTGGGTTCATAGCTCAGTTGGTTAGAGCACCCGGCTCATAACCGGGTGGTCCTAGGTTCGAGTCCTAGTGAACCCACCACCCCCACTTTAACACAATCTAAGCACCCCCACTAAACACTGGTAGATAGGTAATTCTAGCAATACTTAACAATAATATAATACAATACAATCTAAGCAAATCTACTAAAAAAGGCTATCTAAAAGAGGTTGGATTTTTTTGGATACCCCGACAATGTCAAAAAATGCAATTTTAGGCAGTTTGTTATACTAAAAGGTAGTTATCCAAAAGATTTTATATTTAGTTATTATTAGTTGGCATAAAATATATTATTTGATATAAAACTGGTAATTAATGTATATTGCAAGTCCCTTCAAGTGTTAAGAGACTTGCTTTTTGGATATGTATTAAAATCTTGTTCCGATAGTAAATTCAATATTGTTTGTGCTATCATATGGTTTGTCATTTAGAGGGTTAACCCAGAAAAGTTGTAAAGGCCCAATCGGAGTAGTCCACTCTATACCAGCACCTACACTGTAACGTTCTACTTCATCCCAACTATCATCACCGATCATTCCGTAGTCAAAAAACATAACAAAACGCATTTTTAAGCGCTCAATAAGCGGTAAGCTAAGCTCTATAGAGTTGTTAAAGCTCTGTTTGCCTCCAGTTTCGATGTATTTACAACCTCCATCTACGCAAATTTGATTTTGCGGTATGCTTCTACGGTCATAACCTCTAATGCTTTTCATTCCACCTAAAAATAATTTTTTGTTAACAGGTAGATCACCATCATCAAAGAAATATCCGATATTGGCTTTATATCTTATGATAGCATCATAGCCTATATAGTCCCTTAGTCCAAAATACCAGTTAAAGTTTGCCATTGCTTTAGTGTACTCCATATCGCCACCCAATCCAGCATACTCAAGTGAGGCAGAGGCTAAAATTCCACTTCTTGGAATGTAAAAATCATCTGTATTATCAAATTTGATAGATGGTATGATAGAGCTTCTTATATTGTTTCCATTTTGATAACCTGCAGCAGCATAGTATTTATCAAGCCCAGTTATCTTTGATTTTTCTATGTCGTATGTTATATATGCAGAAGTATATCTGTTTAGCATTCTACCAAGTGTTATACTAAAACCGTAAGCTTTTTCATCATAGTCATTCCAATCCCAATCTTTTGCATAAATTTGACCACTTAAGCTATATGGTGAGTTGTAAATTCTTGGGTTCATAAAGCCTATCGATCCACTTAGATCATCATCACTTTTTTCTACGCTTACAAATCCTCCTATACCACTTCCAAAGATATTTTTCTCAGAAAGACTAGCACTTAAAAGAATACCATCATTGCTTCCGTATCCGATACCTCCTGTTATACTTCCAGTTGGTGCCTCTTTTACTTCAACATTTAGATCTATTTGGTTCTCTGCAACTCTAGCTTCAGTTATCTCTACTTCATCAAAATACCCAGTTCTTCTTAGTGCATTTTTTGAGTCTATGAGATCGGTTCTGTTATATTTTTGATTTTCAGTTAGATAAATTTCTCTTCTTATGACAGAGTCGGCAGTTTTTTCGTTGCCTAAAATACTAACTTTTCTTACATAAATTTCTTTATGAGGGATAACTACATAGTTTATATCTACTGTCATGGTTTCAGGATTAGGGTTTAGTAGGGGATTAATTTCTACATAAGCATATCCAAGGTTTGCAACTTGATTTTCCAAGCTAGCCATATCTTTTCTTAGTTTTTGAGAATTAAAGATATTGCCATTTCCAAGTTTAAATTTTTTGATAATACGTTTATCATCCAAATCTAAAAAATCAGGTGCTTCTATACTAACTTTATCAACTTTATATCTCCCGCCCTCTTCTATATAGTAAGTAAGTTCAGCCGAGTAGTTATTCATATGAGCATCTAGATATGGATCAGAAACATTTACATCTAGGTAGCCTCTTTTAAAATATTCATCCTTTATACGAGCAGGATCGTTTGGTAGATCAAATACATTGAGCTTGCCATCATTAAAGCCCCACATCCAGCCAAGTCTTTCTCTTTCTTTGTTTGATAAGGTTGAGATCATATCATTATAGCTTAGTTTATTTGCACCAATCAAATTTATTTTTTTTATGATGATATTTTCACCTCTGTTTACTATAACGATTAAATGAAGAGCGCTCCCTTCAGGATTTAAAGGAATTTCTTCGATCTCAACAACTGTATCAAAGTATCCTTTTGCTTCATAGTATTGTCTAGCTCTCTCTTTGACTAAGTTAAGTGCAACTTTATCATAAACTTGACCGGGGTGAAGCCCAATGATCTTCTCCATGGTAGTTCTATCATTTGTTACAACACCTTCTATATCAAGCTTTGCTATTATAGGTTTTTCTTTGACATGTACAACGACATTGCCACCATTTTCTTCTATATATATATCATCAAAATAGCCTTGTTCAAAAAGCTTAACTATAGCTTTATTTGTATTTTCTCCACCTATTTCATCGCCTATATATAGACCTGACATCTCTTGTGCTACTAGAGGTGAGAGTTGATTTAACCCTACAAAATTTATAGACTGTATGCGAGTTGCAAATGCAAAACTTACACAAATTAACAAAAAAACTAAACTTTTTTTCATGCGCTAACCTAAAATTTTAAAATAACATGTATAATACCATATAAAAGCTACAAATTAGCAAATTTGAGGTAAAATTATGAAAATCGGAGTAATAGGCCTTGGCTTGATAGGCGGTTCGCTTGGACTATGTTTAAGGCAGATGAAGCTTGTAAATAGAGTATATGGATATGATATAAGTAAAGAAAATGAAAAAGAGGCTTTAAATTTAGGTTTAGTTGATGAAATAATAAGCTTTGATAGTATAAAAGAAATTTGTGATATTATCTTTCTTGCTATTCCTGTTGAGGCGATTATAGATACTTTGTATAAATTAAAAGATATTAAAGAGACTACTACAATAATAGATCTTGGAAGTACAAAGCTAAAGATAATTAAACACTGTCCAGCAGAAATTCGCTCAAATTTGGTTGCTTCTCATCCTATGGCAGGAACCGAAAATTCAGGGCCAAAAGCTGCCTTTAAAGAGCTCCTTAAAGACGCTGTTGTTGTTATATGTGATGAAGATAATAGTGGAAGTTTTCATGTAAAAAGAGCTATTGAGATATTTTCATATGCTGGTATGAGGATTATTTTTATGGATAGTACTCGACATGATCACCATGTAGCTTTAATATCTCATCTTCCTCATATTGTAAGTTACGCTCTTGTTAACTCTGTTTTAAAAAGTCAAAACCGTAAGAATGTTATAAATTTAGCAGGTGGAAGTTTTTCAGATGTAAGTCGTATCGCTAAGTCATCTCCTGAGATGTGGGTTGATGTGTTTAGACAAAATAGAGAAAATGTTATAAATTCTGTTTCTGCTTTTAGAGATGAACTTGAAATTTGTGAAAAAATGATAAAAGAAGAGAGATGGGATGAGCTAAAAGAGTGGTTATATGATGCGAGAGTTATACGAGAATTTCTCTAAAGCAAGTTAAAATTTTGCTATTTTTTGAGTATTTATTACTATTTGGTAAAATGATTAAAATATTATAAAAGGTGTGTATTTGAGAAGAGTAAGAAGGCAAAGCAGCGGTAGTTTTAAAAGTGTTTTTGGGATTATAATTTTAATTTTGATAGTTGTAGGTGTGATTTTTGTATACTCATCTAATATGTTTGAAAGAGACAAACCTAGGTCAAATTTAGGTGGGCAGATTTTTTGGAATTTAAAAAGTCCGATATCAATCAGCATAGAAGATGATAGTGGTATTAAGAGTTTAAAAATAGTTTTAAGTGATGGAACTCAGCAGATTGTTTTAGTAGATCAAAAATTTGATCTCATCCAGCCTAAAGTAGATTTTGAAATTTCTCTTCCTAAAGGCTCTCTTCTAGATCAAAACTCAAATTACTCTCTTGACATAGAAGTTGCTGATTCTAGTATGTGGAATTTCTTTCGTGGAAATAGACTAAAACAACAAGTAAATGTTATAGTTGATACAAAAAAACCAGTAGTTTACGCACTAAATCAATCATATAAAATAACAAGAGGCGGTACCGCAACAGTTGTATTTAGTGCTGAAGATGAGATGCTTAAAGATGTATATATAGAGACAAATTTTGGTAAACGTTTTGAAGTGGTGCCTTTTCATGAATCAAACTATTATGCAGGGCTTATTGCTTGGCCGGTAGAAGAGGATAACTTTAGAGCTGATATCGTAGCTTTGGATATGGCTGGAAATGAGACTAAAACGCGCATTAGATACTACTTGCAAGATAAAACATATAAAATTTCAAATATAACTTTAAGTGATGATTTTATAGAGGGCAAAATAACAGATTTATTTAACCAATACGCATCAAATCCTTCAAATTATGGCGGAGTTGAGAAGTTTAAATTTGTAAATGAAACTCTTAGAAATAGTAGTCCAGTACTAACTCATGCGGTTAGAATTTTAGAAGATGTGCTTGATGAGTTTTATTTAAAGAGCTTTTATCCTCTTAAAAATGGTGCGGCAGTTGCAAGTTATGGGGATCACCGCTTTTATGAAAAAGACGGAGTAGAAGTTAGTCAGAGCTGGCATTTAGGGCTTGACTTGGCAAGTGTTGCAGGAGCTGATATAATAAATAGTAATGATGGTATCGTAGTCTTTTCAGGTGATAGTGGAATTTATGGATTGAGTATCGTCATATATCATGGTTTTGGACTCTACACCTTATACTCTCATTGCAGTAGTTCAGTTGTAGGAGTTGGAGATAGAGTACTTGCGGGAGATATTATAGGTAGCACAGGAAGCACAGGGCTTGCATTTGGAGACCATTTGCATTTTGGCGTGATTGTTCAAGGAGTTGAAGTTAGGCCTGAAGAGTGGATGGATAGTAAATGGATGCAAGATAATGTATATCAGATACTAGAAAGCTCAAAGAAGATTATAGACAATAAGAGATAAATTTGTTGTTTACTAAAATTTTGCTATAATTTGCACAGTAAAGAGATTTAAGGATATAAATTGAAACAAACAACTATCGCAAAAAGAGTTGAAGGTGTTGGCATAGGCCTTCATAAAGGTGAACCTATCAACATAACTCTTGAGCCATTAGAGGCAGATCTTGGTGTGATTTTTTATAGAAAAGATGAAGGCGTTACTATAAAAGCTAATTCAAGCAGTGTTATAAATACTCAAATGGCAACTGTTATAGGAGATGATAAGGGTGCTTATATATCAACTATCGAACACTTAGTAAGTGCAGTTGCAAGTTATGGTATAGATAACATAAGGATAGTTTTAGATGCAAATGAAGCTCCTATTATGGATGGAAGTTCTATAAGTTTTTGTATGATGCTTGATGAAGCGGGGATTAAAGAGCTTGATGCGCCAAAAAAAGTTATTGTTATAAAAAAAGACATTGAAGTTAGAGATGGTGATAAATTTGTAAAGATAAGCCCGTCAACAAATCCTACATTTGACTATACTATAAATTTCGATCATCCTATCATAGGCAAGCAAAGATATATATTTGAGTTTTCAAAGCAAAAATACATTGAAGAAATAGCAAGAGCTAGAACATTTGGATTTATAAAAGATGTTCAGATGTTAAGAGCAAACAACTTAGCACTTGGTGGAAGTTTAGAAAATGCTGTTGTTATGGATGAAACAAGTATTTTAAATCCAGAAGGACTTAGATTTAAAGATGAGTTTGTAAGACATAAAATTTTAGATGCTATTGGTGATCTTTCTTTGATAGGTATGCCTATCTTAGGTAATTATACATCGTTTGCAGGTAGTCATAAGCTAAATCATGAGTTGACATTAGCTATTCTTAGTGATGTTAAAAACTATGATATAGTTAAGCTAGATAGAGCAATTTCAAAAGAGTACGCGAAAGTTTTTGCGTAAGGATAAACTATAAAAAAAGCAGAAGTTTTAGTTATATCCTTATCAACTCCTCTTTTGGTAGGGATATATGAAGATGGAATTTTAGTTGATGAAATTTTATCAACTAAAAAATCAAGCGAGGCTTTGATCGATATTTTTGATGAAATTCTATCAAAGTATGAAATAGAGAGGATTATCTATACTAATGGTCCAGGTAGTTTTATGGGCATTAAAGTTTCATATATAATTTTAAAAACTATATCTAAAGCAAAAGAGATTAAATTTAGTGCTGTAAGTGGCTTTGAATTAAATTCAAACTCTCCCATTAAGGCAAACAAAAATTTATCATTTGTAATGGAAGATGGTGAAATTTTGCTTAAAAAAGTTTTGCCAGGAGAATTTAAGCTCTCTAAAAGTTTGTTTAACTTAAATATTCAAAAAGATACTCTTCCAAACTACGTTTTAGGAGCTGTTTAGTGAGGATAAAAATTCCTGCAACAAGTGCAAATTTAGGACCAGGTTTTGACTCTTTAGGTCTTAGTTTAGATCTTTTTAATGAAGTAAATATATCACCTCAAAACATTACAAGTATATCTATAAAAGGTGAAGGTGAAGATAGAGTAAATATCAAAAAAAACAATACCTTTGTTAAAATTTTTAATGAAAATTTTAAATCTTTAACTGACGCTAAAGATACTTTTAAATTTGTTTTTATAAACAAAATTCCATTTTCAAGAGGACTTGGAAGTAGTTCATCTGTTATCGTTGGTGCGATAAGTTCAGCTTATCATATGGCTGGTTTTAAGGTAGATAAAGAGCTTGTGTTAAATAAAGCTTTGATTTATGAGTCTCATCCAGATAACATTTCGCCCGCTGTATACGGTGGTTTTACTGCTAATATCGTTAAAAAAGACATAGTTTTTACGCAAAAAGCAGATATCTCAGATGAGATAAAAGCGGTTGTTGTTATACCAGATAAGCCTATGTCTACGAATGAATCAAGAAGCAAACTTCCTAAAAAACTCTTTCTTAAAGATAGTGTATCAAATTTATCTCACTCATCTTTTTTAACCGCTTGTTTTATAAATAAGGATTATGCAAATTTAAGATTAGGTGCTTATGATAGGATACATGAGTATGCAAGAATGAAGAGTTTACCTGAACTTTTTAAGGTTAGAGAGATAGCCTATCAAAGTGGTGCTTTAATGAGTACTCTTTCAGGAAGTGGATCATCCTTTTTAAATATAGCTTATAGAGATGATGCACATAATTTAGCGCAAATTTTAAGTGATAAATTTCCAAATTTTAGAGTTTTAGAGCTTGAATTTGATAATAATGGTTTTAAAATATCTGCTGAAAGCTAAAAATAAAGAAAAAATGATATAATGACAAGTTATAAACATATTCCAATTAGAACATGCATAGTTTGTAGAGGTAAATTTGCTCAAAATAAACTTTATAGAGCTAGGTACAAAAACTTAAACTTGATGAAAAATGAGGGACGTAGTTTTTATTTATGTGATAAATGCATAAAAACTGAAGATAAAATTTTAAATAAAAAGATATCTAAATTTGTTAAAGATATAAATTTAGATCTGTTAAAGGAGAGCGTTTTATATGGCGGAAGTTCAGATAAGTGATATAGCACTAGAGCTTGGTTATGATAGTAAAGAGATCATTGAGAAGGCCCAAGAAATGGGACTAAAAGTAAAAGCATCAAACAGTAAAGTAAGTGTTGATGATGCTGAGGATATCTATAACTATATTCAAACCGGCGAGCTCCCTGTAAAGAAAAAAGCCACTAGTTCTAAGAAAGTTAGTGCAAAACATGATACTAAAGAAGTAGCTGTAAAGAGCAAAACTACCGATAAGCTTCAGGAAAAAAATAAAGAAGATATAAAGCCACAGACTAAAAGTGAGATTAAAAAAGTAGATGATGTGCAAATTAAAGAGATAAAGCCTATTGAAGAAGTTAAAGAACAAAGTGTTAAAGAGGTTAAACAAGAGCCTAAAAAAGAGATCTTTACTGATAATAAGATTGAGCCGAAAAAAGATGAGCTTAAAGTAGAAAAAGCGAGCAAAAATATATCAAAAGAAGAAGATATAAAAAAAGATGAGCTTAATAAAGAGTTAGTAGATAAAGAAAAAGTTGCTTTAGATGTTGAAAATAAAGTTAAAAAAATAGATCAAGAAAGCATTGCTTCATCTTTAGGCAAAAGAAGAGGTATTGTTATACTTAAAAAGAAAAAAGATGATGAAAAGCCACTTGTAGAGAGTAAAAAACCAGCAGTAAAGTTAAATTTAGGTTTAGATACTCTTTTTTCAAATGCTGAAAGTTCACTTAAAAAGAAAAAAGAGAAGAAAGTAAATATCTCAGCATCTAAAAGAGA
>JAAYFN010000033.1 GCA_012728225.1 Campylobacter sp.
ACATTAGCCATTGGACTTTACAAAAACTTTTTGATACATCCACAAATTCCATACAACTGCTTGAAGCAAATTTTTTAGAGTATCTAAATGGCTTTAGCAAAAATGTGAAAGAGATTATCGAAAAATTCAAATTAAAAGACCAAATCAAACATATGGCAGATAAAGATATACTCCTTGATGTACTTGAAAAATTCACAAGCCCTTATATAAATCTTACAAACAAAGAAGCAATCGACCCAGACGGCAAAAAACTCCCCCCACTTACAAATCTTGGTATGGGATATGTATTTGAAGAGCTAATTAGAAGATTTAACGAAGAAAACAACGAAGAAGCCGGAGAACACTTTACCCCAAGAGAAGTTATAGAGCTTATGACAAATATAGTTTTTATCCCTATTAAAGAGCATATTCCAGCTATTATAACTATTTATGACCCTGCTTGTGGAAGTGGTGGAATGCTAACAGAGGCTCAAAATTTTATTAAAAATGAAAATGGAGAGATAAGAGCGAAAAGCGATATTATTCTTTATGGCAAAGAGATAAATGACGAAACATACGCTATTTGTAAATCAGACATGATGATCAAAGGAAATAACCCCGAAAACATTAAAAACGGCTCAACTTTAAGCGTTGATGATTTTATAGGGGAAGATTTTTACTTTATGCTCTCAAATCCTCCTTATGGCAAATCATGGGCAAGCGAACAAAGATATATCAAAGATGGAAAAGAGGTAATTGATACAAGATTTATAGTAAAACTCGCTGATTACTGGGGCAATGTAAGCGATGCAGATGCAACACCAAGAAGTAGTGATGGACAACTTCTATTTTTAATGGATATGGTTGGAAAGATGAAAGAACCATCTTTAAGCAAAATAGGAAGCCGTATAGCATCTGTTCACAATGGAAGTAGCCTTTTTACAGGTGATGCAGGAGGCGGAGAGAGCAACATAAGAAGGCATATCATAGAAAACGACCTATTAGACGCTATCATACAACTCCCAAACAACCTTTTTTATAACACAGGTATAACCACTTATATTTGGTTACTTTCAAACAACAAATTTGAGACTAGAAAAGGCAAAGTACAACTTATAGATGCAAATGATCTATACAGCAAACTAAGGAAAAATCTCGGATCTAAAAACTGCGAATTAGAAACCAAACATATATCAAAAATCTTAGAAATTTATCTAAAATTTCAAACTTGTGATGATGAAGTTGACGGCAAAAAAATCTCATCTAAGGTATTTGACAATAGCGACTTTGGATACTATAAAGTACAAATTGACCGCCCAAAAAGATTAAAAGCACAACTAAGAGACGATCTAATATCATCTTTAAGATACGATAAAAGCTTACAAGAAGCTATGATATGGTGCGAAAATGAGTACAAAAATGAGTGTTTTGGTAACTTATCAAAGCACAAAAAAGCCATAGAAGAGTATCTAGAAAAACACGATATCGAACTAAGCACAAAACAGCTAAAATCACTACTTAGCAAAGAGTTGTGGACAAAACACAAACTTCTTGTAGATACGGCTAACACTTTAAAAGAAGAGATCAAAACTGATGAATTTGATGACTTTAACATCTTTAAAAATTTAGTAGAAAAAGCACATAAAAAGCACAACATCACCCTCAAATCAAGCGACAAAAACACCATACTAAACGCACTATCTTGGTATGACCAAAACGCACAAAAGGTTATCCAAAAAATTCACAAAATACCTAGTGAAAAGTTAGCTAAACTTTGTGAGTATTTAGGATGTAAAGAAGACGAGTTATCAGACTTTGGATACTACAAAACTGATAAAAAAGATGAATTTATAGAGTATGAAAGCGAGTCAGACTTAAGAGATAGCGAAAATATACCCTTAAAAGATGATATTTATAAATACTTTTTAAAAGAGGTAAAACCTCATATAGATGAAGCTTGGATAAATTTACCTAGTGTAAAGATAGGATATGAGATAAGCTTTAACAAGTATTTTTATACTCACAAACCATTAAGAAGTTTAGAAGAAGTTGCCCACGACATACTTGAGCTTGAAAGCCAAAGTGATGGACTTATAAAAGAGATATTAGGCTAAGAAATGACTAAACTAGCAAAATATCCATCTTATAAAAATAGTGGCATAGAGTGGTTGGGAGATATTCCTGAACATTGGGAAATGATTAAAGTTAAAAATTTATCTAAACTTCAAAAAATAAAATCCTTTGATAAAAACCCAGTTATTCTATCATTAGCTAGAGATAAAATTAAGGTTAGAGACATTAGTACAGGAGAAGGACAAATTGCCGCAACTTATGATGGCTATAATAGAGTGAAAACAGGTGATTTTTTATTAAATCCAATGGATTTATATAGTGGTGCAAATTGTAATGTTTCTTATTTAGATGGTGTTATTTCTCCATCATATATAAATTTAAAATTTAATAGAAATATAGATGTAAAATATGCTGATTTTTATTTTAAATTAATGTATGAAAATATGTTTTTATTTTCTCTTGGAAAAGGTGTTTCTAGTGAAAATAGATGGACTTTAAATAATGAAACTTTGATGAATATAAAAATTCCAGTCCCCCCCCTTCAAGAACAAGAAAAAATTGCCAATTATTTAGATAAAAAAGTATCACAAATAGATACTTTGATAGAACAAAAACAAAAACTAATTGAACTTTTAAAAGAACAAAAACAAATCGTTATAAATGATGTCGTAACAAAAGGTTTAGACAAAAATGTAGAGCTAAAAGAAAGTGGCATAGAATGGATAGGCAAAATCCCCAAGCATTGGGAAATTAAAAAGTTGAAAAATATTTGTATTGTTAATAGTAAAACACTTGATGAAAATAGTAATAATAACTTAGAAATTAAATATGTTGATATTGGTAGTGTTTCATTTGAAACTGGAATTAATAAAGTTGAAAATTTTTTATTTTCAAATGCTCCATCAAGAGCAAGAAGAATTGTCAAAAAGAATGATACCATAATTTCAACAGTTAGAACTTATTTAAAAGCCATAGATTTTATAGATGAGCTTAAAGCTGAATATATATTTAGCACAGGCTTTGCAGTTTTGGAACCTGAAAAAAATCTTGAACCAATTTTTTTAACATTTTTTGTAAAAAGCAATTTTTTTACAAATCAAGTTGATATTAATTCAAAAGGGATGAGCTACCCTGCTATAAATAGCACAGATTTAAGTAATTTAATTGTATTGCTTCCCCCAAAAGAAGAACAAATTCAAATCGTAGAATATATAGAAAAACAAATATCAAAAATTGATAGTGCAATAGAGCTAGAAGAGAAATATATAGAAAAGCTAAAAGAGTACAAAACAACACTTATTGATAGTGTGGTTACCGGAAAAGTGAGAGTTTGCTAATGAGTGAAATATCAATTTATATAAAGAGGTTAAAATAATGGCAAGTCAAACAAACGAAGAAGCACTAGAAAGTTGTATCGAAAACTCTTTGTTAGAGCAAGGCTTTATAAAAGGCGAAAATAGAGATTTTAACAAAGAGTATGCGATAGATGAAAGGATATTTTGGGAGTTTTTAGAGGCTACTCAAGAAGACGAACTAAAAAAACTCAAACGCGACCCCCAATACCGCCTTAAAATCACCCAAAGACTTGATAAAATGATCAAAAAATATGGAATTTTAAGAATTTTAAAAAAAGGAGTTGATGTTGATGATGCTCATTTTAAATTTTTCTTTATTGCTCCTTTAGCTTCAAGTGGAGAACTTGTCCGAAAAAAATTTGCTTCAAATATTTTTAGCGTAACAAGACAAGTAACCTTTTCTAATGCAAACCCACTACTTAAAATTGATATGGTTATTTTCTTAAACGGACTACCGATCATCACAATGGAACTTAAAAACCCATGGACAGGGCAAAACGCCAGATATCACGGGATAAGACAGTATAGAGAAGATAGAGACCCAAGAGAGCCTTTGTTAAATTTCGCTAGATGTTTAGTTCACTTTGCAGTAGATACTGATGAGGTGTATATGAGTACAAAACTAGATAAAGAAAAGACTTTTTTCTTGCCTTTTAACAAAGGAAACAACTTTGGAGCAGGAAATCCGATCAACCCAAACGGACATAAAACAGCTTATCTTTGGGAGGAAATTTTTAGTAAAAACTCAATAGCCAATATAATAGAGCATTTTGTAAGGCTAGATGGTGATACACTATTTTTTCCACGATATCATCAACTTGATGTTGTACGAAAACTTATAGATGATGTTAGTCAAAACGGTGTAGGAAAAACCTATCTTATACATCATAGCGCAGGAAGTGGTAAGTCAAATTCTATCACATGGAGTGCATTTAGCTTGATAGAAGCATATCATAAAGATGAAGAGTTGCCACTTTTTAATAGCGTAATAATCGTAACTGATAGAAAAGTGTTAGATAAACAGCTTAGGGACAATGTAAAAAGCTTTAGCGAACAAAAAAACATAGTTGCACCTGCATATAGTTCAAGTCAGTTAAAGAGCAATCTTGAAAACGGCAAGAAGATCATCATAACAACTATTCAGAAATTTCCTTTTATCGTTGAAGGGATAGCTTATTTAAGTGATAAAAAATTTGCTGTGATTATCGATGAAGCACACTCATCTCAAAGTGGCTCAGCTCATAGTAAGATGAATGAAGCAATGGGCAAAAAGGTATCAAACAAAAACGATTATGATGAAGAGTTTGATGCACAAGATTTAGTATTAGAGACAATGAAAAGCAGAAAGATGAAAGGCAATGCTTCGTATTTTGCATTTACAGCAACACCAAAAAACGCAACGTTAGAAAAATTTGGAACAATGCAAGAAGATGGAACTTTTAAACCATTTCATCTTTACTCTATGAAACAAGCCATAGAAGAGGGCTTTATACTTGATGTTTTATCAAACTATACAACATATAAAAGCTACTATGAAATAGTAAAATCAATAGATGATAATCCTCTTTTTGATACAAAAAAAGCACAAAAGAAACTTAGAAGTTTTGTGGAGAAAAACCCATCAACAATAGCAACAAAAGTTGAGATAATGCTTGATCATTTTATGCAAAATGTCGTAAAAACTAAGAAACTAAAAGGCAAAGCTAAAGCTATGGTTGTAACTTCTGATATCCAAACAGCTATTGTTTATTTTCAAGCTATAAATAAAAAGCTAAAAGAACTAGGAGATCCTTTTAAAGCTATAATTGCGTTTTCTGGGAAAAAAGAGATAAAAGGAGTAGAGTATACAGAAGATGAGATGAACGGCTTTGCTTCAAAAGATATAAGTGATAAATTTGATAGTGATGAGTATAAAATTTTGGTTGTTGCAAATAAGTTTTTGACAGGTTTTGATCAACCAAAACTTTGCACTATGTATATAGATAAAAAACTTCAAGGAGTTTTAGCTGTTCAAGCCTTATCAAGACTTAACCGCTCAGCACCAAAATATGGTAAAAAAACAGAAGATATATTTGTGTTGGATTTTTTCAACACAATAGAAGATATAAAAGAAGCTTTTGATCCATTTTATACATCAACTACTTTAAGCCAAGCAACAGATATAAACGTGCTCCACGAGTTAAAAGACTCACTTGATGAGGTGGGAGTTTACGAATCTGACGAAATTGATGAATTTTTTAAAAGATATTTTAAAGATGAAGATGTTACAAAACTTTCACCGATAATCGACAAATCAGCTCAAAGATTTAATATAGAGTTAGAATTAAGCGATGAAGAAAAAGCAGATTATAAAATCAAAGCCAAACAATTTGTAAAAATATATGGACAAATGGCCTCTATCATGCCTTATGAGATAGTTGCTTGGGAAATGCTGTTTTGGTATCTGAAATTTTTAATCCCAAAAATGGTTATAATAGACAAAAACAAAGATATAATCAATGAACTGCTAAATAGTGTTGATTTGTCTACTTATGGACTTCAAAGAGTTAAATTAGGGGCTAGTATCGAACTTGAAGATAGTCAAACACAACTAGATCCAACAAACTCAAATCCAAGAGGCGCTTATAATATAGATGATGAGAAAAATGTCTTAGATGAGATTATAGAAAATTTCAATGAAAAATGGTTTCATGGCTGGGAAGCAACACCTACCGAACAAAGAGTTAAATTTATTAACTTAATGAACAAAGTAAAAACTCATGATGATTTCAAAATCAAATACAAAGAAAATAAAGATAATCATACTAGAAGATTAGCTTTAGAGAAAATTGTTGAAGAAGTTATGAGAGAAGAAAGAAGAAAAGAGTTAGAGTTATATAAGTTGTTTGTTGAAGATAAAACATTTAAAATCGGGATGCTAGATAGTTTTGAAAGAGTTTTTAGTTATGATTGTTTATAAAATTATAAGCACTAAAATATCTTGCATTGTAGGTATTGATCTTATGATAAAGGGATTAAATTTTATTAAAAATAAAAGCTAAGGTCTGATATGAGTTGGTTTAAAAGTTTAAAAAGTAGTTTTGTTGTAACTGTTGCAAGGTGGCAAGACCAGAGATTTTTATGGATTTTTATGGCAGTAGTTATGATATGTTTTGTGCTTTTAGCACAGATCTTTTTTCAAAGTTATCTATATATGAAGCCTTGTGAACAGTGTGTTTATATAAGATTTGCAATGCTAGTAATAGCACTAGGTGGGCTTATATCGTCTATAAATCCTAAAAATTTAGTATGTAAAATTTCAGGTTATATTTTGGCGTTTTATGGCGCTGTTATAGGGATAGGATATAGTCAAAAACTTCACAAATTTCATAAAGCCGTCCACAGCGATGATCCGCTTGCTATCTTTGGCGTGCAAGGATGCTCACTATCTCCATCATATCCTTTTCATCTGCCTTTAGATAAAGTAGCGCCTAAGTGGTTTTTGCCAACAGGTGAGTGCGGGTATGATGCACCGATCGTTCCAGAAGAAGCAAAGTTAGACGTTGTGCAGAGTTTTTTTATAGATCTTTATACTCAAGGGTGGTATCTCATACCGCAATTTAAATTTATGGATATGTCGCTTTGTACGCTTTTGGTGTTTGTTGTGACTTTGGTCTTGCTTTTCGTGATGATAGTTTGTATGTTTTTAGTCTTGTTTAGAGATAAATTGGCTAAATTTCACTAACTATAAGAGTAAAAGCCACCGTTAAAGTGGCTAATTAAAATTTACAAGAGCTGACTTGTCCGCTGTTAAAACCTCTATAAAAAGCCTCTTTTCTCTGTTTTGCTGAACCGTGAGTAAAAGAGTCAGGAACAACGTATCCTTGAGCTTTTTTTTGTAAAGTATCATCACCTATCATAGAAGCAGCATTTAATGCCTCTTCTATATCTCCATCATCTAAAAGCTCTTTGGTGTAGTGCGCCCAAATTCCAGCAAAGCAATCAGCTTGAAGTTCTGTCGATACTTGTACGATGTTTTGTTTAGTTTGGCTTACGCCTATTTTTTCTCTCTCTTTTTGATCTAAAATTCCTAGTAAATTTTGAACGTGATGCCCGATCTCATGAGCTACAACATAAGCAGCCGCAAAATCCCCAGGAGCATCATGTCTGTTAGCAAGTTCATCAAAAAAGCTTAAATCAAGATAAACTTTAGAATCCGCCGGACAATAAAATGGCCCTGTTTGTGAGCTAGCAAACCCACAACCACTATTTACAGCTCCTCTAAAAAGAACGAGTTTTGGTTCAACATATCTAGCGTTAGAATTTGCAAATATCTGACCCCAAACTTTCTCAGTTTGGGCAAGTACTACACCTACAAATTGGGCTGATTCTTCATCTTCGGCTGAAATTTCATAGTCGTTTGAACTGCTACTTAGACCTACCATACTAAGTGGATTATAACCTAAAAACATAGCTATAACACCTATGATAAGTATGATACGCCCAAATTTTGAACCCAAAAGCCACCTTATAAGTGGTATTAAAGCTTGTAGATTTATACCAGCAGTTGAGGTTTGCAAACGTTTATCCTCAACGTTTGAGCTTGTTTTTTGATCACGCCATTTCATTTCTAGACTCTTTAAAATTTTATGGATATTATAGCTAAAATTTAGTAGGAATTTATAAGCAGATACTTAGCTTGAATGAATTTGATAGTTGTTTAAATATACTTTAGAGTAGTTTAGCCCTGCAAATTTACAGGGCTATAAAGTTTAGCTTAGTTTTTTAAAGCACTCTTCTAGTTGGGCTTTGCTCTTTGGCTCAACAACTCTAGGACAAACTTCAACGCCGTCTTTTAGGAAAAGTACAGTTGGGATATGTCTTATACCCATTTCATCTCTAATCTCCTCTTCCTCATCAACATCAACGCCATATAAATTTACATTTGGATATTCGTTTTCAAGCTCCATCAACAAAGGCATAGCCACTTTGCAATCTTTACACCATGGAGCGCCGAAAGTTACGACATTTGTTCCGCTTGTTTTAACTTCATTAAACTCACTATATGTTAATTTTTTCATTTTTTCTCCTTAATTATTCAGATACACAGATCTTATCATTTAAAATAGCTCTAATAGTAAAAAAACTTACAATCAAAGCTAAACAGACTAGTAGTAAAAAAGTTATATCACCTAAAATCAGAAAAGCTAAATTTTGACTTAGCTCATATGCTTTAAATAGTGCTATATTGGTAGCTGCTATGGGAAATACAAAAGCCCACCAAGAGATAAAAAATTCTAAATTCAGAAAACTTTTTATCATGCAAAGTATCAATC
>JAAYFN010000034.1 GCA_012728225.1 Campylobacter sp.
AAATGTTTTAAAATAAACCTTTATAATAGCTCATCATTAGTAGCACTCTCCTCATCAATCATATCTGTTATAAACTCATCTTTTTGACTGTTTTGAATAATTTTGTCACTTGCATATATAGTTTGAGTTGGATAGGCTATTTTAATATCATCTTCTTTTTTAAATGCTTCTAAAATTTCACCTGATATAGTACTTCTAAGTGAGAGTGTCGCATAAGAATTTGTCATATACCAAACGCTTATTTTTATCCCATACGGTTCAAAAAAATGAAAAATTCTAGGCTCAACACTAGGATTTTTAATGCTATATTGACTACGTAGCTTATTCATCTGTTTTTTAGCTATATCGGTATATCCTTTAGAATACTGATGAGATATATTTTTAACTATATAAGTAGCTTTTTTATAATTACTATCAAAAGTTAACAGTATATCTATACCGTCCCAAACTGTTTTCATACCACTGTGAGTGTAGTTTGATATAAGTTCTGTAAAGATATAGTTGTTTGGTATAAATATGATACGTCCCGCACGGCGATGCTCTGTAAAGGTCAATCTAGTGATATCTTCATAAATAGTCATTCTAAGTATAGATATATCTAATATATCACCAACATATATCTCTCCATTTATCTTTCTAACTCTTATACGATCCCCTACTCTAAAAGAGCCTCCCATAACGATAACACACCAACCAAGCATACTCATAAACATATCTTTCATCGCGATAGCAAGACCTGCTGATGCAAAACCTAAAAATGTTACGATATATGAGACATTGTCAATAAAGGCAAAAAGCAAGATAAATATAATGATAAAAAAGTTAGTGAAATTTATAACTTTATTTGCCATATAAAAACGTTCATTGTCTTTAATTGATTTTCTAGCTATATACTTAAAAAATATAGATAAAAGTATGATAAAAACAACGATAATGATGATATTTGCGATTCTTTTACTTTGGACTTTAAGATCAGCTCTTACTGTTGCTATCCTATCATCTATCTTAGTTGAATAAACCAAATAAGTGCTCTCGCCAGTTATTTTAGCACCATTTAGATCCTCTAATCCAGCTTTTACAAACTTAATATCTTTGGTAAGATTCTCATCATCTGGCAAATACGTATGAAGCGCTTTAAGTAGCTCATCTTTTTCTTTAAGTTTTACAACTAATTGGCTTAACGTTGAGATATTGTCTTTATAACCATCTTTATAAAGTAGTAATTGCTTTATATAAGATAACCCAGGAATTATGCCAAGAGGACTTTTAACCCTATCATACTCAGGTAGTTCAGAGACACTTAACAAGTTATCAAAAGGACTATTTTCATACTCATTAAGCAATATCAACTGCTCATTTGTAATCTTTAATCTATTTTCTAAAGAGGTCTTTTCTTCTGTTTTTTTAGCTTTAGCAATACGCTCTTGAAGATCTGCTTTTTCTATAACTAGCTCTCTAAATAAAAGATAGTTTTTATACTGTAAAAACCAGATATTATCTTTAATAGATGTATCGATGCTAATTATCTGTTTTTGTAGATCATTGACTGCTATAAGTGTTAAATTTTGATCATTTGCTTTAGATAAATTCGCATCTATGTTTACATTTGTATCGTTAAGGTATGTTAAATTTGTATCAGCTAATGATATTTGGACAAATATTACTGCTATAATTAAAAGTAACTTTTTCATTGAAATTCTCTTAAAACTTCTAAAACTATCTCTTTTGGGATATCGTCTCTCATCTCATAAGACCCAATACCTTTTGGCAGTATGAATTTTATCTTTGAGTTAGAAGACTTTTTATCCAAGTAAAACATATCATAAAAATTCTCTTCATCTAAAATTCCATACTCAGTTGGCAGATCAAATTTCTTCAGCGTTTGACGTATCAAATTTAGCTCATTAAGAGTAAGTAAATTTAGTTTATGAGCTAAAGTGTTTGCCATATTTATACCGATAGCAACTGCCTCGCCATGAAGAAATTTTTTAAAATTACTATCTTTTTCTATCGCGTGAGCGAACGTATGCCCATAGTTAAGTACAGCTCTTATACCACTCTCTTTTTCATCTTTACTAACAACATCAGCTTTTATCTTGACACATTTTTCTATCACTTTTATGAGATCTTTTTTATCACTAAGATCACTTTTAGTAAAAAATTCAAAAAACTTCTTATCAAAAGTTATCGCCATTTTAATGGCCTCTGCAACACCTGCTGAAAATTCTCTTTTTGGCAAAGTGTTTAGAAATTTAGTTTCGCAATAAACTGCCTTAGGCTGATGAAAAGCACCGATTAAGTTTTTACCAAATTTAGAGTTTATACCAGTTTTTCCTCCTACACTTGCATCAACCGGCGCTAAAAGTGTAGTTGGGATATTTATAAAATTTATACCACGCTGATAGATACTAGCAGCAAAACCCGTGATATCACTAACCACGCCACCACCAAAAGCTATAAGAGTGCTTTTACGCTCTAATTTAGCGGTAAAAAGCTGTTCAAGGATACAGTCTAAAGTTTTAGCATTTTTATACTCTTCACCAT
>JAAYFN010000035.1 GCA_012728225.1 Campylobacter sp.
GATTATAAGCTTATTTATGATTTAGCTTGTGAAATTTATCCTAAAAATCCTTTAAGAGCTGAGCTTTTAGTAAAAACGGTTAAAGAGTATATAGCAAAAACAAAAACCTATAAAGGTTATAATTTAGATAAGCTTTTAAAAGATATAGACAGTGATTTAAAACATCAAAATAGATATATAAAAAAGATAAATTTTGAACACTTAAGAAGACTTATGAGTTTAGAAAGCGATGGTTATGCTCTTATCCAACAAAGAGTTTATGAGTTTTTAATACAAGAGGTTAAATTTTATTCATCAAATTAAATTTAACACTACTAGCAAACTATTAAGCAAAATTTGTGTATAATCGCTTAAATTACATACGGAGTAAAATTTGAAAGATATTAGAAATATAGCAGTTATAGCGCACGTTGATCATGGAAAAACAACTATGGTAAACGAACTTTTAAAGCAATCAGGCACTTTTGATAAACATAAAGTAGTTATTGACCGAGTTATGGATAGTGATGATATAGAAAGAGAGCGTGGCATTACTATACTTAGTAAAAATACAGCCATTTATTATAAAGATACTAAAATAAATATCATTGATACCCCAGGACACGCGGATTTTGGTGGTGAGGTTGAACGAGTTTTAAAGATGGTTGATGGTGTTTTGCTTCTTGTTGACTCTCAAGAAGGAGTTATGCCACAAACAAAATTTGTAGTCAAAAAGGCTCTATCTTTTGGTTTAAAACCTATCGTAGTTATCAACAAAATAGATAAACCTGCAGCTGATCCTGATCGTGTGATAAATGAAATTTTTGACCTTTTTGTAGCATTAGATGCAAATGATGAACAGCTTGAATTTCCAGTTGTTTATGCTGCTGCAAGGGATGGTATCTCAAAACTTAACATAGATGATGACAATGACAACATGGAGCCACTTTTTGAAACTATCCTCTCTCATGTTCCAGCACCTAAAGGAAGTGATGATGAGCCACTTCAACTTCAAGTTTTTACACTTGATTATGATAATTATATAGGTAAAATCGGTATTGCAAGGATATTTAACGGTAAAATTTCTAAAAACCAAAATGTAATGCTTATGAATGCAGATGGTACAACTCAAACGGGTAGAATTTCAAAGCTTTTAGGTTTTCATGGTTTAGAAAGAATGGATATAGATCAGGCAAAACATGGTGATATCATAGCAATAGCAGGCTTTGAAGCACTTGGAGTAGGTGATAGTGTAGTTGATCCAAATAACCCTGTTCCGCTTGAGCCCCTTCATATCGAAGAGCCAACTTTAAGCGTTATATTTAGTGTAAATGACTCTCCATTAGCAGGAACTGAAGGTAAAAATGTCACTTCAAATAAAATCGAAGAGCGCATTATTGATGAGATGAAGACAAATATCGCAATGAATTATGAAAATATCGGTGAAGGAAAATTTCGAGTAAGTGGTCGTGGTGAACTCCAGATAACTATACTTGCTGAAAATATGCGTCGTGAGGGATTTGAATTCATGCTTGGCAGGCCTGAAGTTATCATTAAAGAGATAAATGGTGTCAAATGTGAGCCGTTTGAGCAACTTGTGATTGATGCGCCAGATGATTGTACAGGCACAGTTATAGAAAAACTTGGTAGAAAAAGAGCTGAGATGAAGATAATGAACCCAACAGGTGATGGTCAAACTAGACTTGAGTTTGAAATTCCAGCACGTGGGCTTATTGGGTTTAGAAGCCAGTTTTTAACAGATACAAGAGGCGAAGGTGTTATGAATCATAGCTTTTTGGAATTTAGACCTATGAGTGGATCTGTTGATAGACGCCAAAATGGAGCTCTTATAAGTATGGAAAATGGCGTAGCACTTGCTTATTCGCTTTGGAATTTACAAGATAGAGGAATTCTTTTTATAGGACCACAAGAAAAAGTTTATATAGGGATGATTATAGGAGAACATAACCGTCCAAATGATTTAGACGTTAACCCTATAAAGGCGAAGAATTTAACAAACGTTAGAGCTAGTGGAAGTGATGATGCTATCAAGCTTGTTCCACCGCGACAATATACACTTGAGCGATCTTTAGAGTGGATAGAAGAGGATGAATTAGTTGAAGTAACTCCTAAAAATATAAGGATTAGAAAACGATATCTTGATCCAACTATAAGAAAAAGAATGAGTAAAAAGGATTAAATTTAAGGGAGTTATCCCTTAAATTTTTTTAAATAAGTTTGTAAGAGTTTTTATAACTGCCTTAATGTATATATTTTATATTTTTAGTAGTAAAAGCTGAGTTAGTTTTTATAAATTATCTTTAAAGTTAAGATATTATATGATAATATTGAAATTTATATAGATACATATAAAGATCTTATTAAATATAAAGTAAAATTTTAGTAAAATATATAAATTTTTTGTTGAAGGCATATTTATGAGCACAATTATTACAATTATATTAATTTTAATCGCAAGCGTTGTTTTATGGGGTGTAGGTATCTATAACTTATTAATTAGTAAGAGAAATCAAGTTAAAAATATCCGCGCTGGCGTCGATACTCAGCTTAAAAAACGTTATGATTTAATTCCAAATTTGGTTGCAACAGTTAAAGAGTATATGAAGCATGAAAAAGAGACTTTATCCGAGATAACATCTCTTAGAAGTAGGGCGATGAGCACTAAAGATAGAGCCGAGGAGTTTGATTTAAACAATCAACTAAGCAAACTTTTAAGTGGTATAAATGTAGCTATAGAGGCATATCCAGAACTTAAAGCTAGTCAAAATGTGATGCATTTACAAGAAACTTTAACTGAAACTGAAGAGCAAATCAGTGCTGCAAGAAGAGCATATAACTCAAGTGTTATGAGTCTTAACAACGCTATAGAGATGTTTCCAAGCAACATTATAGCTAGTATGTTCAACTTCAAAAAAGATCTGTTTTTTGAGATTGAAGAGGGCGAAAAAACTGCACCAAATATAAGCGAGATGTTTAAAAAGTAGATAGATGCAAGATATCTATGAGCTTGAAAATAAGCGTAAAAAAGTAGTTTTTAAACTCAAAATTTGCATTGTTTTAAGTTTGATAGTAGCTTTTGTCTTTTTTATTATCACTTATTTATATAGCTCAAATGATCCTCTTTTTTCACTCTCTACAGGTGCGTTTATCGGGCTTTTTCTTTATACTACATTAAGAAATTTTATGGTAGAAAGTTATAATCATGACTTTAAAGATATGGTTATGAAAAAGGTTTTAGCAAGTATTAGCCAAAATTTAAGTTATAGCCCTAATGAGTTTATAAGTTTTAGAGAATTTGATGAATCAAAAATATATCAAAGAGCCGATATTTATAGTGGAAATGACCTTATAAGTGGCGAAATTTCAGGTGTAAAGTTAAAATTTAGTGATATATCTTCAAAAAAAAGAGTTGAGACGGTTGATGCTAGGGGAAATCGTCAAGTTAGCTATCAAACTATCTTTCTTGGTATACTTTTTATAGCACAATTTAATAAAGAATTTACTTCACGAACTTATGTTTTATCACGTGGTAAAAGAGTTAATTTTCAAAAAATTGAGATGGATAATGCTGAGTTTAAGAAGCATTTTAACGTCTATACAGATGATATTATAAATGCATTTTATATACTATCTCCAAATTTTCTAGAACAAATTTTAAAACTTAGAGAAGTTTTTAAATGTCCTATAAATTTAGCATTTTTAGATAGTAAAATTTATATCTATATAGAATTTGGAAAAGATAGTTTTGAGCCAAGCATTAGCAAAACTTTAGTTGGTGATCATTCTATCATGTTTGATTATAAAAATGAGATGGAAAATTTGATAAACTTAGTTACACGGCTAAATTTAAACCGTAAAATTTTTATTAAAGAGAAAAGTTCAAATTTATAAAAAGAGAATATATGGACTTTGTGATAAAAAATTTAGAACGTAAAAGAAAAAATCTTATAAGAAAATTAATTATAGCTGTTGGTGGGGCTAGTTTGGTATTTGTATTTGGGTTTGTCATGCTTATAAGCTCAAGTAGCAGAGTCATAGAGCCTTTAGTGTTGTTGGTTTTGTTTTATATAGTAATACTTTTTAGTATGAAATTTAAAGTTGTAAATTCCTTTGTAGCTCTTTACAATGAGGCACTTTTTTCTCAAATTTCATTTGACATCAAAGATATAAAATATAAACGCAACGCTAAGTCTATAAAATTTATATTTAAGGATCTTTTAAAATCAAATTTAGGGATATTTCATACAAATGATGAGTTTATAGGAATTTATCAAGGTGTTAAGTTTGGATTTTGTGATGCCAGTATGGAATTAGGAGCGTTAAATTTTAAAGGAAAACTTTTTGTTGCCGAGTTTAACAAAAACTTCCTTACCAAGATTCTTATTTCAAATTTAGGACTTTTAAAAAGCGAGGGACTTTCTAAAATAGATATCGACAACTCATATATAAACGAAAATTTTACTGTTTTTGCAGAAGATATCACCGAGGCGATGTATATTTTGTCTCCAAATTTGCTTGAGAAATTTGAACTTTTAACAAAAGATGAGAGTGATAAAAAAATGAGGGCTGATATACTTTTTTATAAAGGTAGAATTTATCTTGCTATGGATACAAAAAATGACGCTTTAGAGCCAAATTTGTTTAAAAGTATAAAGAGTTTAGATGCTAGTTTATTTATAAAAGAGATAGAAAAATTTACAAACTTTATAGAATTTCTTAAGTTAAATTCTAAAATTTATAAGTAAGTTTAGAGGCTAAATTTAGCCTCTAAACTTACTTATAAATTTTAGAATTTAACTTAAGAAATTCTATAA
>JAAYFN010000036.1 GCA_012728225.1 Campylobacter sp.
ACTTGAGGATATAAAAGATCTCAACATATCGCCAAAGCAAAAAGCTAAACTTATTTCCAAAATCACAGGAAGGGCTGTAAAAGATATATACAAAGAGCTTATAAGCTAAATTTTAACTCACATTTGATATCATACTCCATGATTATTTATGGAAAACAACTATTTTTACATTTGTTAAAGCATCACAAAGAGAAATTTAGGAAAATTTATCTTGCTAAAGAGCTTGAAAAACCACTTTTTAAAGAGGTTAGTAGGCTAAATTTGGATATTATTAAGGTTGATCCTAAAAAAGCTCAAGCTTTGGCAAAAGGTGGAAATCATCAAGGATATTTAGCCGAAGTTGATGAGTTTGAATTTGCTGAATTTAGCGCGCTAAAAGATCTAAATTTTTTAGTTGTTCTGTATAATCTAACCGACGTTGGAAATATCGGAGCTATCCTTAGAACTGCTTATGCATTAGGCGTAGATGGTGTTGTAGTTGTTGCCAATAGTTTACAGATCCCCGGTATAATCCGTTCTAGTAGTGGCGCAGCTTATGAGATTCCTATTGCTTTACAAAGTGACGGTTTAACTTTGATAAATGAGTTAAAACAAGCTGGGTTTACCACGTATGCAGCAGATGCTAAAGGCAAAGATATAAAAGGGCAAAATTTTACCCAAAAAAAAGCTCTTATTTTAGGTAGCGAAGGTGAAGGTATCCCTAAAAAAGCTTTTATTAAGTGTGATGAGTTGGTTGCTATAAAGATGAGAAATGGCTGGGATAGTTTAAATGTAAGTAGTGCTTTTGCAATAATTTGTGATATGATGATTAATGGCTAAAAATATAAAAGATCCTTTAACTAGGCTAGAAGAGATAGGCGTAAGCGAAATTTCAAAAAATACTCATGTAGAAGGCGAGTATATTGAGGCGATAATTTCTAAAAATTTTGAAAAACTTCAAAACAAAAATATAAAAGCTTATATAAAGATTATTGAACGCGAGTATGATTTGGATTTGCAAGGATGGCTTGATGAGTACAGAGCAAATTATGACGAATATGAAAATAGCAAAAGTTGTAGCTTTGAATCCATATCTTCGCAAGAGATAACGATAAAAGACCATAAAAGACTTCCTAAATTTTTCTTTTGGGTAGTTCTTTTGGCAATAGTTGTATGGGCTATTTTAAATTTTAAATTATATGATTTAAGTTGGCTTAATAGTGAAGAAAACCTAACATCGTTTTCAACAAACACAACGATGGTTGAAGTTGCAGGATCAAAGCTTGAAAATATCGGTATTGAAGTTGTTAATTTAGATGAGCCTTTAAATGCCAAACCTATTCAAATGAACGCTCTTGAGAAGAGCATTATGTTTGAGGGTGCAGAAAACAATATAGATGAGAATTCCACCACTTTAAGCAAAGATGAAAACACCACAGTAGAACAAGAAAATGTTGTTTTAGAAGATCTTGAACTTATCACAACAGGCGCTAGTATCGTTCCAAGTGAAAATCTTTGGATAGGCATTATAGAGGTTAAAAGTGGAAATAAGTCCACAGTAACAACTGCAAAAGAGTATCAGATAAATTTAGATAAAGAGCAGTTGATACTAACAGGACATGGTCTTTTCGGACTTAAGATAAATGGCGATACACAGACTTTCAACGACCAAAATCCACATAGACTTCACATAAAAGATGGTAAAGTTAATCAGATAAGTTATGATGAATTTTTAAAGTTAAATAGTGGTAAAGCATGGTAAAAAAGCTTCTTTTAACGTCTATTTTTACATCTATTTTAGTAGCAGCTTCACCCGAACAGATAGCTATTAATTTAGGTGGAAGTTTAGATGCTCAAAACTACACAGATGAAAATGGTAACGCTGATATAGAGAAAATAAGCAAGTTTTTACAAAGTTCTGGTGTTTTAATGCTTAGTTCACAAACTCCAACTACTTTGAGATTTGATGCAAGTGGTGGTGGCGGTGGAGCTTTGTTGATGAAGGCTGTAGAAACGGCGATTAAAGCACAAAATTTTAGAAGTTATGCAGATGAAGAGTTTATAAATTCTAAAAATTCTCTATCTTATACCATTAAAATTCGCTCAAACAGAGTTCCTGATTTGGGTAGAATATATGAAAACTTTAAAACTAGTGGTATAAAGATAGAAAATTTAAGTAAAAAAGGAAGTAGCTATAGTTTTAAATTAGATATTAGTGGTGCAAATTTACCGACGGAGAGTTCAGGAGTCCTTAAACCAAGCAAGCCTTACTTTATAAATGTTTCAAATAGAGCTAGTATAACTATTTTAGCTCAAGGCGGTGATAAGTGGCATCCTGAGTATAGAGTTTTTGATAAAGATTTGAAGGTATTAACTAGCAGTAGAGAGAGTCTGCCTAAAAGTAGCTTAAGTATAAGTTTACCAGCAGGAGCTAAATATTTACAAGTTGGTGATGCTGGAAGCTTAGATAACATATCAAATGGATTAAAATTTAACTAAATTTCATAATAGGATAAAAGATGTTTGACGAAATTCGCTTTAATAGGATAGAGCGCCTACCTAACTACATATTTGCTGAGGTAAATGCTCTTAAGATGGAGGCAAGACGTAGTGGAGAAGATATTATAGATTTTTCTATGGGAAACCCAGATGGCAGAACCCCAGAGCACATTATAGATAAACTTTGCGAAAGTGCTAAAAAAGATAAAACTCACGGATATAGCGTATCGCAAGGAATTTATAAACTCCGTTTAGCGTGTGCAAATTGGTATAAAGATAAGTATAATGTAGACCTTGATCCAGAGACAGAAGTGATCGCAACTATGGGAAGCAAAGAGGGCTTTGTTCACCTAGCAACTGCTATAATAAATCCAGGAGATGTTGCAGTAGTACCAGATCCAGCTTATCCTATACACACTCAAGCTTTTATAATAGCAGGCGGTAACGTTGTTAAAATGCCACTTGTGTATGATGATAAATTTTGGCTTGATGAGGATAGATTTTTTGCTGATTTAGAGCAGACCTTTAAAGATAGTATTCCAAGACCAAAATATGTAGTAGTAAATTTCCCACACAACCCAACAACTGTGGTTATAGGCAAAAGTTTTTATGAGCGTTTAGTTGCTATGGCAAAAAAAGAGCGCTTTTATATCATTAGCGATATAGCTTATGCTGAACTTGCATTTGATGGGTATAAAACACCATCTATTTTTGAAGTTAAAGGTGCTAAAGATGTTGCAGTTGAGGCTTATACACTTTCAAAAACTTACAATATGGCAGGATGGAGAGTTGGCTTTATATGCGGAAACCAAAAGCTAGTTGCAGCACTTAAAAAGATAAAGTCTTGGTTTGACTACGGTATGTTTACACCTATTCAAGTTGCTGCTACCGTTGCATTTGAAGGGCCGCAAGATTGTGTTGAAGAAAACAGAGTTAAATATAAAAAAAGATGTGATGTTTTAGTTGAGGCGTTTACAAATGCAGGATGGCCGATATCTAAACCGACAGCATCTATGTTTATATGGGCTAGAATTCCAGAACAACTTAGACATTTAGGAAGTTTGGAATTTTCAAAAGATCTTTTAACTAAAGCAAACGTTGCAGTTAGTCCAGGTGCAGGCTTTGGTGCTGCAGGAGATGAGTATGTGCGTATCGCTCTTATAGAAAATGAAAATCGCATAAGACAAGCAGCTAGAAATATTAAAAGTTACCTAAAAGAGAGTTTATGAGGGTAGCTATTTTAGGTGTTGGCACAGTTGGTAGCTCAGTTATAAATATTTTACAAAAAAATGCTGGCTTGATTGCAGCTAGATCGGGCTGTGAGATAATTCCAGTTGTTGGAGTTGTAAGGGATATAAATAAAAAAAGAGATGTAGGTATCGAGCTAAGTAATGATTTAGAAGGTGTGTTAAGTAGAGATGATATAGATGTTTACGTTGAGCTTATGGGCGGTGTTAATGAGGCATATGATGCAGTAAGCAAGGTTTTAAAACGGGGAAAAGCAGTTGTAACAGCAAATAAAGCAATGCTTGCATATCATCGTTACTCTTTACAAAATTTAGCATTAGATACACCTTTTGGTTTTGAGGCTAGTGTGGCGGGAGGAATTCCTATCATTAAGGCTTTAAAGGAGGGTTTAAGTGCAAACCATATTGAGAAAATTGTGGGGATTTTAAACGGAACTAGCAATTATATACTAACTCAGATGATGGAAAAAGGCGCAAATTTTAGAGATACACTTATAAAAGCTAAGGAACTTGGATATGCTGAAGCTGATCCAACTTTTGATATAGAAGGTCAAGACGCTGCACACAAGCTTCTTATATTAAGCAGTATAGCGTATGGTGTTCATGGTGATCCTGAAGATATTCTCATAAAAGGAATTAGCAAGATCACAAGCGAGGATATATTTTTTGCTAAAGAATTTGACTATGTTATAAAACTTCTTGCGATAGCAAAGAAAAGTGACGGTAAAGTAGAGCTACGTGTTCACCCAGCGCTTATAAGTAAAGATAGCATTTTAGCTAAAGTTAATGGCGTTATGAATGCTATAAGTGTATATGGTGATGCGTTAAGTGAGAGTATGTATTATGGTCCAGGTGCGGGCGGAGATGCTACAGCAAGTGCTGTTATAGCTGATCTTATCGATATTGCGCGTGGCAATAAAAACCCTATGTTAGGCTACAATACCCCATTTGATGAATTAAAACTTCTGCCTATTCAAGATATAAAAACAAAGTATTATCTAAGAGTAAAAGTTGAAGATAGAGTTGGTGTGCTTGCAAAAATAACAAAGGTAATGAGTGAAAATTCTATCTCCATAGATAGTTTTTTGCAAAAACCACGAGCTAAAGATGATAAGCTTACAACGTTATATTTTACAACTCATACGTGTAAAGAGAGTGATGTTAAAAAAGTGATGGAAATTTTAGAAAAGACTGAATTTGTAGAGAGTAGACCATTTATGATAAGGATAGAAAGCTGAGCTTAAAAGAGTATCTTTTTGGATTTGATGCTGAAAATAAGGCTGTTAAATTTTTAGAAAAAGATGGTTTTAAGATTTTAGAGCGAAATTTTAGTTCAAAATTTGGTGAGATTGATATCATCGCACAAAAGGATGAAATCTTGCATTTTATCGAGGTTAAAGCTACTCAAGGTGAGTATGAGGCGATATATAGAATAACAGCTAAAAAACTTGATAAAATTTTAAAAACAGTTAAATTTTATATGACTCAAAAACAAAATGAATTAAATTTTCAAATTGATGCAATTGTAGTAAATAATACAAGCTTAGAATTGATAGAAAACATTACTATTTGATAACTCTTATTAATAAAAAATTAAAAAAATTCAGCTATAATCAGATCCACTAAATAATTAAGGAGAAAATATGTCAAAGTACATAGAATTGTCATCATCAAATTTTGATGAGGTTAAAAGTGGAGTTGCGTTAGTAGACTTTTGGGCGCCATGGTGTGGGCCAGGTAGAATGCTATCACCAGTTATAGATGAGTTAGCTGAGGATTTTAAAGGCAAAGCTAAAATTTGTAAAGTAAACACAGATGAAGAGCAAGATTTAGCTGTAGAATACGGCGTAAGAAGTGTTCCAACTATGCTTTTTATGAAAGATGGCGAAGTAATAGAAACTTTAATAGGTGCTCAGTCTAAGCAAGCTATTGCTGATAAATTAAACTCACTTCTATAATTTTAGGGGAAATTCCCCTAAAATTTTTATAAGTTTTATTCTGCTCTTAATGATAGTTATAAGAAAATTTAGGAGAACAAGATGTTAGATTTAGCAATTATTGGTGGTGGTCCAGCAGGACTTTCAGCAGGACTTTATGCAACTCGTGGTGGGCTTAAAAATGTAGTAATGTTTGAAGCAGGTATAGTTGGCGGTCAGATCACGGGAAGCTCAGAAATGGAGAATTATCCAGGAGTTGCCACTATAATGGATGGGCTTAGTTTTATGCAACCATGGCAAGAGCAATGTTTTAGATTTGGATTAAAACATGAGGCTAAAAAAGTTGATAGAGTTAGCCAAAATAGTGATAAAAGCTTTACAGTTCATATTGAAGGTGGAGAAAATATAGAAGCAAAAACTGTTATAATAGCAACTGGAGCAGTGCCTAGAAAAGCTAACTTTAAAGGCGAAAATGAGTTTTTTGGTAGAGGGGTTAGTACATGTGCAACTTGTGATGGATTTTTTTATAAAAATAAAGAAGTTGCGGTCGTAGGTGGTGGAGATACTGCTATGGAAGAGGCGATATATCTTTCAAATATAGTTTCAAAAGTATATCTTATCCATAGAAGAGAAGGTTTTAGAGCAGCTCCTATTACGATAGAAAAAGTTAAAAATAATCCCAAGATAGAACTAGTTTTAAATGCGATAGTTGACGAAGTTTACGGCGATAATAGCGGAGTTACAGGCGTAAGAGTAAAATTTAACGATGGCAGTACCAGAGAGCTTAATGTGCCAGGGATTTTTACATTTGTAGGTTTAAATGTCAACAATGAAACAGTAAAAGATAAGAGTGGAAATTTTATTTGTGATATAGTTGATGGAGGTCAGATAAAAGTTGATCTAAAGATGCAAACAAATATTCCAGGGCTTTTTGCAGCAGGAGATATCAGACAAGATGCTCCAAAACAAGTAGTTTCAGCAGCAGCAGATGGCGCAGTTGCAGCACTGAGCGCTATGAGCTATATAGAAAATCTAAAGTAGATAAACAGAAATTAAAGAGGCAATTTGCCTCTTTAAATTTAAACACTAAAACTAACAAAAATTATTTAAAATATCAGCCTTTTTTAACCAAATTTTACTATAATATATTTTTATAAGCTTTAAAGGATTGTGATGATAAAAGTAGGAATTCACGGTAGTAATGGCAGAATGGGACGGACCATAAAAGAGTGCTTAGAAGAGTCGAAAAGTGCTAAATTTCATGCAGGCTTTGATAAAGATAGTGGTAGTTTAGAGGAGCTTTTTAGTAGTGATGTTGTGATTGATTTTAGTTTGCCTGAGGGGACAAATGGGTTGTTAAATTTTGCTTTAAATAGTCCAAAACCTTTAGTTGTTGGAACTACCGGACTTGATGAAAAGACTCAAACCTTACTTAGTAAATGTGCTCTAAAAATGCCTGTTTTATATGCTACAAATATGAGCTTAGGAGTTGCGGTTTTAAATAAATTATCAGCTTTAGCTAGCAAAGCATTAAGTGAATTTGATATTGAAATTTTAGAGATGCATCATAAATACAAAAAAGACGCACCAAGTGGAACAGCACTTACTTTAGCTACAAACGTAGCAAATGCTAGAAATTTAGATATTAGTAAGGTTCGTGTAAGTGGGCGAGATGGCTATATAGGTCAAAGAAGCAAAGATGAGATAGCTGTAATGTCTCTTCGCGGTGGAGATATCGCAGGAAGGCACACTGTGGGATTTTATAGTGATGGTGAGTTTATAGAGTTAAATCACACTGCAACTAGCAGAGCAACATTTGCAAATGGAGCTATAAAAGCAGCATTTTGGTTAGTTTTACAAAAGCCCGGTTTGTACTCTATAAATGATTGTTTAGGTCTGTAAGATGGGAGCAGTTGTAGGTGTTATAAATTCTAAAAATGCATCACGTTTGGCTTATTATGCTCTTTTTTCTATGCAACATAGAGGTCAAGAAGCTAGTGGTATAAGCGTTAGTTTTAACCATCATATTAAAACACATAAAGGTCTTGGGTTAGTAAATGAAGTTTTTAATAATGAAATTTTAGATAACCTAAAAGGAGATATGGCCATAGGGCACAATAGATATGGAACTGCTGGATCTAAGAAAATGACCGACGCACAGCCTATATCAGCGAACTATCTGCTAGGTGAAATTTCAGTATCACATAATGGAAATTTTACAAACTCAAAAGAGGTTAAAAGCGAACTTATAAAAGAGGGAGCTATTTTTCATACTAACATGGACACTGAAAACATTATCCATCTCATTGCAAGAAGTAGAAAAAAACATCTTAAAGAGCGTATCATTGAAGCTTTAAATGTTGTTAAAGGTGCATATTGTCTTATCATCATGAGTAGATCTAAAATGTTTGTTATTAGAGATAGATATGGTATTAGACCACTTAGTGTAGGGCGTTTAAAAGATGGCGGATATATAGTTGTAAGCGAAACTTGCGCGTTTGATCTTGTTGGAGCAAGTTTTGTGCAAGATGTTGAACCTGGTCAGATGCTTATATTTGAAGAGGGAAAAGATGAGTTTGAAAGTGTTACACTTTTTAGTGATACTGATCCTAGAATTTGTGCGTTTGAGTATATATATTTTGCTCGTCCAGATAGTACTGTTGAGGGTAAAAATGTTTATTCGGTACGTAAAAATTTAGGAAAAACTCTAGCGCAGAAAAGTAAAACTAAAGCCGATATGGTGATCCCAGTACCTGATAGTGGCGTGCCTGCAGCTTTAGGATATGCACAAGAGAGCGGAATTCCTTTTGAGATGGCGATAGTAAGAAACCACTATGTTGGCAGAACTTTTATAGAACCAACCCAAGATATGAGAAATTTAAAGGTAAAGCTTAAACTTAACCCTATGGGTAAAATTCTAAATGGCAAAAGTATTATTGTGATAGATGATAGTATAGTTCGTGGTACTACATCAAAAAAAATAGTAGAGCTTTTAAGAGTTGCGGGAGCAAGTGAAATTCACTTTAAAGTAGCAGCTTCTGAGATAAAATTTCCAGATATTTATGGTATAGATACACCTACAAAAGAGGAGCTTATAAGCTATAAGATGAGTGCCGATGAGATAAGAAAATATATAGGCGCTGACAGTTTGGAATTTTTAGATATTAATGAACTAGTTAGAGCTATTGGAGATAATAGAAAATACTCACTCGTAAGCTTTGATGGTGATTATTTTGCAAAAAAGTAAGAGTTTAATTTAGGGTTTTCTTGATTTTTTCTCATCTATCCCGCTTATACCGTTTCTTTTAGCAAGTTCGTCTAATATACGACTTGGATGTATATTGTGAGCAGCGAGTGCAACTAACATGTGAAAAAGCAGATCACTTGCTTCATAAACAGCGTCATATGATGGATCACCTTCTACATGTTCTCCAAATTTCTCTTTATTTAAGTCTGAGTAAAGTTCAAATTTAGTTATATCTTTGCATGCTAAGATAAACTCACCAGCTTCTTCAGAAATTTTCTTTAAGATAGCATTTTCACCCTTAGTAAAAAGCCTTGAAACATGCGATTTTTCAGGAGTAGAGTTTAGTTTTCTATCTAGTATAACGTGGTAAAGTTCATCAAGTATATCATAACTTTTTATAGTTTCGCAAGTTGGTATATCAGAAATTTTACTAATTTTATCATTTTTTTGTATAGGTGTAAAAAAGCAACTTTTATTTCCAGTATGACATGCAGCGCCCTTTTGTAATACTTTAAAAAGCAAAGTATCATTATCACAGTCAAGAAGTATCTCTTTTATCTTTTGAGTGTTTCCACTGCTTTCGCCTTTCATCCAAATTTTAGATCTTGAGCGTGAAAAATAGTGAGCAAAACCACTTTTTAAACTTAGCTCGTAACTCTCTTTGTTAGAATAGGCAAGCATCAGTACTTGCCCACTCTCTAGATCTTGAGCAATCGTAGGTATAAGGCCCTTTGATTTATCCCACTCTATCATTGCTCTTTACCTAAAAGATACTCATTTTCTGTTTTTGTATCCATTTCGTCTGAAGTTGGGGCATAGCTTTTAGTAGCTTCTGCATCTTCAATACCAGTTTGTTTTATCCTATCTTTAGTATCAACCCAGATATTTGGTACAGATCCTCCTGGAGTTAGAAAAATTTTAGCATCTTTGTTTACACGAAGGGCATCATTAAATTTAGCTTGAGTTTCAATCTGTTTTAATGATAATATATTAGTATCTAAACTCTTTGCTATCTCGGTATTTGCGTAAGCTTCAGCATCAGCTTCTATCTTTTTAGCATTAGCTCTACCTTGAGCCTCTATAACTGTAGCTTGAGCAGTACCTTCGGAAAGAGCAGCTTTTCTAAGAGCTTCTTGATTTGCACGCTCAACTGTGTATTTAGCGCGTTCAGCTTCTTGTTTTGCTACTTGAACTAACTCTATTTGTTCGCGAATCTTAGGCGGTAAAATGATCTCTCTTAGTTGAACTGCATGGATTATAACAGGTTTGCTAGGAATTCCTTCTATCCTTGATATAATCTCATTAGTTATAGTAGCAGCTATCTCATTTCTTCTAGTTGGAATCTCTTCAGCCATATACTTACCTACAACGCTTAAAACGATATCTCTTACTTCTCTATCAACTATTTTACTCTCCCATGAAAAACCCCAAGCCGCTACTGTGCTTGGTGCAGTGCTTTGATTAAGACTATATTGGACAGTTAAGTCAATACTTACAGGTAGGTTTCTTGAGTCAGGTACTGATATCGCATCCATTCTTAAAATTCCAGCATTTTGGTCATTTCCTCCACTTACATCGGAATTTGTGTAGTCTATAGTTCTAACTCTAGTATCAACTACAAAAACCTCTTGTACAAAAGGAACAAAAAAGTGAAGACCTGGTTGAAGTGGAGCGCTTTCGTAATCTCCAAAGGTCGCTTTTATACCCACATATCCAGAGTTTATAGTTACAAAAGGACGAGTTAGGATTAGTACAAATAATATAGCAAGAATGGTATATATAAGCCATGAGAATTTACCAAATCCTTTAAACTCAGGTATTTTTAAGTTGCTAAAGTCAGGACCTTTTATACCGCCGCCTCCGCGGTTGTTATTGCCTCCGCTGTTTTTGTTTTTATTGAAATAATCATTTAAATCTGCTGGCATCTCTATCCTTATTTTATATATGTTAAGTAGTGCTCATAGGTGCTATCTTCGCCTCTTACTGCTGCAAAGTAAGCCTTTTGAAGCTTGCTTGTTACCTCGCCCATTTGAGCATTTCCTATAATCCGACCATCTACATTACTAATAGGAGTCACTTCAGCAGCAGTTCCGGTAAAAAATGCCTCATCTGCTGTGTAAACTTCATCTCTTGTAATACGTTGTCTAAGAACTTTATATCCTAAATTTTCAGCTATCTCTATAACTGTAGTTTGAGTGATACTCTCTAAACTTGTATCATTTGGTGGAGTTATGATAACGCCGTTTCTAACTATAAAAAAGCACTCACCACTACCTTCTGCTATAAAACCATTTTGATCAAGTAAAAGAGCCTCATCATAACCCGCTTCGATAGCTTCATAGTTTGCCATTTGAGAGTTGAAGTAGTTCGCACTTGACTTAGCTTTTCCCATCATTGAATTTGGTGCAGGCTTTGCCCAAGATGAAATTTTAACTTTTATACCATTTTTAAGAGCCTCTTCTCCCATATAAGCACCCCATTCCCAAGCAACCATAGCAACTTGTGTTGGAGAACCTGTATGAGAAACTCCCATAGAGCCATATCCTAAAAATATAAGAGGTCTTAAATAGACTGTTTGAGTAAAATTGTTTGCTTTAAGAATGTCTATTTGAGCTTGCATAAGCTCTTCTAAAGTATATGGTACGTTGATAAGACAAGCTTTTGCTGAGTTTAAAAGTCTTTTTGTATGCTCTTTAAGTCTAAATATAGCTATACCTTTACTAGTTTGATATGCTCTAATTCCTTCAAATACAGCATTTCCATAGTGAAGTGAGTGAGTTAAAACATGCACAGTTGCGTCATTCCAATTTATAATTTTGCCATCCATCCAAATCTTTTGGGCTTCATTGACTTTTGCCATAAAATATCTTCCTTTTACAAAATTTAGATACCTATAATACCAAATTTTGGTTAATGTTTTATCAAACTTTAGGAATTTAATTAAATTCCTAAACATTTACCCCATTAAGATAAAATGCTTTTAAATTTTATTACAAATGTTAATTAATAAATTAAAGGAATTTATATATGCCATTAATAAATGTAAAGCTAACCAGTCCGATGCCTAGTAAAGAAGATCAAGATAAGGTTGCTAAAGAGATAACTGAAATTTTTGTTAGGAATTTAGGTAAAACAAAGCAGAGAACTATTATCACTTTTGAAGAGGTTGGTGCGTCTGATTTCTACTTTGGAGGGCAGAGTGTTGAGAGTATGAGGAGTAAAAAATGAGTGAGTTTTTAGCAGAAGATAAAGAGAGAAAAGTAACGTTAAAAGTAGGTGATAAGGCGCCTGAGTTTACTTTGCAAAATAATGATGGGGTTGAAATTTCATTAAAGGATTTTAGGGGTAAAAAAATTGTTTTGTATTTTTATCCTAAAGACAACACACCAGGATGCACGGCGCAAGCTTGCGATTTTACTCAAAGTTATGATAGTTTTGTAGATAATGGAGCAGTTATTATAGGAGTAAGTCCTGATAGCGTTGAGAGTCATGTTAAATTTAGAGATAAATTTGGTCTAAAACATATACTTTTAAGTGATAGTGGGCTAGAAGTATCTAAGCTATACGGTGTTTGGCAGGTTAAGAAAAACTTTGGCAAAGAGTATTTAGGCATAGTCAGAACAACTTTTATTGTAGATGAATATGGAAACATATCTAAAGTTTATAAAAGTGTCAAAGTTAAAGAGCATGCCGATAAAGTTTTAAGCAGTTTGATAAAAGGTTAAATTTGGTCGTTCAAATTTGTTGTTCTGTGGATTTTGCCTATTTTTTAAAACGCCTTAGAGAGGACTACCCAAACGAACAAATTTTAGGTTATTTTTATAACCCAAACATCCACCCTTATGCTGAGTTTATGCTTCGGTATCATGACTGTCAAAGAGTTGCTAAAAAGCATGGTATTGAGCTAATTTTGGGTGAGTATGATTTAGACGGTTGGTTTGAGTATGTAAAAGGGCAAGAAAAAGAGCCTGAGCGAGGAGAGAGATGCCTTAGTTGTTTTGACTATCGTCTTAGTAGCACAGTAAAATTTGCAAAAAGTAAAAATGAGAAAAAAATAACAACAACTCTTTTAATGAGTCCTAAAAAAAGTCATGATCAGTTAAAAAAAAGCTTGGCTAAAATTTGTCAAAAAGAGAATTTGGAGTTTATCGCTCCTGATTATCGTAAAGAAGGTGGTTCTCAAGCTCAAATGAGCTTAGCAAAAAAAGAGAATTTATATCATCAGAATTTTTGTGGCTGTATGTATGCTTTAAAAGATATGAGTAAATTTAGCCTTGAAGCAGGGCTTATGAGTCCAGTTAACGGTCAAATTTTACCAGGAAGTATAGAAGAAAGAATCAAATTTTACTCAGAAGTTATTAAATCTGAAAACCCACAAATCCGTAAAGATAAATTTATAAATTATCGTTTACTTTTTGCTAGAGTTAAATTTAATGATAAAGTTATCAAAAGTTACTTTTTATATGGTTCTCATTTTGAGCGAAATTTAGTTAAATTTAGTATTGCTCAAAGTTGTGAAGAGTTTTATAGTGATAAAGAGTGTATTAGGATGATATCTTTAGCTAAATTTTGTGAAATTTCAGGAGTTAAATTTAGTAGTATGAGTGAATTTTTATCAACTCCTTTAAGCATTGATGATGAGCTTAAATTTAGAGATAAAATTTTAAAAGCAGATAGTTTTTCACCTATTATAATAGTTGAAAATTTATATGAAGATAGAGTAAAAATTGAAGTTACTTCAAAATTATATTTAGATGTTAGGGAAATTTTAGCTTGAATTTGGTAAAATATAAGGTTAATTATTATTTGAAGGTTGAACAATGATGAATATAAATGAAATTATGCAAATTTTGCCACACAGGTATCCATTTTTGCTCATAGATAAAGTAGATGATCTAGTTATCGGCAAGACCATAGAGGCTAGTAAAAATGTCACCATAGGAGAGCCAATTTTTCAGGGTCATTTTCCAGGCCATCCAATATATCCAGGTGTGATGATTATCGAAGGAATGGCGCAAGCAGGCGGAGTGTTAGCTTTTAAAAGTATGGAAGTAAATGCTAAAGAGGGTGAACTAGTTGATAAAGTTGTATATTTTATGAGTATAGACAAAGCGAAATTTAGACATCCAATACGTCCAGGAGATACTATCACATATAAGATAAATGTTATAAAAAACCGTGGCAAGATATGGGTTTTAGAGGGTAAGGCATATGTTGGTGAAGTTATAGTTGCCGAGGCAAATTTGCAAGCTATGATAATGGACAAATGATGAATATCCATAAAACTGCAATAGTTGAAGATGGTGCTATCATCGGTGAAGATGTAGAGATTGGGCCATACTCTTTTATAGGTAAAGACGTTAAACTTGGTGCAAATACAAAGATAAAGCAAGGCGTGAGGATAGTCGGAGATACTAGTATAGGTGCAAATTCTAAAATTTTTAGTTACGCTATCATAGGAGAAATTCCACAAGATATGAGCTTTGTCGATGGTGAAAAAACAGGGCTTGTCATCGGTGATAATGCAACTATACACGAGTTTTGCACGATTAATTCAGGTTCTCATAAAGGTGACGGATTTACCCGTATAGGCAACAATGCGTTTATAATGGCATATTGTCATATAGCACATGATTGTATTATAGGAGATAATATCATCTTAGCTAATAACGCAACTCTAGCAGGACATGTTCAGATGGGGGATTACTCAGTTATTGGCGGTCTTACACCTATTCATCAGTTTGTTGAGATAGGTCAGAGTTGTATGATAGCAGGAGCATCAGGACTTAGTCAAGATGTGCCTCATTTTTGTTTAGCTGAAGGAAACCGTGCCTATATTAGAGGTCTAAATTTGATAGGTCTTAGAAGGCGATTTGATAGAGAAGAGGTTGAGATTATAAATAAAGCCTATAAATTTATATTTAATCAAGGAAGTAGTATAAAAGAGCAGTCCGAAATTTTACTTCAAAGCACAAATAGTGAAAATGTTAAAAAAATGTGTGAGTTTATCATAAATACAAAGCGTGGAATTCCACTAAATAAAGGAAAAAATTAATGAGTAAAAAGTGTAGTTTTTGTGGTGGCTTAGATGATGATGGTAGAAGGATTTTTCCAAACGATGCTAAAGAAGCTTTTATTTGTGAGTATTGTATAGATGCAGCTTACGAGATAATTCACGGTGGTGAAGGTGATGACTTTTTTGTTAGCTCTTCTCCTGCTAAACCAAAAGATTTAGAGAGTATGACGCCAAAAAGTCTTAAAGATACTCTTGATCAATACGTTGTTGGCCAAGACAGAGCTAAAAAAGCATTTAGTGTAGGCGTTTATAATCACTATAAGAGAATTTTTAGACAAGCAGATAAAACTGATAATAGTGATGATGAAGTTGAATTATCTAAGTCAAATATACTTCTTATAGGACCAACTGGAAGTGGTAAAACTCTAATGGCTCAAACATTAGCCAAATTTCTTGATATTCCTATTGCGATATGTGATGCAACAAGCTTAACTGAGGCTGGATATGTAGGTGAAGATGTAGAAAACATCTTAACCAAACTTCTTCAAGCTGCTGATGGTGATGTGGCTAAAGCTGAGCAGGGTATTGTGTTTGTTGATGAAATGGATAAGATATCAAGGATGAGCGAAAACAGAAGTATCACGCGAGATGTAAGCGGAGAAGGCGTTCAACAAGCTCTTCTTAAGATAATCGAAGGAAGTGCGGTAAATATACCACCAAAAGGCGGAAGAAAGCACCCAAATCAAGAATTTATAGAAATAGACACTTCAAATATACTTTTTGTTTGTGCAGGGGCATTTGATGGGTTAAATGACATTATAAATCGCCGAGTAGGTCAAAATGTATTAGGTTTTGGACAAGAAAAACGAACTAAAAGCGAGAGCCAAAATTTACTTCATCTTATAGAGCCAGATGATTTAGTTCACTACGGTATCATACCTGAACTTATCGGTAGACTTCATATAATAGCTACTCTTGATGAGCTTGATGAAGAGGCTATGGTTAAAATTTTAACAGAACCTAAAAATGCCATACTTAAACAGTATGAGAAAATTTTTGCCATAGATGGTGTAAATTTAAAATTTGAAAAAGATGCGTTAATAGAAGTCGCAAAGCTAGCTTTAAACCGTAAAACAGGAGCTAGAGGGCTTAGAAGTATTATGGAGGAGATTATGCTTGATACTATGTTTGATCTCCCAGAACTCAAAGGTTATGAAGTTGTTGTTACAAAAGATGTAGTAGATGGCAAAGAAAAGCCAATTTTAATCAAGCAAGATATACTAAGTGCATAGAAGGATAAAAGATGATATTAGATAATATTTTAGGAATGTTTTCAAGCGATATGGGTATAGATTTAGGTACGGCAAATACTCTTATACTTGTTAAAGATAGAGGCATTATCATAAATGAGCCAAGTGTTGTAGCTGTTGAAAACACAAAGTATGGAAAGCAGAGAATTTTAGCAGTTGGACATGATGCTAAAGAGATGGTAGGTAAAACTCCAGGAGATATTGAAGCTATAAGACCTATGAAAGATGGCGTTATAGCGGACTTTGATATGACTGAGAGAATGATACGTTACTTTATAGAAAAAACACATAAAAGAAAGAGCTTCATAAGTCCTAGGATAGTTATATCAGTTCCTTATGGTCTAACGCAAGTTGAGAGAAAAGCGGTTAGAGACAGTGCTTTAATGGCAGGTGCGAGAGAGGTTTTTTTGATTGAAGAGCCGATGGCTGCAGCTATTGGAGCAGGGCTTCCAGTACAAGAGCCTAAAGGTAGTTTGGTTATTGATATAGGAGGTGGTACAACTGAGATAGGAGTTATCTCACTTGGTGGTCTTGTTATTAGTAAATCAGTTCGCACAGCTGGTGATAAATTTAACACAAGTATAGTTAACTATGTTAAAGAAAAGTACAACCTTTTAATAGGTGAGCGAACAGGAGAGGATATAAAAATTAAAGTTGGCACAGCAGTTCAACTTCCAAAAGAGCTAGTTACCATAGTCAAAGGTAAAGATCAAATTTCAGGACTTTTAAGCCGTATAGAGTTAAGTAGCGAAGATGTTAGAGAGGCGATGAGAGAGCCACTTAAAGAGATAGCAGACGCACTTAAGTCAGTTCTTGAGCTCATGCCACCAGATCTTGCTTCTGATATAGTGGAAAATGGCATCGTTTTAACAGGTGGTGGCGCACTTATTAGGGGTATAGATAAATATTTAGGTGATATAGTAAAATTACCAGTTTATATAGCAGATGAGCCACTTCTTGCAGTTGCAAAAGGTACAGGCAGATCACTAGAGTCGATTAGCACTTTAAGACAGCTAACAAATGACTAAACTCAAGCCATTTTTTTTTATAGTGATACTTGTTTTAGCATCACTATATTTTGGCTCATATATTAAAAGCGGAAGTGTTGATTTAAGTAGTGGCGTTATCAGTTTTTTTAAAAACACAAAAGATAGCGTTAAGTTAAATATCACTAAGCATTTTAATCAAGCAAGTCGTATAGAGATATTAGAGATTGAGAATAAAGCTTTGGGGAAAAGAGCGATTTTGTTAAGTACTTTTGCTTATGAGTTAAATCAAATTTTAAAAGATACAAACTCAAGTAAATTTAGCCCAAACGCAAAACTAGTACGAACAACTTCATATGTAAATATTGGTGATTATAATAAATTTTGGTTGGATTTTCAAGGTTTTGATGATAATAAAATTTATGGTGCGATATATGGTGGAAATACTGCAGGAATCATAGTTGTAAAAGATTCTAATCCTATGTTAATACCTCAAAACGATGAAAAATCAGCATTTTCAGTATCTGTTGGATATGATGAAATTCCAGGGATAGCAAGAGGGGATGGTATAAATTTGGTAGCTAAATTCATACCTCAATGGTTAAATCCAAAAGTTGGAGATGAGGTGTTTACAAGTGGATTAGATGATCTATTTTTTGCGGGAGTTCCGGTTGGGGTTGTTAGAGAAGTTATAGATGAAGACCTATATAAAAGTGCTGTTATAGAGCCGTATTTTTATGAAAATAATCCAGCATTTTTGTATGCAGTCACAAAAGTAAGATGATAAATAATAGGCAAATGATAAAGGATATAGATGAGAAGGGATGATTTTAAAACAGTTTTAGTTATAGGGAGTGGACCTATAATTATAGGTCAAGCATGCGAGTTTGATTATAGTGGCACTCAAGCTATTAAAACTTTAAAAGAGTTAGGATATAGGGTTATTCTTGTCAATTCAAACCCAGCTACTATTATGACAGATGTTGATTTTGCTGATAGAGCGTATATAGAACCTATAACTAAGGATAGTATTTTACGCATCATTAAAGCTGAAGGAGTGGAAGTAATCCTTCCTAGTATGGGCGGTCAAGTCGCATTAAATGCTGCTATGGAGGTTTACAATAGTGGCGAAGCTAATGAGGTAAAATTTATAGGAGTTAGTCCTGAGGCTATCAAAAAAGGTGAAGATAGGATAGCTTTTAAAGAGGCGATGCTAAGGATAGGGATGGATATGCCTCGCTCATCTTATGCGTATGATATGAATGAGGCATTAAGGGCAGTTGAAGAGATAGGTTTTCCTCTTATTATTAGAGCAAGTTATACACTAGGCGGCGCAGGAAGTGGAGTAGCCTATAACATAGATGAGTTTAAAGCTATCGCAAGTAGTGGTTTAGAGATAAGTCCGATAAATGAAATTCTTATTGAAGAGAGCTTGCTTGGGTGGGAAGAGTATGAGATGGAGGTTGTAAGAGATAAAGTTGGCAAATGTGTACTAGTGTGCTCGATAGAAAACATTGACCCTATGGGCGTTCATACAGGAGATAGTATCACGATAGCACCACAACAAACTCTTGATGATGAAGCTTTTGAGCGTATGAAACAGGCTAGTTTTGATATAGTTAAAGAGGTGGGTATAGATAGTGGCGGAAGTAATATACAGTTTGCTTATAACCGCTTAAATAGAAGAATGATAGTTATCGAGATGAATCCAAGAGTTTCGAGAAGCTCTGCTTTAGCAAGTAAGGCAACAGGATATCCAATAGCTAAAATTTCAACACTTCTAGCGGCGGGTTTTACTCTTGATGAGATAGGTGCAAATTTTGAGCCTGAAGTAAAGTATGTAGTAACTAAAATTCCTAAATTTGCTTTTGAGAAATTTCCAGGAGCAAGCACAAAGCTAGGAACTGCTATGAAGTCAGTTGGCGAAGTTATGAGTATAGGTGCAAATTTTAAAGAGAGTTTTCAAAAAGCACTTTGTAGTTTAGAGGAGGGTTTATCAGGTTTTGATAAGGTCTGTTATGAGCGCAAAGATGAGTTAATATACCATCTAAGAAATGCCGATGATAAGAGAATTTTATATGTCGCTCAAGCTCTTCGTGATGATATGAGTGTAGAAGAAGTTCATGAATACACCAAGATAAACACTCTGTTTTTAGAGAATTTTAAGGTAATTACTGACTTTGAAAAAACCATAGATATGGATATTTTAAATGATGAGAAACGCTTAAGATATGCTAAGGAAATAGGTTTTAGTGATATCATGATAGCAAAGATTATCAATGCTAAAGATGCTCTAAATTTAACCCAAAACGATATTTATTATATCAGAAATAGATACAACATCACTCAAAACTATACCAAAGTTCCAACAAAAACAGATGCTAACTATCTGTATTCTAGCTTTAGTGTTAGTAACATACAACCCGTAAAAGCAGATAAAAAAGTTCTCATTATAGGTGGTGGCCCAAACAGAATAGGTCAAGGTATAGAGTTTGATTATTGTTGTGTTCATGCAAGTTATGCGTTAAAAGAGCTTGGAGTTACTACTATTATGTATAACTGCAACCCTGAAACTGTAAGTACAGACTATGATACTAGTGATATTTTGTATTTTGAGCCAATAGATTTTGAACGTTTAAGAGCAGTTATTGATAGAGAGAAGCCAGATGGCATTATAGTTCATTTTGGAGGTCAAACACCACTTAAATTTGCAAAAAGCTTGAGTGTTATAGGTGCAAATATCATCGGAACAAGTCCACGAGTTATCGATCTAGCTGAAGATAGAAAGAAATTTAGTCAGTTTATACGAGATTTGGGTATCGCCCAACCTAAAAACAACACAGCAATAAGCAAAGAAGAAGCAGTTAAAAAAGCCGCTGATATAGGCTATCCTGTGCTTGTTAGACCAAGTTATGTTTTGGGTGGGCGAGCTATGAGAAAGGTTACAAACGAAGCTGAGCTTAGAGAGTATATGGATGAAGCGGTTAGTGTCAGCTATAATTCACCAGTTTTGCTTGATAAATTTTTACAAAACGCAGTAGAAGTGGACGTTGATGCTATAAGTGATGGTAAAGATGTTTTTGTAAGTGCTATTTTAGAGCACGTTGAAGAGGCAGGAATTCACTCAGGTGATAGTGTTAGTATGATGCCGCCATTTAGTCTAAGTCAAGAGATAGTTGAAAAGATTTATAGTTATACAAAAGATATCGCAATAAATTTAGGAGTTGTAGGGCTTTTAAATATCCAGTTTGCAGTTTATAAGGGCGAAATTTACATGATAGAGGTAAACCCAAGAGCAAGTAGAACTGTACCATTTGTAAGTAAAGTTACAGGCATTCCTATGGCAAAAGTTGCTACTAGAGTTATGTGGCAAGGAGATCTTAAAGAGGCACTTTCTTACTATGATAGATATGATGTTGTTGGGTATAAATTTGGAATTTATCTACCAAAATTAAAAGGTCAAGTAGCTGTAAAAGAGAGTGTATTTCCGTTTAATAAACTTACAGGAGCTGATCTTATCTTAGGGCCTGAGATGAAATCAACAGGTGAAGTTATGGGGATAAGTGATAGTTATGCTAAAAGTTTTGCTAAGAGTCAAATTTCAGCAAACAACGCTATACCTACAAGTGGTGTTGTGTTTGTAAGTTTGGCTGATATAGATAAAGAGCGAGGTGTAGAGGTTGCTAAAAACTTTGAAAACTTAGGGTTTGAAATTTTAGCAACTGGTGGAACTTATGAGTTTTTAAAAAATAACGGCGTAAACTCTCAAAAGGTTTATAAGATAAGCGAAGGGCGCCCAAATATCGAAGACAAGCTAAAAAACAGAGATATAGCTCTTGTCATCAACACAAGCGACAATAAGTCAAGCACAAGCGATGCATCTACAATTAGACAGCTTGTACTTCGCTTTAAGCTACCATACTATACAACGATAAAAGCCGCTCTTGTAGCATCAAAATCAGTTGAAGTAGCAAAAGAAGCTCTTGAAGTTAAACCACTGCAAGATTATCTATCGTAAATATCAAGGTGCGCTATATGCACCTTAGGTTAAATTTAAGGGTATAAAATTTGAAAGCATTAGCACTTTTTAGTGGTGGACTTGATAGCATGCTTGCTATAAAACTTATCACCGAACAAGATATAGAAGTTACTGCTCTTTACGTGGATATAGGTTTTGGTAGCAGAGAGGATAAAGATAAAATTTTACGTTTGCGCGCTAAAGAAGTTGGCGCTAACTTTGAGGTTATAGATATCAGAAATTCTTACCTTCAAAAAGTTCTTTTATCTCCTAAATATGGATATGGTAAACACTTTAACCCTTGCATTGATTGTCACGGGTACATGTTTCGTATAGCACTTGATATGCTTAAGCATAAAGGTGCTAGTTTTATCATCACAGGTGAAGTTTTAGGGCAACGTCCTATGAGTCAAAGAAAAGAGGCACTTAAAAATGTGCTAAGTTTATCAGGTGATGAGGACGATCTTATACTTCGTCCTTTAAGCGCAAAACTTCTTAAGCCAACAAAGCCTGAGATAGAAGGTTGGGTGGATAGAGAAGCTCTGCTTGATATAAGTGGCCGTAACCGTGAAAGACAGCTTGCTATGGCTAAAGAGTATGGATTTTGCGAGTATGAAAGCCCAGGAGGTGGATGTTTGTTAACTATCCAAAGTTATAGCGATAAGTTAAAAGATGCTTTAGCCTATGAAGGGCTTGATAAGCCTTGTGATACTGAAATTTTAAAATTTGGACGTCATTTAAGACTTGATGAGGGAGCAAAGCTTATAATAGGGCGAGATGAGAAGGATAATTTAAAGCTTGAAGGAGTTGAAAATCCTAAATTTAGCAAAGTTATCTTACCGCAAGATCTTATCGGTCCATATGCTTTGATAAGTAAAAATGCAAGCAAACAAGACAAGATAGAGGCTATCAAGCTAGTGCTTACATACGCTAAAACTATTTTAAATAAGGAGTATAAGGTGGTTTTGGAAGGTGATGAGTTTATCCAAATACCATATAATAGTAAAAGCGTAGCTAGTAGGTATTTTGTGGGCTAAAGGTTTAGTTTATATCAAGTATAAATAAATTTATAAAATACTCATAATTTCAAAAAGATATAAGCTTAAATAGGATATAATTGCTGTTCTTTATTTGCTTTTATATAAATAAAGGCAAACAGATGTCAGGGGAGCTCAGCTGGTTAGAGCGCTGGTCTCATAAGCCGGAGGTCGGGAGTTCAAGTCTCCCCTCTGATACCACTAGCTTAAACTTAAACTATTTCATTTTTTAATACTTTCACTGATTTAGGTACTCGTATAAATTACAACCTTTTTGAAATCCACTATTGTAAGGCCTTTCATAACACTTTTTAGTCTTTAAGTAGTCTTGCCTAAGTTAAGATTAAATAGCACAACTGCAAGCCCTTGAGTGGCTAAAGGCTGATAAATGCTTAATACAGTTGTATAGTCACCATTTTCGTATGCTTTAAAAGCTCTATCAGATCTATTAATGTTACAACTAAATTTACTTTTATTATATTTAAAAAATTTTAATCTGTTTTTACAATACAGCTTTGATATCAAATCACAGCTATTTATTGCAAATAAGTATTAATTCTCATCTGTTAAAATGCTATCATTATGGATATGAAAAATTTAAAGCAAAATTTTGATCTTCACATACATACTATTTATAGTGATGGTAGAAGTACACCACAAGATGTCGTAGAGATGGCTAAACGTAAAAAGATAGGTTTTGCGGTCACCGATCACAACCATATAAAAGGTGCGATTTTGGCTACAAAGATAGCTGAAAAAGATGGAATTGCCTCTTTATGTGGTATTGAGCTTGGTACAAATGAAGGCAAAGAGATGCTTATATACTTTGATAAGCCGTATAAAGCTCAGGAGTTTTATATACGAGAAGTTGAGCCGTACCGCACTTCGAGGATGACCAGGATAAATCGCTCTATGTGGAGCTTTGTAGGTGAAAATTTTAGTTATCTTAAAGATAGATATGAGTTTTATTTTACGACGATACCACATCCTTTCGGTGTGCTTTACAAAAGCGTTAAATGGGATATCATGCTCTCTAAAGCTTTGGTAGACTCTGTTGATAGCATAGAGGCAATAAATTTTGGCATGAGTGATAAAGCAAACGCTAAAGCTCTTGCCATGGGTAAAGATCTAGGCAAACGACTTACTGCATCAAGTGATGCACACCTTAAAAGCGGAGTAGGAGCTGTGAGTACGTGTTTGGAATTTGACGCTGAGGGTAGGATTTGTAGTACAGACATATCTCACAACCTTAACTATGCAAATATGCTTAAAAGCACTCTCGCACTGCTCCAAATCACCAAAGAAAACATCAACTACTCACTTCTTAAAAGAGGAAGTTTTAAGCTTTGATAGATGAAATTTTAACTAGCTTAAAAAACGAATCTGAACATAAATATGCGAAATTTAGTGCTAATCTTATAAAAACTGATCTTGAAATTTTAGGAGTTAGAGTGCCTAAACTTCACAGATTTGCAAAGAATTTGATGAATGAAGAGTTTATAAAGGCTGATAAAAAAGGAGTTTATGAGCTTGTTTTGTTAGAAGGTTTGGTTATTTCCAAACTAAAAGTACCTTTTAAAGAAAAGCTTAAATTTTATGAAAATTACATCTATAAAGCTGACAATTGGGCGCTTATCGATAGTGTAAAATTTAAAAACCCTGATAAATTTATGCTGTTAAACGAGCTTAAAATTTGGTTAAAAGATGAGTGTGAGTTTGTAAGGCGAGCAGGACTAGTAAATTTGATATATCACTTTGTTGATGAAGAGTATTTAAGGTTTATCTTTGAAATTCCTGATGATAACAATTTCTATTATGATATGATGGCGCATGCTTGGCTTATAAGCGAATGCATGGCAAAATTTCCAGCTCAAACGTTAAATTTCATGGAACACTCTCACCTTAAAAAATATACGCATAACACAACGGTAAAGAAGTGTTGTGAGAGTTTAAGAGTAACTCAAAAAAATAAAGAGTTACTAAAAACTCTTAAAAAATAACTAAAAGTTTGCGAATTTATTTTTTAAAGAATTTACCAAATACTCCTTTAAGCACACCGTTTAAACCACTCTTTTTTATCTCGTTGTTAATAAAGTCAGGATAGTTTGGCTGGTTGGAGCGCTGGTTTCATGACTCAAAGGTCGGGAGTTTAAGTCTTCCCTCAGATACCACCAACTTTAAATTTTATCTATTTTAAAACCATAAGAAGCTAAAATAAACTTGTTTATTTGATTAATACCCTTGTTTGTTTAATCTTTCGTAAGCTTCACATCCATCTTTATCTCCAACATAGCAAGCTTTTTTAAACCACTCTTTAGCCTTTAAGTAGTCTTGCTCAACTCCTAGTCCATTTACATACATTTCTCCAAGATTAAATTGAGCCTCTGCAAACCCTTGTTCGGCAGCTTTTTCATACCACTTAATAGCTTTTGAAAAGTCTTGCTCAACTCCTTTTCCACTTTCATACATAATTCCAAGATAATATTGTGCAGGCGCATATTCTTGTTCGGCAGCTTTTTCATACCACTTAATAGCTTTTAAAAAGTCTTGCTCAACTCCATCTCCATATTCATACATATATCCAAGATCGGTTTGTGCAGTTACAAACCCTTGTTCGGCAGCTTTTTCATACCACTTAATAGCCTTGGAAAAGTCTTGCTCAACTCCTAGTCCTTGATGATATATAAATCCAAGAGCATATTGCGCTTCTGCATTTCTTTGATCAGCTAAAGGTTGCAAGATAGTTATCATGGTTTTGTAGTCACTATTTTCATATGCTTCAAAAGCTTTATCAAAATCATTTGCTAGTATTAATGTTACAACTAAACTTAGTAGCACTAATATATTTTTCATATATATCCTTTATAAAAATTTATTTATTATAGTTAAAAAATTTTAATTTATATTGCAAATTTATAATAAAAGAACAAATAAAAGAAATTTATTTTTAAGCTATATATAAGAAAGGTTCTAGTACAATTTACTAAACAATAAATTTTATTGTTTAGTAAATATTATAAAGGATTATATCATGGCAAAATTACTTAAAACAACAAACGGCGCACCAGTTGCAGACAACCAAAATAGTTTAACAGCAGGTTCAA
>JAAYFN010000037.1 GCA_012728225.1 Campylobacter sp.
GTATAGATCTCATCTTGGTTAAAACTAGCCATAACATCTCTTTATGTAAAATTTTACACAAAATTTATCATATTTTTGTTTAAAATCTACTTATTTACAGATATTGATTTGATATATTTATACTCAATTGGGATTTTACTATATGTGGGTAAATTTTCAGCAAGTAAATTTAATACCTCTTCAAAGTTATCAAAAAGATAGTAAGCAAGACTTCCTGGGTTTGGGTTTATCTCATTTAAGTAAATTTCACCATCTTTTTCAAAGAAATCACACCTAATAAGTGCTCCATCAAATCCACAATCATATATCTTAGAAAAAGCATTTTGAAATTTAAGCTCTAGCTCATTTGAGATTTCAGCTTTTTTGATATTGGAATTTCCTGAAAAATTTAGATATTTTTGATCAAAATCTAAAATTTCTTTTTTGGAAGGCTCTTCTAAAAAAGAAATTTTAATCTCACCATTAACCTTACATCCTGCTAAATTATACTCTTTTATACCATTGATAAAGGGCTCAACTAAAATTAAATCATCATAATCAAACGCGCTATCAAGTCCATACTCTAACTCGCTTTTATCTTTAATAACTTCGATACCGATACTACTTCCAAGTCTTGCTGGTTTTAATATGATAGGATAATTTATACTTATTTCTCTATCTTTTTTAGTTAAAATTTGGTATTTAAGGGTTGAAACTCCAGCCATTTGAGCTAGAAATTTAGTAAGAACTTTGTTATAACTAAGGGCTGAAATTTCTAAGCGAGGTCCTATAAATTTGATATCAAAAAACTCAAAAAGAGATGCTATTCTTCCATCTTCACCATCTCTACCGTGTATTAAATTTATAAAAATATCTGCATCGATTTTTTTATTAAAAATTCCTTCAATGTAAAAGCCACCTTTTTTTAAAGTAAGAAATTTTGATTTTTTGTATTGGCCACTGCTAAAGTAGATTGCTTTCATATTTTTAGGCTCTATGAGATAAAAATCTCTATTTCCATCGCAATAAATAAAATCTAACTCTTGTTTTAAAACACCCTTTAATGTAATGGCTGAAACTATGCTTATCTCATGTTCAAAGCTACTGCCTCCAAAAACTAAGCCTTTTTTCATATCTTTCCTTTATGCTAACTTTTTAAGTGCCTCTTTAATAAGACTTGCAGTGTCTTTGCTAGTACAATTAGAGATAACTTTAAGAATTTTGTCTTGCTTAAAGCCTAGACTTTCTAGCGCCAAAATAGCGTCATTTTTGTAGCTTTGGCTAACTTCAGAATTATCGATCAAAAGTCTAGCATCACTAAGCTCAGCTATCATTTTTCTAGCAGTCTTTGAGCCGATACCTGGAACGGCTGTTAAAGCTTTTTCATCACCATTTATAATAGCACTACTAAATTCAGAGCTACTTAGGGTTGAACATACTGCCATGGACGTACTTGCGCCAACTCCACTAACTTTAAGCAAGAGAGTAAACATATTTTGTTCGCTTTTGTCTTTAAATCCATAAAGCAAATTTGCATCTTCTCTTAGAATTTGAGTAGTAATCAACTCTGTAAGCTCGCCTTTTTTTAAGCTAGCACTGCAATTTAAAGAGATGATTATACCATAACTTACTCCGCTTTTACACTTTAATACGGCTAAATTTGGTTCAAGGTGAGTTAAAACTCCTTCAATTGCTACTATCAAGATATCTCATTTATTATCTTATCAACTGCTTGTCCAACAGATATATCCATATGTTTTAAAATGGTTGGCGTGCTTGGATCTGGAACAAAAATGTGGTTTTTAATGACGCCTGATTTTTCACTTTTACCGTCTTTGACTAGATCATAACCTAAAATAACCTCAGCTTGATCGCCGTTAACTTGAAGAGAAATAAGCGAAGTATTTAACGTAGAAACTCCTGCGATAGGTCTAAATACTTGGTCAAATTCGCACTTAGAAGATACAGCACTAACTATGCTTTTATATACCATCTCGCTAGGTAATGTAACAAATTTTGCATCATCAACATATCTGATATTGTTTTTAAAATCAACTATCAAAATATCTCTACTATCGGCTAAATTTAGCGCTTGTATGTTAGATACATATATTTGAGTTGGCTTTAGCGCTTTTGTTTGACAAGGCTTGCCTTTATATGTGATCTCGTAATATTGATACGGTTTAGCGCTTTTTGCTAAACATCCACTTAGTATAACAGCTCCTATGAGTATAAGTGTTATCGTTAAAATTTTTTTATTCATCTTCTATCTCCTCTACCTGTGTCTCTAAAGAAAAAGTCATATGGATCATCTTCTAACCTAAACATAGCCCTTTGAAATTCTCTTAAGCTTTTTTTGAATTCGATAAGAGTTAGTGAGGACTCATGAAGTGTTGGTCCTAAAATCTCTTTTACATTATAGTCTCCTCTAGCAATTCCTTCGTTAACCATAGTTAAAGTGTTGCTAAATTTAGCTGAAGTTTGAGCGGATGTTTGAGCAAATTTATCTATAGATTTAACTAAATCATTTAAATTTGTAATAAGCTCATTTAATTCTGTTTTATTATCATCAAATGACTTTAAGATATTATCAGTCGAGGTCAGTATAGAGCTGATAGTATCTAAATTTTCCTTAGATAAAAGAGTATTTACTCTATTGATTGACTCATTTATACCTTCTGTTATGGTTGTTGCTTCAGCATTTAGCTTGGCAAGAAGACCTAAATCAAGGTATATGATAGCTTTTTCATCACTTTCAAAATTTTCACCAACTCCTTTTGTGATATTAAGAGTAAGCTGACCACTTAAGCCTTGAACTTCAGTTTTAACGATACTATCTTTTTTAATAGGAAAATCTTCTTGTATTTGCATAACTATCTCGATAGTGCCATAATTGCTATCTTGTGCGAAATTTATACCACTTACATATCCTGCTGGAACGCCTATATACTTAATCTGAGTGTTTTCTTTAAGTCCTGCTGGAAGTTCTTTTGTGTGTATATAGTAGGTTTTATAATCTACATTTACATTAGATCTTGTTGTAAGCCACCACACAAAACTCAGTATAAGTATGCTACATATAATAGTAAATATCCCTATAATGGTAAACGAACTTCTATTTTCCAATTTATGCTCCTAAATTAATTTTATCATATATCTCTACTATCAAATAACTCTTGAAGTGGATTATCTTTAAAATCATGCACCTCTTCGAGTGTTCCTTCAAATACTATATGTTTATCATGAACTATCAAAAATCTATCTAGTATAGTAAATATACTATCAGCATCATGAGTTACCATAGCTACTGTTATACCAAGACTATCTCTTAGGCTAACTATAAGTCTATCCATAGCTCTTGCACTTACCGGATCAAGCCCTGAGTTTTGTTCATCTAAAAAAAGCATTCTAGGGCTTAGTACTAAAGCTCTTGCAAGAGCAGTTCTTTTTTTCATGCCTCCACTTAGTTCACTAGGATAAAGATATGCGGCACTTCTTTTAAGTCCAACTTTTTGTAACCAAAACATTGAGATATCTTCTATATCTTTTTTACTAAAATCACTATACTCTCTAAGCATAACACCGATGTTATCAAGTACACTCATCGATGAAAAAAGTGCACCAAACTGAAACATAAAGCCGGTTTGTAGTTTGATCTTTTCACGTTCATTTATACCCAAATTCCATATATCCTTGCCAAATACCGTTACTTTACCAGAATCAGGCTCTTTTAGATAGATAAGAGTTTTCATAAGTGTGGTTTTACCACTACCACTTCCACCAAGAAAACCATAAATTTCAGCTTCATTTATATGAAAACTTGCATTTTCGTGGATTACTTTTGAGCCATATGCAACTTTTAAATTTTTAGCTGTAGCAATAGGAATTTTGCTTGTACTATTTTGCATCATTTAAATACCTGCTTTTATAAAGAATATAGCAAATATAGCATCTAAAACAATAACCCAAAATATTGCATTTACAACACTTATAGTTGTCATTTCACCGATACTTTCAGTACTTCCACTAACTTGAAGTCCTCTTAAACATCCTACAAGAGCGATAACTGCACCAAAAAACGGAGCTTTTATCATTCCTGCATAAAAGTGTCTTATCTGAACTAAATTTTTAAACCTATCAAGATATAGGTTAAAATCTAGATCTACATATAAATAGCAGATAAGCATCTGCCCAAGTATACTAACGATATCAGCTAAAAATATCACAAGCGGAGTTATAACTACCATAGCCATAACTCGAGGGATAACAAGATAGATAAATGGATCAAAACTCATGCTTTTCATAGCATCTATCTCTTCAGTTATCTTCATTACACCTATTTGTGCGGTAAATGAGCTTGCTGAGCGTCCTGCTAAAACTATTGTAGCGATAAGAGGACCGATTTCACGAAGGGTTATCATACCCATGATTTCAACTATCATCAGCTTAGCACCAAAAGGAGCTAACATATCCGAACCTATATATACTAGTACTATGCCTATTAAAAATGCAGTCAAACATACTATAAAAACAGCATTTATGCCAGAATCTTTACAATGGTTTGAGAATTCTTTAAATCTAATTTTTTTAGGATGAAGTAAGACATGAAAAAGTTTATATGTAAACTCTCCAAAAAAGTTAAAAAAGCTTAGCATACTAAGATAAGCTTTATAAACTGCATTGCCTATCTCATGAAAAAGATTGTTTTTTTGTTTTTTGGGTCTATCTTTTAGGTCGATATTTTTATCATCTATCAAAGCAAATACAGCCTTAATAGTGTTATTTTCACCTAAAATAGTAAAATTTTTATCTTTTATCTCATTAAAAATAACAAGAGCGACAGCATAATCTAAACTATTCAAACCTGACATATCAAGCGTTAAATTTTCTTTTGAGTTTTGAAATGATGATTTGAGTTTTTTCATCTCTTTAGTGGTTATTTTATAGTCCCACTTTCCATTAAATTTTATAGTAGTGGAATTTAAAGCATTTATAACTTCTAGCTCTCTTGTTTTCACTAAATTTACCTTTTTAACTCTAAAATAGGTAATATTATAATCAAATAATACTTTAAGAGAGATAAA
>JAAYFN010000038.1 GCA_012728225.1 Campylobacter sp.
ATGCTCTTCAAAAAGATTATGACTTTATCCCAAGAGCATTTAACTTTTTGTTGTTTTTTGGAATTTTGTTTTATTTAATTAAAGACTATGTAAAAAAAGCTTATGTTAGCAGAATAGAACGTATCGCTAATAGTTTAGAAGATATAGAAGTTAAACTAAGAGAGTCAAAAGAAAAAAGAGCAAAAGCACAAAAAGATGTTGAAATAGCTAAAATCAGAGGTGAAAATCTTATAGACGTCTCTAAAAAAGAGATAATTAGTGCTAAAAAAAGAAGCAAAGAAAATATTAAAAATGAATTTGCTAGCCTAGAAAAAGCTTATGAAGGCAAAAAGGAATTTGAGAGCACTCAAGCAACTAAAGAGGTTGTAAATGATATTTTATCTCAGACTCTTGATGATGAAAGCGTAACTCTTACTCAAGATGAGCTTGTAAAAATTATTAGTAAAAAGGCTAGCTGATGAGTGGAATAATCGTAGACAAATATGTCACAGCAATAATTCGTGCTTTTAATAAAGATGAATTATCTCTTGTACTAGAAAACTTTGAAACGTTATTTTTAGCTTTTAAAGATAGGAGTTTTAGCGAAATGATTAACTCGCCTCTTATAGAAAATAGTGCAAAAGAGAGTTTTGTTTTATCTTTAGTTAAAGGTGATGAGAAATTTAACAATTTATTAAAAATACTTTCTGAAAATTCAAGATTAGGGCTTATACCTGAAATTTTTAAAAACCTTACATCTGTCATATCTGCTAGTAAAAATGAGTATAAAGGTGTGGTTTACTCAAAAGATAAAATTAACAAAAGCCAGATTAAAGAGTTAGAAAATTTACTTTCTAAGAAATTTAACTCTGAAATTTCGCTTGAGTTTGTTCAGTCTGACTACAATGGTGTTAAGATTGACTTAGAAGGTTTAGGCGCAGATATAAGTTTTTCTTTGGATAGATTAAAACAAGGTATTAGTCAATACGTATTAAAAGCAATATAAGGAGATAGGGTGAAGATTAAAGCTGATGAGATTAGTGCTATTATAAAAGAGCGCATTGAGCAGTTTGATATCGATATAAGTATCGAAGAGACAGGTAAAATCATTACAGTAGCGGATGGAGTTGCTATTGTTTATGGTCTTAAAAATGTTATGCTAAATGAAATGGTTGAATTTGAAAACGGCACACACGGTATGGCACTTAGTTTAGAAGAAGACTCAGTTGGTGTTGTTGTTTTGGGTTCTATGGAAGGCATAGCAGAAGGTGGTAGTGTAAAAAGACTTGGAAAACTTCTTCAAGTTCCAGTTGGTGATGCAATGATAGGAAGAGTTGTAAACACTTTAGGCGATCCAATTGATGGTAAAGGCGAGATAGATGCTAAAGAGCATAGACTTGTTGAAGAAAAAGCAAAAGGTATCATGGCTAGAAAGTCAGTTTTTGAGCCTCTTCAAACAGGTGTTAAAGCGATTGATGCGCTTGTTCCGATCGGTAGAGGTCAAAGAGAGCTTATCATTGGTGATAGACAGACAGGAAAAACAACTATTGCAATTGATACTATTATAAATCAAAAAGGCCAAGATGTTATATGTGTATATGTAGCGGTTGGTCAAAAGCAGTCAACAGTAGCTCAAGCAGTTAAAAGACTTGAAGAGCATGGAGCTATGGAGTATACTATCGTTGTTAATGCAGGAGCTAGTGAGTCAGCTGCATTACAATACCTTGCGCCATATACGGGATGTACTATGGGTGAGTATTTTAGAGATAATGCTAGACATGCACTTATTATTTATGATGATTTGAGTAAACATGCTGTTGCATATCGTGAACTATCTCTTATCCTTAGAAGACCACCAGGTCGTGAAGCTTACCCGGGAGATGTTTTCTATCTGCATTCAAGGCTACTTGAAAGAGCAAGTAAGCTAAATGATGAGTTAGGAGGAGGAAGCTTAACAGCACTTCCTATTATAGAAACTCAAGCAGGCGACGTTTCAGCATATATTCCAACAAACGTTATATCTATTACTGATGGTCAAATTTTCCTTGAAACAGGACTTTTTAACTCAGGAGTTAGACCTGCTATTAACGTAGGATTGTCAGTTTCAAGAGTTGGTGGTGCAGCACAGATTAAAGCTATCAAAAAAGTTTCAGGTACACTTCGTCTTGACCTTGCACAGTATAGAGAGCTCCAAGCTTTTGCACAGTTTGCAAGTGATCTTGATGAAACTACTAGAAAACAACTTGATAGAGGAACTAGAATGGTTGAAATTCTTAAACAGCCTCCATATTCACCACTTCCAGTTGAGAAACAAACCGTGATAATATATGCAGGAACTAATGGATATTTAGATGATATATCAGTTTCAAGTATAGGTAAA
>JAAYFN010000039.1 GCA_012728225.1 Campylobacter sp.
TAGAGAGGCTCCTTTTTGGGTTTTAGTGGGCGCTACAATGCCTGCAGTTTTAGTTGAAGTAGGATATATATCAAACTCTCATGATAGCAAATATCTAGGCAAAAGAGAGTATCAAAAAGAGATAGCAAATGGAGTTGCTAACGGAATAGATGCGGATTTTTTAAAGAATTGATATGGACTATAAAGACGGAGTTTTATACTCTGCTAAATTTGATGATATATATTTTAGTCGTGCATCAGCTATAAAAGAAAGCTCACATGTATATGTAAGTTTGCTTGACGAAATTTGGGATAGTAAGGATAGATTTGTCGTTGCTGAAGCGGGCTTTGGGATAGGACTAAATTTTTTAAATTTAGCTAAAAAATTTAAAAAAAGTTCCAAAATTCTTCATTATATAAGCATAGAAAAATACCCTTTTAACAAAAAAGATTTTGCATATATTTGGGAGAAATTTGGTAAATTCCCAAATTTAAGTAAAAAGCTTATCTCTAAATATCCAAATTTTAAGCAAGGTCTTAGACGAATTCATTTTAGTAAAAATATTATTTTAGATATATATTTTGGAGATATAAAAGAGGCTTTAAAAGAGCTTGATTTTAAAGCAGACGTGTGGTTTTTAGATGGTTTTGCGCCTAGTAAAAATCCTGATATGTGGGATGAGGAAACTATGAAAGGTTTTGCAAAACTATCTAAGTTTAACTCACTTCTTGGCTCTTATTGTGTTGCTAGAAAGGTTAGAGACAACTTAGAAAAAGCTGGTTTTTTAGTAGAAAAAAAAGAGGGTTTTGCATCTAAACGCGAGATGACAAGAGCAGTTTTTAAGGGTGAAGATATATCAAAAGATGAGATCTGGTTTTCTCGTCCAACTCCAAATTTAGACTCAAAAACTGTGCTTATAGTCGGTGCTGGCATAGCTGGGTTAAGTACAGCTGTTAAATTTAAAAGAGCAGGATTTAAGGTAAAAATCGCTGAAAAAAATAGCAAAGTGGCGTTAAATGGTAGTGGAAATTTAGTAGGAGCGCTTACTCCACTTATCACACAAAAAGGCGTTTTGTTAGGCAAAATGCATATGAGTGCATTTTTGCAAGCTGAAGAGTTTTATAAAAAATTTGCTAAAAAAGATGCTAAATTTACTGGATTAAAAGAGTTTGCTTTTAATGAAAACTTGCAAAAACGTTATAAAAACAGTATTTTTACACTCAATGATGATGAGCCATATCCTAGTATATTTATAAAAAATGCATCGACTATAAGAGTAAAAAAATTTTGTGATAAGTTAGCTAAAAATTTGGATTTGCTGTTAGGATATGAGTTTGTAAATTTTATAAAAGTTAAAGATGGTTATGAAATTTCATTTAAAAATGGCAAAAGTATAAACGCTGATATTGTTATATTTTGCATGGGAAGTCATAGTCAGGAGCTTTTTGGACGCGGTGAAACTCCAAGATTGAAATTTGATGAGAGTGTTTTTATAAGTTCAGTTAGAGGTCAAGCTACGTTGATCAAAAAAAGTATTGATACTAAATTTCCACTCTCAGCTAGAGCTTATATTTGCCCCGCTATAAAAGAAATCCAGCTCATTGGCGCTACTTATGATAGAGGGCTTTATTGTGATGAGTCAAGAGATGGTGATGATGAGATAAATATAAAAAATATTGGTGAGTTTTTAGAGGATAAAAGCCCGGAAATTTTAGGCTCAAAAGTGGGATATCGCTCATATAGTGGAGATAGGTTTCCTATGATTGGACCACTATATGATGCTAGTTTTTATAAGCAAAACTATAAAAGTGCTCACTGGGGTAAACAGAGCTTTATAGCACCAAAATATATTGAAGGTGTTTATATAGATACAGCTCATGGGGCTAGAGGATTAGGAACGGCTATTATGGCGAGTGAACTTTTGCTTGATTATGTTTTAGGGCGTCCTCTTTGCGTTGAGAAAGAGATAGCAAATGCAGTTCATCCTGCAAGATTTTTGGTTAGAAAGCTTAAAAAAGGATTAGTATGAGGATGATACAGTGCAAATTCCAAATTTTTTAATGATATAAGGATTGATGATGGAGAAATTTAAAGTGGCTACTTCTGTTATATGGGCAGTTTGTTTGGTTTTAAATTTTCTTGCTTTAGCAGGATATGGATCATATGAGGGCTCTTTTGTAGCGATATTTTGGTTTGTTTTGTCAATTTTAGTTTTGATTATATTGTATCAAAATATCTATAAACGTTTTTTTCTCGCGTTGTCAGTAGGTGTAGTTGCTTTTTTAGGCGGATTTTTTACAAGTTTTCTCTATTTTGGTTTTGCAGATATTAATGCTTTATATATGGCGATAATCTCAGCGATAATAGCGATTAGTATGGTATTTGGCGTAGTTATTTTTTAGTATTTATACAAAGGGAGATCAACTCCCTAAATTTAGTAAGCTTTTATAGCTTTGTTTAAAATTTCACTAGCCTTATCTATACCTTCAAAATCCTTTACTTTAACCCACTTATTTGGTTCAAGATCTTTGTATCTTTCAAAGAAATTTTTGATCTTATCAAGAGTTATTTTTGGTAGATCATCTATATTTTTTATATTGTCATATCTTGGGTCTATTTTGCTTGTTGGCACCGCTAAAAGCTTTTCATCCATACCAGCTTCATCCTCCATCACTAAAACGCCTATTAAACGACAAGGTATAACGCTGCCAGCTTGAAGTGGGTATTCGTTAAGTACAAGTATATCAGCAGGATCTCCATCATCAGCTAGTGTATTTGGGACAAATCCATAGTTTGCTGGATAAAACATCGCTCCATAAAGCACTCTATCCACAAACACAGCTCCACTTTCTTTATCTACTTCATATTTGATATTTGATCCATATGGTATCTCTATAACTGCGTTTATTTTATCAGGGTTTGAGCCTGGTTTGATCTTGTTTAAATTCATTATATCTCCTAAATTTTACAATTATCTTATGGTTTTCATAATTTTTTCAACGATAATCTCATGCAAATCAGCAACTATCTCTTCTATGGTTCGCTCACCATCTATATCTTTATAAATTTCTTTTTTAGTATAAAATTTACGAATTTCATCTATTGGGTCAAGGAAAACTTTCATACGATTATTAAATACCTCTTCATTATCATCCTCTCCCCTAGCTCTGCCTAAAACTCTATCTTTTGCAGTTTCTTCGCTAACTTTTACCTCTATAACACTAATCAAATTTATGTTATTATTTGTTGCTAAAACTTCATCAAATTTATTCATTTGTTCTATGCTTCTAGGAAAGCCGTCTATTATGATGAAGTCAAGCTCAGCATTTTCTATAGCTGTGACAATGGTGCTTATAACTATATCAAGCGGGACTAAATTTCCAGCGTCTATAAAGCTTTTTATTTGATTGCCTAGTTCGCTTTTGCTAGCTGCTTCAGCTCTAAGCATATCACCTGTAGAGTAGTGAGCTACACTTTGGTTTATCTGTGCTATCGCACTAGCATCAGTTGTTTTACCGCTACCAGGTGCGCCGATGATTAAAAATAAGTTTTTCATTTATTATCCTTTTTTATAATTCTAAGTCCTAGCTCTTTTAACTGCTCATCATTTGCTTTGCTTGGAGCTTTTGTCATAGCGCACTGTGCACGTTGTGTTTTTGGAAACGCTATCACATCTCTGATACTAGTAGCATTTGTTGCAAGCATTATAAGTCTATCAAAGCCTATCGCTATACCACCATGTGGAGGCGCGCCAAAGCTTAATGCATCAAGTAAGAAGCCAAATTTATCTCTTTGTTCATTTTCGTTGATACCAAGCTTTTCAAAGACTTTTTGTTGTATATCGTTTTTGTGAATTCTTATACTTCCACCACCTAGTTCAACGCCGTTTAAAACTACATCATAAGCTATACTTGTGATATCTTCTATCTCATCATCTAAGTTGTTTGGCATCGTAAAAGGGTGGTGCATAGCTGAGTAACTTCCATCATCATTTTCTTCAAACATTGGAAAGTCAACAACCCATAAAAATTCCATCTTATCTTTATCTATGATACCCATCTGTTCAGCAAGATATATCCTAAATCTTCCCATATAGTCAAGAACTGTTTTTTTCTTGCCAGCTCCGAAAAATACCACATCACCTACTTCAAGTTTACATCTTTTAACTATCTCATCAAGGTCATTTTCTTTAAAAAACTTAACAAGTGGGCCTTTTAAACCATCATCTTTAACTTGAAAAAACGCCAAACCATTAGCGCCAAATTTACGCACATACTCTTCAAAGCTCTTCATTTGTCGCTTGCTAAAGATATTATCTCCATTTGGAACTCTTATAGCTTTTACGCGGTTTTTCTTTCTATCTTTAGCTGGGGCGCTAAAAATTTCATTATCAGATCTTTCAAATATATCAGCGACATCAACCATTGGCATATCAAACCTAAGATCAGGTTTATCACTTCCATAAATTTCAGTAGCATCTTCATAAGTCATACGTTTAAAAGGAGTTTTTATATCATATCCACACGTTTTAAAGATATCTTTTAAAACTTCTTCACCTACTTTCATCACATCTTCTTGAGTACAAAAGCTCATTTCAATGTCTATTTGAGTAAATTCAGGCTGTCTATCAGCTCTTAAATCCTCATCTCTAAAGCATTTTGCTATTTGAAAGTATTTGTCAAACCCCGAACACATAAGAAGCTGTTTAAAAAGTTGTGGGCTTTGTGGTAGCGCATAAAACTCACCGTTATAAATTCTACTTGGTACAAGATAGTCTCTTGCTCCTTCTGGCGTTGCTTTTGTAAGTATTGGAGTTTCGACTTCTATAAAACCTAGTCTATCAAGTGTGTTTCTAGTCGCAATAGCAGCTTTTGAGCGAAGTTTAAAACGGTTAAAATTTTCAGGCGTTCTTAGATCAAAAAAGCGGTATTTTAGCCTTGTCTCTTCTCCAACGTCCTTATCACCTAAGACAAACGGAAGAGTTTTGCTAGGATTTTCTATTATAAGCTCACTTACTACTATCTCTATATCTCCGGTTTTAAGTTTAGGGTTTGTAAGCCCTTCACCTCGTGCTCTAACTACACCTTTAGCTCTTAACACAAACTCATTTCTTATCTTATTTGCTAGCTCATAAGACTCTTTGCTATCAGCTGGATCACAAACTAACTGAAGTAGTCCCGTTCTATCTCTTAAGTCTATAAAGATGATACCACCGTGATCGCGGTAAGAGTTTGCCCAACCGCAAACATTAACTTCTTTTCCAATATCATCTTTTGACAAATCAGTACAATAATGACTTCTCAAATGCATTCCTTTTTAAAATAATAAATCATATTATATCTTATATGATGTTAATCAAGGTTTAAAGATTGTGATTTTAATCATATATTAAGATGATTATTTGATCAAAATTTTATCATTATGATATATTAAAAGGCTAAGAACCATTAGAAAGTTACTTTTTAAAAACAATTATCGACTTTTAAGTCTACTAATGATAAAATCATTTTAAATTTTTGCCTTAGACAAAGCTATGATTTTTATAAAGGCAATTAAGAAAAGATCCAAATTTTAGGAGTTATGATGACAAAACTAGACGGTAAAAGCAAAGATTTAATAAATGAAAATATAGAAAAGCTAAAAGAGATTTTTCCAAATATTTTTAGTGAGGGCAAAATCGACTTTGAAAAACTCCAAAACGAACTAGGAGAATTTAAAGAACTTGAAAATGAAAGATATAACTTCACATGGACTGGAAAGCTTGAAGCTCAAAAAATATCTCTAACTCCATCAACTGGAACTTTAAGACCTTGTAAAGATGAATCAAAAAATTGGGATAAAACTGGGAATTTATATATAGAAGGCGATAACCTTGAAGTTTTAAAACTTCTTCAAAAGTCATACTATAAAAAAATCAAAATGATTTATATAGACCCACCATACAACACAGGCAAAGACTTTGTATATAAAGATAACTTTAGAGATAACATAAAAAACTATCTTGAACTTACAGGTCAAGTTGATAGTGAAGGAAATAGACTAAGCACAAACAGTGAAACCAATGGCAGATACCATAGCGACTGGCTTTCTATGATGTATCCAAGGCTTAAACTTGCTAGAAATTTGCTAAAAGATGATGGAGTTATTTTTATAAGTATTGATGACAATGAAGTGGCAAATCTGCGAAAACTTTGTGATGAGATTTTTGGGGAAGGGAATTTTTTAGCACAATTTATTGTTACTTCTGCTCCTGCAGGAACACAAAGTTCTGTTGATGTAGCTCAACAACATTCTTATTGTCTAGCATTTGTGAAAAGTAGAGAATTTTATACATATAAAATAGAATTATCATCTAAAGAATTGGATAAAAAATATAATGAATATGATGATTTAGGAAATTATTATGTTGAAAGATTATGGAAAAGAGGAATAGGTGGAAAAAAAGAAGATGTTCCTAGTTTACATTTTCCAGTTTATTATGATGAAAGAAATAATAAAATTTTTATAGATGATGAAGTAAGTATAGAAAAAGATTTAATAAAAATTATTCCTTACCAAACTAAAGGAGTCCTTGGAAGATGGACTTGGTCAAGAGATACTATGAAAAGAGATAGAAATAAACTAATTGTTAAAAAAGTTGCAGATGAATATAAATTACACAAAAAAAAATATTCTTTTGAAGATAGTGGAAAACTTCCTTATAGCATTATTGGTACAGATATTGCTAGAACAGAATTGGGTTCTTTAGAAGTTAAAGAATTAATGCAAGAGAAAGTATTTGATTATCCAAAATATTCTAAATTTATAGAATATTTTTTAAGATTTTCAGTGAAGAAAGATAATGAAGATATAATTTTAGACTTTTTCTCTGGCTCAGCCACAACCGCCCACGCCGTTATGAAATTAAATAGTGAAGATGGTGGCAATAGAAAGTTTATTTGTGTACAACTTCCAGAAATTACAGATGAAAAAAGTGAAGCTTTTAAAGCAGGGTATAAAAATATCTGTGAAATAGGCAAAGAGCGAATACGAAGAGCAGGAGATAAGATATTAGAAGAAAATAAAGATAAAGAAAATATTGACAAACTAGATATCGGATTTAAAGTTTTAAAGCTAGATAGTTCAAATATCAAAACGTGGGATAGCGACTTTGAAAATTTAGAACAAAACCTTTTAGATAGTATTAGTAATATAAAAGAAGATAGAACTAAAGAAGACTTAGTATATGAGATACTTTTAAAGTATGGAGAGGATCTAACATTGCCGATTAAAGAATTTGATATCAAAGGTAAAAAGATATATAGTTTAGGAGATGGCTCACTAATCTGCTGTTTGGATAATGATATCACTACCGATATAGCCGAAGAGATAGTAAATTTAAAAAAAGAGCTTAAAGATAAAGATAAAGATAAAGATAAAGATAAAGATAAAGATAAAGATAAAGATAAAGATAAAGA
>JAAYFN010000040.1 GCA_012728225.1 Campylobacter sp.
ATAAAGATAAAGATAAAGATAAAGAAAAAGATAAAGAAAAAAATATGAGAGTAGTTTTTAGAGATAGTAGCTTTAAAGATAGCGTTATCAAGACAAACATCATGCAAATTTTAAAACAAAATGGCATAAATGAAGTTGTGAGTATATAATGAAAGAAAAAATATGAAAATACAATTTGAAAACGATCTAAAATACCAAAACGATGCGGTAAATAGCATTGTAAGTATCTTTGAAGGGCAAGAGATTTGCCAAAGTAATTTTACAGTAACAACTATAAATGACAATCTTCTAACATATCAAAATGATCTAGGTATAGGAAATAGATTAGAGTTGCTTGACGATGAGATTTTAAATAATGTTCAAAATATTCAACTAAAAAATGGCTTATCACAAACTGTAAGTATAGAAGATATAAAATCTATGGATTTTAGTGTAGAGATGGAAACAGGCACTGGAAAAACTTATGTTTATCTAAAAACTATCTTTGAGATGAACAAAAGATATGGTTTTACTAAATTTATTATAGTTGTTCCATCTGTCGCGATCAAGGAGGGAACAAACAAAACTCTACAAATGACAAATGAGCATTTTAAAGCTATTTTTGACAATGTAAATTATGACTATTTTGTATATGATAGTTCAAATTTAGAGCAAGTTAGGGATTTTGCTATAAGTAGTGATATTCGCATTATGATTATAAATATAGACGCTTTTAGAAAAAGTTTTACAGACCCCTCAAAAGATACAAAAGCAAATATAATTCATAGGGCAAATGATAAATTAAATGGACAAAAACCAATAGAATTTATATCTAGTACAAATCCAATTGTGATAATTGATGAGCCACAAAGTGTTGACAATACTCCAAAAAGCAAAGAAGCTATAGCGACTTTAAACCCACTTTGCAAGCTAAGATACAGCGCAACGCACACTCAAAAGTATAATCTCATGTATAAACTCGATAGTATCGATGCTTATGAACAAAAGCTAGTCAAGCAGATAGAAGTTGCAAACGTAAGAACAACAGATAATCAAAACTGTGCATATATAAAGCTTTTAAAAGTATCAAAATCCCCCATAAGTGCAACTGTAGAAATAGATATAAACGATAAGGGAGCTACAAAAAGAGTTACAAAAACTATCAAAGATAATACAGATTTATATAAATTAACTAAAAGAGATGTATATTCAGATATTAATGTATTAGAGATATATGTTGAAGATGAAAATGAATATGTACAGTTTTCAAATGGAACTTACTTAAAAATTGGTGAGTCTATGGGTGATGTTGATGAGGATAGTATCAAAAGACTACAAATTAGAAAAACGATAGAAGAACACCTTGATAAAGAGATGAAATTGAATCCAAGTGAAATAAAAGTTTTATCACTATTTTTTATAGATAGAGTTGCAAATTATAGATATTATGATGAAGATGGAGTTGCACAAAAAGGGAAATTTGCACAATGGTTTGAAGAGGAGTATTTAAAAATTATAAAATACCCTAAATATAAAACTCTATTTGAAAAGCATAAGGATTTAGATAAAGATGTAGAAAAGATTCACGATGGATACTTTTCGCAAGATAAAAAAGGAAATTTCAAAGATAGCACTGAAACTGCAAGTGGAGAGTTAAAATCAAATTCTGATGATGAAGATACATTTAATCGAATTATGAAAAATAAAGAAAAACTTCTTAGCTTTGATGATGATTTGAGATTTATATTTTCACATAGTGCTTTAAAAGAGGGTTGGGATAATCCAAATGTATTTCAAATATGTACACTAAAAGAGGGTTCAAAATCAGAAATAAGAAGAAGGCAAGAGATAGGCAGAGGGCTTAGAATTTGTGTAAATCAAAAGGGAGAGAGAGTTTATGGCTTTGATGTAAACACTCTTACAGTAATGGCAAATGAGACTTATGAAGAGTTCGCTATCGGGCTTCAAAAAGAGATAGAAAAAGAAGATGGCATAAAATTTGGAGTGATAGAAAAACACGAATTTGCAAATATAACTATAAAAAATGACAAAGATGAAGTTGAGTTTTTGGGTGCAAAACAAAGTGAGATTTTATATGGTTATCTTTTAGAAAATGAATTTATAGATTCAAATGGAAAAATAAACGATAGTTTAAGAGCTAAACTAAGAGATAAGAATTTTGAAGTACCAGTTGAATTTGAAGAAGCAAAAGCACAGATTATAAATGTACTCAAAAAAATAGCTGGAAATCTAAATGTAAAAAATGCAGATGATAAAAAAAGAATAAAAGTAAATAAGCAAGTATTTTTAAGCCCAGAGTTCAAAGATTTATGGGACAGAATAAAACATCAAACAACATACAGAGTTGATTTTGATGAAGATGAACTTATAAAAGAGTGTGTAAAAAATATCAAAAATGAAGTTAGTGTAAACAAAATCAAATATCTCTACTTTAAAGCAAAAAATAAAATCACAAAAGTTGGTGTTGAGATAGATGAGAGTAGCGAAATAAAAGATAAATATATTGATAGTGAGATTATTGACTATAAATTGCCTGATATTGTAACTTATATACAAAATGAAACTAATCTTACAAGAAAAGTTGTTGTTGATATTTTACTAAAAAGCGAAAAATTAAATGATTTTAAAAATAATCCACAAAAGTTTATAGATAGTGTTATTGAAGTTATCAAAAAAGCTATGTCTTCTTTTGTAGTTGATGGTATTAAATACCAAAAATTAGGAGATGACTGTTTTTATGCTCAAGAGTGCTTTTTAAATGATGAGCTAAGTGGATATTTGTCAAAAAATATGTATGAAAATAAAAATGAAAAATCGCCTTTTGATTATACTATTTATGACTCTGAAATAGAGAGAAAATTTGCTGAGGATTTTGATAAAAATCCAGATGTAAAATTTTTTGCGAAATTACCAGATTGGTTTAAAATTCAAACTCCTATTGGAAACTATAATCCTGACTGGGCAG
>JAAYFN010000041.1 GCA_012728225.1 Campylobacter sp.
CAGTAACAGAGACAATCTTTACTTTTAGGCTTCCATATTTTAAAGCTACAACCCCAAAGGCCAAATTTAGTGTTAAAAAGTATGTAAAATTTGGATATTTAAAAGAGAATTTAGGCATACTATTTAAAGATAAAAATTTATGGTTATGTGCATTTGGACTTTCGATGTTTTGGGCTTTATCACAGCTTATTATAGCGGTATTTCCAGCACATTATAAATTTATGAGTGGCGATGATAATGTTATACTTATCCAGCTTATTCTTGCAGTTAGCGCAATAGGTCTTGTAAGTGGGTCGTTTTTTGCAGGATTTTGTTCTAAAAAACGTATAGAACTCGGGCTTATACCTCTTGGTGCATTTGGTATTTTTATCTCGTTGTTGTTTTTCTTAAATGCTAGTGTGTTGCCAGCTATGTTTATTTTGTCTATGTTTTTTGGGTTTGCGGGCGGGGTTTATATAGTTCCACTTAATGCAAATATCCAGCTTTATGCAGATGATGAAAACATGGGAAGAACGCTTGCAGCTAGTAACTTTATCCAAAACATTTTTATGATAGTTTTTCTTCTTGTTGCTATATTTCTTTCATCTTTAAGCGTAAGTACTTCTATTATCTTTTTAACAGCAGCACTTAGCTCGCTTATCGTTGGGATAATAGCGTTTTTTGTTATTAGAAATTTGGCTATTCGTCTGCTTTTAGTCCCTATATTTAGAGCTGTTTATAAGGTAAAAAGCACTGGTTTAGAAAATATCCCAGAGCAAGGTTCGGCGCTACTTTTAGGAAATCATATAAGTTGGATTGATTGGATGTTTGTACAAATTGTTGTAGGAAGACCTATAAGGTTTGTTATGCATGTGAAATTTTATAAAAGATTTGGAATTCAAAAAGCACTTAAGTTTTTTGGGGTGATACCAATAGGGGGAAGTTCTTCAAAAAGTGCTCTTGAAGAGATAAACAAAGTGTTGAAAAATGGGCATTTAGTCTGTATTTTTCCTGAAGGGCATATGACTAAAAATGCTAAAATGGATGATTTTCAAAAAGGTTTTGAGGTTGGTATAAAAGGTACAGATGCATTTATTATACCTTTTCATATAGAAGGGTTTTGGGGTTCTTTTTGGTCACAAGCTGATAAAGAGTATAAAAAACGAACTAAAAAACAGAGATTTAGAAGAGTTTTAACAATAGCTTTTGGTGAAAAGTTACCAAGTAACACAACTGCATTAGAGGTTAGAAAAGCAGTTATAAAGGCAAGTTATAGCTCGTGGAAGCTATATTTAGATGAGCAAAAACCAGCTCATTTGAATTTTTTGGATTCTGTTAAAAAAAGCCCTTTTAAGGTAGGGTTGGTAGATTTTGACTCTAAAGAGATTAAAAATTATAAACTTTTAACAGCGGTGATTTTGTTTAGTCAAAAGCTCCATTTAAAAGGAGAAAATATCGGGCTTTTACTTCCACGAAGTTTTGCTTGTAGTGTATCAAATTTGGCCGTTATGTCGCAAGGCAAAAGAGCGGTAAATTTAAACTATACGATGGGCGAGAGTGTTTTAGAAAAGTGTATAGATATAGCTGGTATCGAAGTGATATTTTCATCTAAGAAATTTATAGAAAAGTTAGAAAAAAAAGGGATGAAATTTAGTGATGAGATTAGAACTAAGATTTTTTATTTAGAAAATTTAAAAGATCTAATAAGCAAAAAAGATACTCTAAAGTATCTTTTAAATGCACTTTTAATGCCTAAATTTTTAATTAAAAAAATTTATTTTAGAAATGTAAATTTAGAAGATGACGCTTTTATTCTCTTTAGTAGTGGCAGTGAAGGAGAACCAAAAGGGGTAGTTTTAACTCATAAAAATGTTTTAGCAAACATCAAACAAATTGCAGAGCTTTTAAACTCTCCAAAAAATGAAGTAATGTTTGCAAGTTTGCCTGTTTTTCACTCTTTTGGGCTTACAGTTACTACGATATATCCATTAGCTGAAGGTATAAAAAGTATCTGTGTTGCTGATCCAACAGATGCTTATATGGTAGGTAAGATGGTCTTTAAATTTAAGGCAACTGTCATGTTTGGTACTTCGACATTTTTTAGACTTTATGTCAGGCAAAAAAGACTTCAACCTATGATGCTTGCTAGTTTGCGTTACTGTATAGCAGGTGGTGAGAAGTTAAGTAGGGATGTAAAAAGGGATTTTAGGCTTAAATTTGGTATAAATTTATTAGAAGGATATGGCACAACTGAAACAGGGCCTGTGATAAGTGTAAATTTACCAAATATCATCGACGAAGATACATTTAAAGAGAGAGTTTTTGATCGTGAGGGAAGTGTAGGAACTCCGTTAGGTGGAACGATTGTTAAGATAGTTGATAGCGAGTTTCGCGAACTTGGGTTTAATGAGCAAGGACTTATTTTAATAGGTGCTCATCAAGTTATGAGAGGTTATTATAAGCTTGATTTAGAGTGGGGTGTAGAGTTTGATGGTATGAATTTCTACAAAACTGGTGATATCGGATACATTGATGAGAAAAACTTTGTTTTCATTACAGATCGCCTTTCTAGGTTTGCAAAAATAGGTGGCGAAATGGTTAGTCTTGGCGCAGTTGAAGAGGAGATAAGAGTAAGTTTAAATGAAGATGAGTGTGTAACAGCTGTAAATTTAGAAGATGTTAAAAAGGGTGAAAAGATAGTTTTAGTATATGAAGGCAGTAGAGTAGAAAATGAAATTTTTAATCTCATAAGCAGTTCAAATTTAGCACCTATCGCAAGACCAAGTGAAGTATTAAAAGTAGGCCAAATACCGCTTTTAGGCACGGGTAAAGTTGACCTAAAAGCAGTTAGAAGCTTAGCTAAAGAGCAGTTATCTTAAAAGTATAGCTCTTTTTCGTTTTTTTATAGGTTTCACTTCCTGATAGACAATATCTTTAAAAATAATATTTCTTCTTTCTTGTATTCTTCCTTCCTCTGTCTCCATAAAAATGAGAATTATCAGAGAAAACAACATAGTGGCAAATAAAGGAGAAGAGACAGTTCCTTTGAGAATTCCCATTATACTGCCTACCGATCCCAGCCTTATGGAATTCTCTATACCGAAGCATATTCCAGCAATAAGGAGTAAAAG
>JAAYFN010000042.1 GCA_012728225.1 Campylobacter sp.
CTCCTTATTATGAGAAAAATGAAGATGCCTACATACAACAAATCACAAAAACAGTGGTAAACGTTGCAGGTGCTCCAACTGATTGGGATAGTGAGCTTGGACTAAAAGCTGAAATAGTTCCTCTTGTCAAACCATATTCTATATGGACTGGAAGCACATTTAGCGGTATAGTTAAAAGTAATGGCGAACCCGTACCTTTTGCTGAAATAGAGATAGAGTATCTAAACTATGATATCGATATCAAAAATAACAAAATGGGCGAAAAAGCATATGTTAAAGCACCTCAAGATAGCTTTGTAACTTTGACTATAAAAGCTGATCAAGATGGTAAATTTACTTTTGGAATTCCAAAAGCTGGATGGCGGGGCTTTGCTGCATTAGGAGTTGGTAGTGATACAAGCTTTGACGGTAAAGAGCTAAGCCAAGATGCAGTCATTTGGGTACAAGCCAAAGATATAGATTAATTTAGGAAATTAAAATGAACAATACATTTGAAGTTATTTTATTGATAGTTTTAGCACTTGGCGCTCTATGCTATCTTTTGTATATAAATTTTAAGAAAAAAGATTGCGGGTGTAAAAGTAGCGGATCATGTCCTCTAAGCAATAAAGAGAAGAAATAGCTTTTTAAATAAAACCAGCCCTTAGCTGTAAATTCTATCATTTATAGCTAAGGGTGATTTTTAAAATTCTCTATTTTTCACTTTTTAAAGATTCAAATTTATTTAATGCCTTATCATATTCGACTTTAAATTCATCAAAATAAACATCATCCCACTCAAAAATATGATCCCTAGTATAATAATCCAGCCAATCATTTAGTTGTTCTTTAGTAAATTCAAGCTCTTTGTTGGCATTGTAAACTTTTGTAGCATTTATGCAGTTTTGATTAAACTCATGATCCAAATTTTCATTAGAGCGAATTTTCTCATCACACTTTTTATAAACACTTTTAGCTTCCTCAATGTTGTTAACATAATAAGATACAGGCTTAACTTCAGCACTGCAAAATGTTACCATAAAAGCTAACAACGTAGCTTCAGTTAAGAAAATCTTTTTCATTTTTTAATCCTTTATTTGATAATTATGATGATATTATAGCAGATGTTGTCTAATGGGTAATTGTATATTTTATATAACACAAACTAGGTTAAATTATTTGTTATCGTCTTTGTTTATTCTAATTTAACTAGTTAATAAATAAGTTGAGTTTAAAAAATTTGATCGATATAAGTGTGTTAAAATGGCTCCGGATACTGGATTCGAACCAGTGACCAATCGGTTAACAGCCGACTACTCTACCGCTGAGCCAATCCGGAACACTTTATAAAAATGAACTGTAATTATAAACAAATAAAAACTCTTTGTCAAGGGTTTTAAACACATTAAGCGAACTTTAAGTCCAAAAGGAGCTGTTGCTTAAATTTAGCAAATTTAAAGAGATTAAAAGTTAAATTTAAACCTTTAAGTTCTGCACTAATAGTATAAATTTAACTCACACCTTACTTATCCAATGACCTTTGGAAATTCCCATACTATACGTCCACTTTTGATAGTCACTACGCTTGCCCCTTTTAGTATGCTTCCAAGAAGTGGAGAGTTAAATGACTTTGACTGATTTAAACTCTCATCATAAAGATACTCTAAATTTGGATCTATCACTGCTATATCAGCTAAATATCCCTCTTTTATATGTCCTTTTTTACGTCCTTCTACCTCATCAAGCCCTAAAATTTTAGCAGGATTTGCTGAAGTTAGTTTTACCATTTGCTCTAAGCTTATAATACCTTCTTCAACAAGCTTTAAAGTTAATGGAATTAACGTTTGAAGTCCTAAAATACCAAAACTTTCTTTATCAAACTCAACTATCTTATCATCAGTATGATGTGGCGCATGATCGGTTGATATCACATCTATAAGCCCGCTTTTAAGTCCTTCTCTAAGTGCTAGCTTATCACTATTTTCACGAAGAGGGGGCGACATTTTATAGTTGCTATTATAGTCTATAAGACACTCATCAGTAAAGCTAAAATGATGAGGAGTTGCCTCACAAGTGACATTTATACCATCAGCTTTAGCACGCTTTATCATCTTAAGTGAATATTCAGAGCTAACGTGAGCGATATGAATATGCCCTCCTGTAAGCTTAGCTAAAAGCATATCACGGCTTACCATGATCTCCTCTTTTTCTCTTGCCATTCCTTTTAACCCAAGAAGTGCTGAAACTTTTCCTTCGTGCATCACACCACTTCTACACATTGAGCAATCTTCACAATGGCTTATAACAAATGAACCAAACTGTTTAGAATACTCAAGTGCTCGTCTCATCACACCGCTTGAGCTTACAGGTAGCCCATCATCACTAAAAGCTACTGCACCTGCTTCAATCATATCGCCCATTTCAGTTACGCTATCTCCACTAAGATTTTTAGTTATCGCACCTATTGGAAGTAGGTCTATCAATCCACACTCTTTTGCTCTTGCTATCATATCGCGAGTTATGGAGGCGTTATCATTGACTGGGTTTGTGTTTGCCATCGGCAAAGCAGTTGTTACTCCACCTGCAACTGCGGATTTTGAGCCTGTAATAATATCATCTTTATATTCAAATCCTGGATCTCTAAAATGCACATGCATATCTATAAGTCCTGGCATCACAAATTTATCCTTAGCATCTATAACCCTATCTGCTTGACAAGATATACTATGAGCAACTTTTGAAATTTGACCATTTTCTATAAGCACATCAGCTATAAATTTTGAGTCACTGTTTATAACTAATCCATTTTTTATCAAAATTTTCATAAATTTCCTCTGTTTTCATTAAGTATACTAAGCACTGCCATCCTTATGGCTACTCCGTTTTCTACTTGATCAAGTATAAGTGAACAGTCACTTTCTACCACATCTGAATTTATCTCAACACCTCTATTTATAGGTCCTGGATGAAGAATTAAAGGTGAGTTTGCAAGAGTTACGCGATGTTTATTTAAACCAAAAAATTTGCTATATTCTCTGTTGCTAGGAAAAAGAACTTCACCATTTTGACGTTCTAGCTGAACGCGCAACATCATGATAACATCTGCTCCACTTACAGCATCTTCCATATTTTTAGCCACCTTACACCCAAAAACATCGACTCCTAAAGGCATCATCATAGCAGGCCCAAAAAGCGTAACTTCCATGCCAAGCTTTTGCATAGCAAATATATTACTTCTAACAACTCTACTATGCTCTATGTCACCTATGATAGACACCTTAAGCCCTTTTAAAAATCCTTTTTCTTCACGTATAGTATAAATATCAAGTAGAGCCTGAGTAGGATGCTCACCTGCACCATCACCTGCATTTACCACGCTTGCTTTAGTATTGTTAGCGATAAGTTTAGCTGCTCCTACGCTTACATGACGAACGACAAATATATCAGCCCTCATCGCCTCTATATTTTGCATCGTATCTATGAGAGTTTCGCCTTTTTTGATGCTACTGTTTGAAGAGCTGAAATTTATTACATCGGCACCAAGACGTTTTCCAGCTATCTCAAAAGAGATTCTAGTTCTTGTGGAATCTTCAAAAAATGCGTTTATAACAGTTTTACCACGAAGATAATCAGCCTTTTTAACGCTTTTTAAATTTAGCTTTTTAAACTCGTCAGCTCGCTCTAAAATATATAAAATTTCATCTTTGCTAGCCTGTCTTAAACCTATTAAGTCTTTATGTTTATAGCTCATGTTTTACTCGCTTTCGTTGTTCATTTTACCAAAATTTTACTTAAAACTTACCGTTTTTAATTATAATATTTATAAATTTATCAAAGAAATTATATTAAAAAACTATATTAAAAAGTAAAATTTCAAATAAGAGATATAAAATAAAAGAGCATTATAAATTTGCTTAAAGAGATTAAAAGAGTGTTTGTATTATAATTTGAACATGAAAGATATACAATATGATTGGCTAAACTTTTTAAATGATACTTTTGAAGAGTATTATTTTCTTTTTTATTACTGTGTAAATATATTTTTAAGTAGTTTAATTATGTTTTTTTACATAATGTATACTAAAAATAACAATATTCATATCAATAAATTTACAACACTTCTTATGTTTTTACTCTTAGCTTTTCATACACAATTTGTCATAATCGGGCTAATAATTTTAACTGTTATATACTATCTTATAGGATTGGCATTCAATAAAAAGACCGCGAGAGTGGGTACTATCTTTACTATTTACTCTTTTATTTTAAGTTTTATATTGGGACTATTTATCTTTAATTTTTTAACTTATAAAGCCGGTATAATTCTTAAAATTTATTAACACGAGTTAATCATATCTCTTTTTTAATCTGTCTTTTCAACTTGAAATTGACTAAATTTCGACTATCTCCCAATTTTGTTTTACCGCGATAGCTCTAAGCTCATCATCAGGACTAACGCAAACTACCGAATCTGCAAACTTACAAAGAGTGATATCATTTATACTATCAGTGTAAAATTTGATCTTTTTAGGTTTTAATTTTTGATCTTTTAGCCAATTTTTAAGACAAACAACCTTACCTTCTTGATAACTCATAGGTTTTTCATATTTGCTTATATAATAGCCATTTTTGATCTTTAGTTTAACTCCGATAGCATGTTTAACACCTAAAAAATGCGCTATAGGCTTAACTATATACTCAGGTGTAGCTGAAATGATAAGCTGAGAATTTCTTGATGAATTAAGCCAAATTTTTGCATTATCGTGAACAATAGGTAAAATTTTACTCTCTAAAAACTCAGGTATGAGAGTTGAAATTTCATCTAAACTCACACTTTTTAAAGAAATTTCAGAAAATTTTATATATGTATCCATGTCTAATTTTCCAGCATCATAGAGCTTGCCCATCTCTTCATTTTTCTCTATAAACTCATCTCCAAGAATCTTTTTTTCTAATAAAAAATCATGCCAAAGGTCATAACTATCACCTTTTATTAAAGTTTTATCTAGATCAAATACACTTAGCATTTTCTATATTCCTTAAAATTTCACTACTAACTGCCGCTCGCCCCATCTCAAACATCTCATCAAATTTCTTAAAACTAAATATACTGTATTTGGCCAAATTTTGATCAGTTATATAGATAGTATCTGCTTTAAGTTGTTTTACTGATGGTGTTAACGCAACTTCTAAAGCTCTTTTAGTTGAGCTTAAAATTCCAACTTTTTCAATCTGAGTTATTGGTTGCAAATCAACAGCTACTATAGGAAATTTGAATTTTTCAAGCGAACTAGCTGGTAAATTATCAACAAAACATCCATCAGCTAAAAGATATCCTTCATATTCAACAGGGCCAAAGACTGGCACTATCGCACAACTTCCTAAAACTATCTTTGCTATATCTCCACTAGCAAAATAGATAGCCTCTTTTGTGTTTAGATCTGAAGCTGAGATAACAACGGGAATAGGTAGCTGACTTAAATCACTAAATTTAATAAAATTTTGTATAACTTTGGAATTTGTGTCCATTTTCACTAAGCTTTTAAGGGTAAAATTTATACTAAATATAGATTTAAACTCTTTAGACTTAATGATATTTAAAATTTCTCGTGGCAAAAACCCACTTGAGTAAGCAACCGCTATAAAAGAGCCTACGCTTGCACCACTTAAAGCATGAACTTTAACTCCAACCTCATCAAATTTATCTAAAACTCCAAGGTGAAACGCTCCCCTTGCCGCTCCACCTGATAAAGCCAAACTTATATTCATGTTAATCTCATTTTACCAACTTAAACTTACTATCTCTATCATCGTTTTTAAATGTTTATTTATGCCAAACAGATGATATCTCTATCTAGCCGATATCTCTTGAACTAATTTTATAAAATACTTTGCATTTTCAACTGGCACATCTGGTAAAATTCCATGTCCTAGGTTAAAGATATGTGGATAACCATCCATAATATTTAAAATTTTAATTACACTAGCTTTTATAGTCTCCTTGCTATAAAGCCTGCACGGCTCCATATTTCCTTGAAGAGTATAGCGATCACCTAGCTTGTTTCTAGCTGTTCTTAATGGAGTATCCCAACTCACACCAAACACATCAAAATTTCCACCTATACTATCAAGATAACCAGCAATACCTTTTGGAAATATTATAATAGGCACTTCAGGATATTTTGGTTTAAGATAATTGACGATATCAAGTATATAGTTAAATCCAAACTGAAGATACACATCTCGCTCTAAAGCACCTGCCCATGAATCAAATATCTGAATAGCATTAGCTCCTGCTTTGATCTGGTTTTCAAGATAAAGTTTGGTAGCCTCTGTAACTTTAGTTAAAATTTGCTGTAAAAGCTCGGGGTTTGTGTATAGCATCTTTTTACAAACTGAATAATTTTTTGTGCTACCACCTTCTATCATATAAGTAGCAACCGTCCAAGGCGCACCTGCAAAACCTATAAGAGCTTTATCTTTTGGTAAATTTTCACGTGTAAGCTTAACTGCATCATATACATAGCTTAAATTTTTAACGCCTTTGTTGATATCAAGTCTATCAACATCCTCTTTTGTTGATAAAGGATTATTAAAAACAGGACCCTCGCCTTGCACAAACTCAAGATCAAGCCCCATCTCCATAGGTAAAACTAAAATATCACTAAACAAAATAGCCGCATCAACACCTACTATATCAACAGGCTGAATAGTAACTTCACTTGCTTTTTTATAATCCCTACAAAGCTCTAAAAATCCACCCGCACTCTGTCTAACTGCTCTATACTCAGGTAGATAACGCCCAGCCTGCCTCATCATCCATATAGGAGTATAAGGAGTTTTTTTACCAAAACATGCATCAATAAATATCATAAATATCCTTATTAAATTTTAACTTATAATATCCTAAAAGTGCTAAATTTGACCTAAATTTTTTATTAGAATGTTTTCTATACCTTTTTGTGCTTTATATATAATAGTTATAAAACATATATAGCAAAATGCAAACTATAATATAGACATTTAAAATATCATCTTAGTATAATTTTCATCCCAAATAAGTACTCCTAGTTGCTCAAAGGGATGAAAATTGTGGGTTATCAGTTGTTTTCTATCCACTTAAGAGCTATACGAATAGCATTTGTAGCTGCTCCTACACGAATTTGATCAGCTGAACAAAATAGATGTAAAATCTTAGGATCAAAGTTATCAACTCTAATCCTTCCTACATAGGTATCATTTGTATCAACCGAAATTATTGGCATTGGATAGATATTTTTACTCACATCATCAGCTAAAATAAGACTTGGTGCATTAGCTAAAATTTCCTTAGCTTTTTGCGCATCAACCTCTTTTTTAAATTTTATACTTACAGCTTCACTATGGCTTCTAAGCACTGGAACTCTTACACAAGTTGCCGATAAAGCAATATTTTTATGCAAAATTTTGCGAGTTTCATCAACCATTTTCATCTCTTCTTTTGTGTAGTCATTGTCTAGAAAAACATCAATATGAGGGATGACATTTAGTGCTAAACGGTGAGGAAATTTCTTAGGTTCTCTCTCATCAAGCTTAAAAGCAAAAAATGCTTGAAGCTCTTCAACTAGCTCTTGCATACCCTCTTTGCCAGCTCCACTAGCTGCTTGATAAGTACTTACATCGACCCTTTCGATATCCCAAACATCATCAAGTGGTTTTAAAATTTGCACCATTTGGATAGTTGAGCAGTTTGGATTAGCAATGATCCCTTTTTGTCTCCACTCTACGATATCCTCAGGATTGCACTCAGGTACAACAAGCGGAACCTCAGGATCCATTCTATAATGACTTGTGTTGTCTATGACAACTGCTCCACTTTCTACTGCATAAGGTGCAAATTTAGCTGATATATTACCACCTGCACAAAAGAATGCTATGTCGATCTCATTTTCATCAAAAACACTATTTGTAAGCTCTTTTACTTTAAATTTATCTCTTCCACACTCTACTATTTCACCCACACTTCTAGCACTTGCTAAGGGCAAAATATCTCTATATGGGAATTTAAACTCATCTAACAAAAGCAAAAGTTCTTCGCCAACTGCTCCTGTTGCACCGATTATAGCGATATTATACAGATCATTCATCGCTCTCTCCTAAATCTAAAACACCCTCATCTGTTTCATCGTCCTCTTCATCTAACTCATCAACTTTAGGACATATAGCTATATTTACAACCTCTTCACCATCAACATTTACAACTTTAACACCACTTGTATTACGTACTGCTCTCCTGATACTTTCCATATCTACTCGTATCATCTTGCCACTTGTAGTAAGAGCCATAAGATCCATCTCATCATCAACTATAACTATACCAACTAACTCACCCGTTCTAGTTGTTAGTTTCATTCATATAACACCTTTGCCACCACGTTTTTGTAAGCGGTATTCACTAGCTGTGGTTCTCTTACCTATCCCCTCTTCTGCTACACTTAATATTTCTTGCTCGTTGTTTTGGATAACTGCTGCTCCAACGACATAATCATCTTTTTCTTTAAATTTGATAGCAGTTACACCACGGCTTACTCTGCCTATCTCACGGACATCACTTACATTAAATTTAATACACATACCTTTTTTAGTCACTATAAGCAACATTTGTCCGTTCTCTTCTGCGTCTATATCTTCGCCATTATTGTCATCTATATCTTCAGCAAGATTTTGATCTTCGCATAGTTCATTTTCTATGATAAGAGCTGTTACAACTGCGTCATCATCATCTAAGTTTATAGCTCTTATACCTACACTTCTGATATTTGAGTACTCACTTAACTTAGTTCGTTTGACGATACCATTTTTAGTAAAAAATGCTAAAGATTTGCTCTGACTAAAGTCAGTAGTAGGGATGATCGCCATAATCTCTTCACCTGGTTCTAAATTTATAAGATTTACAACAGCTTTACCTTTTGCAGTTCTTGATCCTTCTGGAATTTTATAAACTTTAAGCCAATACAGTTGTCCGTGATCTGTGATAAACATTAAAGTATCATGAGCATCACAAGTAAAAAATCTCTCTATAAAGTCATCATCATAAGTTGTAAGCGCTACTTTGCCCTTACCACCACGTTTTTGTTTTTCATAAGTTTTACTTGGAACTCTCTTGATATATCCACGGTGAGTTATCGTAACTACCATGTTTTCATTAGGAATAAGATCTTCGATATCTATATCATCATAATCATCAACTATCTCAGTTATACGCTGGCATTTAAATTTCGCCTTTATCTCTAAAAGCTCATCTTTTATAATACCCTCTATAAGCTCTTCTTTTCTTAAAATTCTCTCCAACCTATCAATCTCAGCAAGGATCTCTTTTAGCTCACTTTCTAACTTATCTCTTTCTAGGCCTGTGAGTTTATTTAAACGCATATCAAGGATAGCATTTGCTTGAAGTTCACTTAACCCAAAAGTATTCATAAGCCCTTCACGAGCACTTGGAGTATCTGCACTTGCTCTAATTAATGCGATAACCTCATCGATGTTATAAAGAGCTATCTTTAATCCTTCTAAAATATGGGCTCTAGCCCTTGCTTTTTGAAGTTCGAAAATAGTTCTTCTAATAATAACCGTTTTACGATGATTTATAAAAAGCTCTAAAAGCTCCTTGAGTGTAAAAACTTTAGGTTCTTTGTTTTCGATAGCAAGCATGATAACGCCAAATGTTACTTCCATCATGGTCGACTTAAAAAGATGATTTAGCACTATATCACTCATCGCATCTCTTTTTAGCTCTATAACTACTCTTATGCCATCTCTATCGCTCTCATCTCTAACTTCGCTTATACCCTCTATCTCTTTACTTTTAACTAATTCTGAAATTTTGATGATCAAATTTGCCTTATTTACTTGATAAGGAAGTTCGTCAATAACGATAATATCTTTACTTCCTTGTCTTTCTATGTGGGTTTTTGCTCTTATTTTAATGCGACCACGCCCTGTCTTATAAGCATCTATGATCCCTTTTTTACCAAATATTATGCCTCCAGTAGGGAAGTCAGGACCTTTGATATGAGCCATAAGATCTTCTAAACTAGCGTCTTTATTATCAAGCAGTGTCAAAAGACCATCTACTAACTCATCTAAGCTGTGAGGGGGGATATTGGTAGCCATACCAACTGCTATACCACTACTTCCATTTAAAAGCAAATTCGGAACTCTTGCAGGTAAAACATCTGGCTCAACCATACTATCATCATAGTTAGGGTTAAAATCAACTGTATCTTTATCAAGATCTTTTAAAAGCTCTTCAGCAAGAGAGGTCATTCTAGCCTCAGTATAACGCATAGCAGCTGCACCATCACCATCGACTGAACCAAAGTTTCCTTGCCCATCAACTGTAGGAACTCTCATACTAAAAGGCTGAGCCATACGAACTAACGCATCATAAACAGCTGTATCACCGTGTGGGTGATACTTACCTAAGACATCACCAACAATACGAGCTGACTTTTTATAAGGTTGGTTAGATCTTACGCCTAGATCATTCATAGCAAAAAGTATACGTCTATGTACTGGCTTAAGCCCATCCCTTGCATCAGGCAATGCTCTACCGATGATAACACTCATCGAGTAGTCAAGATAACTAGACTTAACCGAGTCTTCTACGTCAACTACTTCTATATCCTCATCAAAAATATTGTTTTCCATGAAATTCCTTAAATATAAAAAGATATTGTATCAAAATTTAGGTTAAACAGTGATAAATTTGAGACTTAAGTGCGTATATTAGGAACTTCTTTAGGTAAATTTAACTAAAAAATTCTGAAATTTTATCTCTTAATAAGGTAGACTCAAAAATGTGATTTATCTCATCTCTAAAACTTGCAGCATTTTCGTAACCTTTAGAGTATTGATGAAGGTGTTTGCGAAACATTACCACGCCATGTAGACCATAAAATTTAATCATCTCATCAAAATGACATAAAATAATCTCTTTTTTAAGCTCTTTGCTAACTTCTTTACCGCTTTTTATCTCATAAAAAATCCAAGGGTTTCCTATGCTAGCTCGTCCTATCATAAGTCCATCAGCACTTGTTAAATTTAAAACATCTTTAGCATTTTTTGCATTTATATCACCATTTGCAATAAGTGGGATATTAATCGCCTCTTTAGCCTCTTTAATCGCCTCAAAATCTGAACTGCCTGAGTATCCTTGCTTTTTGGTTCGTCCGTGAACAGATATAAAATTAACTCCACAATCCTCTAAAGCCTTAACTGTTGGTATAGGGTCTTTAGAGTCAAAACCTAAGCGAATTTTAGCTGAAAAATAACGTTTATTTGAATGTTTTTTAATACTCTCAGCTATCTGTTTTAAAAGATCTAAATTTTGAAGTAAGCTTGCTCCTGAACCATGAGATACTACCTTTTTAGCAGGACAACCACAATTTAAATCGATACCGTCAATATGATCAAATTTGTTTAAAACCTCTACTGCCTTTTTGACAATATCTACAGAATTTCCTGAAATTTGTACTATAAAAGGAATTTCTAACTCATTTTTCTCAAGCATTTTAAGAGTTTTTTTATCGCCATAAGCTAAAGCATTTGAACTTATCATTTCGCTAATAGTCAAATCACACCCAAAACGCTTAACAACACCTCTTAAAGGTAAGTCGGAATACCCTGCCAAAGGAGCTAAAACTAAAGGTTTTAAGGAGAAATTTATCATTAAAAAAAGTAGTTAGCTGGGATATTTTTGCCTTGATCTTTTAGATAAACTAAAATTTCAAATTTTTCATAATCTCCACCATCACTATACATAAGTTTTTCTTTAAGATCTTCAATCATTCCAAACTCATAAAGCAGATATAAATATGCCTTACTTGCATCGCTTTTTTTATCTTTTAATTTATTAAACATCGCCACTATAGCATCTGGTTCAAGTCTTTTTGATAACTTTTGAGCTGCTTTTATATAGCACTCTTGAGTAAATTCTTCATTATCTAAAAGTATAAAAAGGTCATCTTTGCTAACTTCAAAATTCTCATCATCAACGTATCTATCTATAAGAAGCTTGATCTCATCTTTGCTTTTGCCAAAATCATACTTTTTGATCTCTAAATATGTACCGTTTTTTAAAAGTACTTGATAAGCTGTTTTGCTCAATTCATCATCTAATGAAGTTTTGTTTTTCAAAATTTCATTTGCATATTTAGGGTCTGTGATTAGCTTATTAAGCTCGTTTTTTATAAAAATAGGGTTATCTTCTTTGAGTTTATATCTTTTAAGATCAATAACATCACCTTGTTTAATCAAATTTAACATATCTATAACTTCAGTGATATCACTATCTTCTAAATTTGGCTTATTATCGTGCCATGGAGAGAGATATTTAGTTACTTCGTTTGCTATTTTAAAGGTATTTGTTTTAAATTTTTTATCTGCTTCAACTCCTAAAAGTATCTCTTTAGCATAAGTTTCATATAAATTTATATCGCTTTTAAGTGCATTTTTAGCATTAAACGCCTTAATTCCATAATAACCAACATGAGCTATTGCCATAAGCATTAATAAAAATAAAGGTAAAATAACCCATATAGCTACAGGAAATTCCAAATTTGTACCAAGAAGTGAAAATGTATAGCTACTAGGATTTATTATAAAAGTTATAACTCCAATCAAACTTATATAAATAAGTGAATAAATAATAAAATGCTTTATCTTCATAACCCTTCCTTTTTAAATAATGTTTTTTTCTGAGATCTCCTTGCAAGTTATACAAAGACTGGCAGTTGGCTTAGCCTTAAGTCTTGCCATGCTTATATTGTCTTCGCACATCTCACATACTCCATATGTCCCGTGCTTAATCTTTGAAAGAGCAAGATCTATCTCATGAAGCTCATACTTTTGCTTGTTACTTATTAATTGTTCTAAATTTGAATCAGTGTTAATGCTCGCCATATCAAACTCATCTGCTGCACTGCTTTGCATCAATTCACTTATCTCTGAAGCCGAATTTTTAATACCATTAACAATCTCTACTCTTCTATCTTCAAGAAGTTTTTTAAAAGACTCAAGTTCTGCTTGTTTCACCATTTTCCTTTATTTGTGATATGGATGACCTGCTTTTATGCAAAGTCCCCTAAAAATTTGCTCATACAATACAAGCTTGGCTACTTTATGAGCAAGTGTTAATCTACTAAAAGAGATAACCTCTCCCATTTTAGACTTAAACTCATCACTTAAACCATAAGCTCCACCTATAAAAAATGAAATTTCTGATCTGTCTTTTAAAAGATCTGCAAATTCGTAACTATCTAAAAGTTTGCCTCTCTCATCAAGTCCTATGCAAAATCCATTAAGCTTATCAGCATAAATTTCATCATAACTTTCAAGGCTGGCATTTCGTCCTCTGCCCTGAGCTTTAGCTATTTTATTGTTAAATAAAATAACGTCGTTTATTTTAGCATATTTTTGTGACATTTTGATATACTCATCTATGGCAATTTCATCTTTGTTCTTAGCTATAGAATATATCGAAATTTGCAAATTTAACTTCCTTTACTGCTTATAGTAAAGTTTTATCACTAGTATTGCTTTGAGTTTTATCCTTTAAAGATATCTCTTCGCACTCTAATAAATTTTCATCACTAATTACTTCACCCTTAAAAGACTCAAGATCTTTTTTCTTGGGTCTTAAAAGCTTAAACATATCACTTAGGTATTTTTTATGTTCACTTCTTGGTACAATAGCATCTATAAGTCCGTGCTCTAGTAAAAACTCAGACTTTTGAAAGCCTTCTGGTAGATCTGTCCCGATAGTTTGTTTAATAACCCTTTGCCCCGCAAATCCTATGAGTGCGCCTGGTTCTGCTATAATCAAATCCCCAAGCCATGCAAAAGAGGCACTTACACCACCCATAGTAGGATCTGTTAAAATAGAGATATATGGCAACTTATACTCATCTAAAAGCTTAATAGCTGCAGCTGTTTTACTCATCTGCATAAGTGCATAAGTACTCTCTTGCATTCTTGCACCACCACTTGCACTTACTATAACAAGTGGTTGACTTTTAGCTATACAGCGTTTAACTGCTCTAAGTATCTTTTCACCCTCAACTGAGCCTAAAGATCCCCCCATGAAGGCAAACTCAAACACAACCAATTGAAAAGGTTCACCCTCAACAGTTGCTTCACCACTTATAACTGAACTATGACGAGCAGTTTTGTTTTCGTTTTCGCTAAGTCTTTTTTTATAAGACTTTTTATCAACAAATTTAAGAGGATCAGTTGGTTCTATGTTTTTATCATACTCAACAAAGCTATTTTCATCTACTAAAATTGCTATCCTATCAAGACCTGAAAGTCTCATATGAAAAGAGCATTTTGGGCAGACATTATAAGATGATTCTACCTCTTTATAGTACATTAAAGCATGGCAATTTGGGCATTTAACCCAGTGTGCTGGTGCTTCGCTTGGGTCAGCTTGCTTTCTTCTCATTTTTGAAAATATGTCACCGAAATTCATTACACAACCTTAAATAAAATCTAACTATTATATCAAAAAATTTCTTATCTATGCTTATATCCTAAAATTCTATAACAAACCTTTACCTTACTATCTTATAAATTTATGTTGATTTTAAAGCAAATTTAGTATAAAATAAACTCTATGCAAGGATATATTTTAAAAATTACAAAAGTTAGAGATGAGGACTTGATAGTCGAAATTCTAACACCAAAAAATTTAATAAAAGCCTATAGATTTTATGGAGCTAGACACTCTAAAATAACGCAAGGATATAAGCTTGACTTTGAACTAAATGATAGTATAAAATTTCTACCAAATTTAGTTAATACTATGCATCTTGGCTTTAAATGGCTTTTAGATAGAGATCGACTTTTCTATTGGCAAAGCTTTACAAGGATGATGCATGCACACTTAAAAGAACTAGAAGATGTTGATAGTATATATTTTGAGGTTCTTGATGAATGCGCAAACAAGCTAGATAAACAAAATCCAAAAAGACTCTTTCTAGAAGGATATGTCAAGATACTAAAAGCTGAAGGACGCTTGCCAAACTTAAATTACTGTTTTTTGTGTGATAATCAGATATTAGATAGTAAAATTACCCTTGCTAGAGCATTTTTACCTGCTCATACAAAATGCATGAATGGTAAAAATTTTGAATTTACTAAAGTTAATGAATTTTTAAAAAGTAGTAAAACTTTAAATCTAGAAGATAGTGAAGTTGATGAACTATATCAAATTTTGACTCTAGGCTTTTAAATAATCTGGATGAAAAAATGTATCTTTACAGATATTGCTAAACGCGCTTTCTAAACTTTTAAAAAATTTAGGATTTTCTCTCTCAAATTTTGCAAGTAGCTCTTTTGTATCGGCTCTTGCGGTTGGCTCTTTACCCGTGTAATTTTTAGCAGGACAAAAATCTTCTTCGTTCATTATCGGTAGATTATTTTTAAACGCACAATCGCGTATTTGTCGCTCTCGTGCAAGGATAAGTGGTCTTATCAAAATAAGTCCATTTTCAGCTTTGTATTTAGGAGCTAATGTCCTAAGAGATCCATTATAAGTAAAATTCATAAAAAAACTCTCTGCTGCATCGTCAAAATGATGAGCTATGGCAACTTTGTTAAAACCATTTTCTAAAGCATAAGTATAAAGATGTCCTCTTCTCATACGACTACAAAAACTACAAAAAGTTGAGTTTTCTCTGACCTTCTCTTTGCCAATATCAAAAATTTTAGTGTTAATAATAGTATGTTTTATGCCATATTGTTTTAAATTTGCACTTACTTTACCAAAATCCTCATTTATACCATAACCTACACTAACAGTTTCAAAAGTCCATTTTAAAGGACTTACATGAGAAAAATGGTTAAGAATGTGAGATAAAACCATGCTATCTTTACCACCACTTACGCCAAGTAGTATCTTGTCATTTTCTTCAAACATCTGATATTTTGCATTTGTCTGTCCAACAATACGCAAAAGTTTTTTGCTGATATTTATCACAAATTCTCTATCATCTTTAAAATAAAATTTGCACTTTTCTTTGCACTTTCGATCATAAATTTATCAAAATCAAACTCAGCGCTTTGACTAGCCTCATCGCTAATAGAACGCATCAAAAAAAATGGTATATTTAAAGCATAACAAACCTGTGCGACGCTTGCTCCTTCCATCTCAGCAGCACTTGCATCAAAGGTGTCACGTATCCATTCTTTTGGCTCTTTAGAGTTGATGAATTGATCTCCACTTGCTATGATACCTGAGCATATGTTTAAATCCATACTCTTTGCAGTTTTAATAGCTATATCATTTAATCTTTTATCTGTTTCTACAAATATAGGACTTCCTGGCACAAAACCATGTGGATGCCCAAAAGCTGTAATATCTAGGTCGTGCTGAACTACGCTTGAAGCATATAAAATATCACCTATTTTAAGTCCTTCTTTTAATGCTCCTGCAACACCTGTAAAAAGTAAAATTTCAGCTCCAAATTTCTCTATTACTATGGTTGCAGTTAAAGCGCTATTGACTTTGCCTATTTTAGAATAAACAATGATAAGATTATGTTTGTCAGTTTTAGCTATATAAAAAGTGTTGTTTGCATGATCAATTTTTTGAGTATCAAAAACTTCTAAAAGAGGATCTATCTCTTCAGGCATCGCACCTAAGATAGCTATATTCAAAAGTTATCCTTATAAAAACTCATAAACTCTTCTAAACTTTTTGGATTAGTTATGCTAAATGTTGGCTTTAAGGTAATTTTTTTATTTATTCCTTTAAGTGTGCTTGCCCCAAATTCTATATAACAATCAACTTTATCATCAATATTTTTAATACTTTGCTTATATAAAACAGGTTTAACAAGTTGCTCTTTTAAAAGAGTCAAAGCCTCTTCTTTAGTTGTGTATGCTTTTGATGTTGAATTTGATATAACAGGACTAAATTTATTTTTAATAACTAGCTCAAGTTCACCAGCTAAGATGGTGCTTGCTGACTCTTGAAGAGGACAATGACTTGCAACACTCATATCTAAAAGCATCACTCTTTTAGCTCCTGCATCTTTAAAAGTTTTTTCTAAACTAACCAAATCATCCCTTAATCCTGCTACAACTATCTGTCCATCGCTATTGTAATTAACAGCCCAAACTTGTTTACCTATCTCTCTAGCTTTTTCGCAAATTTCTTCTACACTTTGATCATCTAATCCTAAGACAACCATCATAGTAGCATTTTTGCCTTCACAAGCTTTTTGCATCAACCTTCCACGAGTATTTACAAGCTTGATAGCATCTAAAAAGTCTAGTCCACCACTTACTGCAAGTGCACTAAACTCCCCAAGAGAGTGTCCCATGGCAAACACAGGTCTTAAATTCAAACACTCCTCTATGGCAAGATAACACATAAGAGAATTTAAAACAACAGCAGGCTGAGTAAATTCTGAAATTCCTAAATTATCATTTTTAATAAAAAGCAAAGATTTAAAGTCGATTTTACAAAACTCACTAGCTCTATCTAAAAGCTCTCTTGATTGAGTGAAATTTTCATACATATCTTGACCCATGCCAAAGCTCTGTGAACCTTGACCTGGGAATAAAAATGCATATCTCATTGATGGCACTCTCCATTGCCATGACCACCACAACACTCATGGTCTTCTTCATCGTGAGAATGTCCGCACTCTCCATTACCATGACCACCACAACACTCATGGTCTTCTTTATCGTGAGAATGTCCACACTTGCATGAGTGTTTTGCCGCACCTTCAGGCATACCACTTTTTATCTCATCTTGAGTTGACTCTCTATTTTCTAACATATCTACCTCAAATTCAAGATCTTTACCTGCAAATGGATGGTTAAAATCTACCATAACCTCATCCTCGCCTATCCCTTTTACTATAACTCTTACGTTTTGACCATCTTCGCTTTCACCAAAAAGTTCCATACCCTCAATTAAGTCAATACCCGCAAATTGCTCTTTTGGCAAGCTCTGTATAGCTGAAGCATCATATTCACCTAGCCCATCTTTTGCAAGAATAAGTATAGTTTTGCTACTACCACTATCAAGTAATAAAACTTCTTCTTCGAGCTTTTTAAGAATTTGCCCTAACCCTGAAACAAACATAGTTGGTTCTGAACTCTTTTCTAAAAGCTCTTTTGTTATCGCGTCTTTAAGTGTATACGACATCGTTATTGTTCTGTTTGACATCTTAGTCTCCTAATAAAATATTTTATAATTTTAGCATATAAAAGTAAAGCAAATGTTTACTTTTGTAGTGATTTAGCTTGAGTGCTTTCTGGATATTTAGTTTTAAGATATGAGTAAAATTTATCAGCATTTTCCGTATCGCCTAGCTTTTCTAAACTAACGCCTGAATGATACAAAAGCTCTGGTATATAATCAGCCTTATCATCAGATTTTAAACTATCTTGATAGTGGCTTATAGCATCGGTATATGATTTTTGATTATAAGAAATTTCACCTAACATAAATTTAGTTTTTCCTAACTCATAACCTTTGTTGGAAAGATACTCATAGTGAATTTTAGCATCAGTATAACTTTTTGCATTATAAAGAGATATAGCTTCTTTTTCAATATCAGATGGTTTCATATCGTCAAAACCAACAACCTTCTTACTTTCTGGTTTAACGAGTTGCTTTTTTTCTGGACTAGCAACAACCGTCTCTTTTTTAACACTTTCTTGTTTTGGTACAACAACTGGATTGTTTTCTACTTTTGCTACTGGTGGAGTTGCTACTGTGTTAGAATTTTTTTTTACGCTACTTGTTGTTTGGATACCAAGCTTTTGATTGATAATCTCGATCTGTGTCTTAAGATCAGCTATCTCATTTTTAAGTTCTTGTATATCTTGCTTACTAGCAACGCTTACGTTAGGATTTGCTAAATTACTAACTTTTCCAGTAGTTCTTATCTCAAGATCTGAAACTCTGCTTTCAAGCTTTGAAACTTGGTTTTGAGATCCCTCAACTACTGTTCTTAGGCCTATCATATCCTCTTCTTGCAACTTTTGTGTGCTAACAACTTGATCCACTCTTTTTTTACTATCAAGTAAAATTTGCTCATTTTCAGTTAAACCATATGGATTACCCGATGCAATATTACCAGCACCAAAAACAGAAACTTCTTCAGCTAGAGCAGCGACCCATAAAAGGGCCGCTGAAAGAATAATTTTTTTCATCTATCTTAATAGAATACTTTAAATTCACTTCTTCTGTTTTGAGCATCACAACTTTTTGTTCTATCAGTACATACTGGATTGCTCTCACCATAACTTACTACATCAAGTCTACTAGCATCTACGCCCTCAGCTATAAGTGCATCTTTAGCAGCTTTAGCTCTTTTAAGTCCTAAAGCATAGTTATACTCATCTGTGCCCCACTCATCGCAGTTACCTTCAACTTTAACTTGTAAAGCCTCTGCTCCTTCTTGATTGAAAAGAGCTGCGTTGTTGTTAGCTGCTGCTTGGCCATTAGCATCTATGTTATACTTATCAAAAGCAAAATATATATTTTGAGTTTGACCTTGAATTTGATCAGCAAGCTGTGCAAGCTTTTCAGCATCTGTCAATGAACCTTGAACTGCTACCTCAGGCTCTTTTTTGCTACAACCAGCAACCATAAGAGCAACTACTGCGAATGAAGTTAATACTAACTTTTTCATGTCTACCACCTTTATAAAATAAGATTACAAGCAAATTATACCACAAATTTTAAAAATTTACCATAACTTTACCAATCAATCGATTGAATTCTTCCAATTTCTAATGGAAACTGAAAACTTTTATTTTCATTTATCCTTATAATACCTAAAGCACTCTGATATCCTGAATCTTTTATAAATAAAATGCTTCCACCATCACTTGAAAATCTTGGAAATAAATTCTTGCCATCAGCTGTTAACTGCCTAATATAGTTAGTTTGTGTTGATATCAGATATAAGTTAAATGAACGATCTGCCTCACGACTAGCATACACTATATAGCTTCCATATGTACTTATTGAGTTATTGTTTTTGCCATGATACACCATCTGTTCAACTGCTCCACCACTAATATCTTGAGCAAAAACATTAGGATACCCAAGCCTATCACTTACAAAAACAACTCTACTATCACCATCAACAAAATTTCCATTAACATCGATTCCTGGATAGTTCGTGATGCGTTGCTTGCTACCATTTTTTAAGTTATATATAAAGATATCTGCTTGATCTTCTGGAGCATCTGTTATAAGAAGCTTACTGCCATCTTGACTTATATCTGAGACTACAAGCATACCGTTGCCTCTGTAAATTCTACTTTTTTTACCACTATTTATGTCGTATCTATAAATAGTAGGATTGACTCCATCTTCATAATATGTATAAAAAAATGAACTTTGATTTGGACTTGACCATTTAGGAAATAAATTTAATCCTTCACTTAAAACTCTTTTTCTATATGTTAAAGTATAATCACCTAGATAGATATCGCTATCAGCTGCACTTGTATAAACTGAGTAAACTATCATGCTATTCATCCAGTCAACATCAGCATATCCAATATCTTTTATGATAGAAGAAGCTGCTTTATGTGCTAAAAAAGCAAAGCGATCGCCACTTTCACTAAACTGATTCTCATATAGCGTATCAGTACCATTGAGTACTTTTACTACAAGAGTTAAATTTGAGCTTTTACTGCCACTTAGACTGTATTTAACAACAAGTCCTGAACTTATTGGCAGAGCATTATAAGAATTTTGAGTGTATGTATCATCTACTTCAAATATAGCTCCAACCCTTAAATCCCCCGTCATAAGCTTGAAAAACTGGCTTTGTAAATTTGTATCTTCTAAATTTGAACCATCTTCGATCGCTATCTTAGGAAGAGATAAACCTTGATTTACTATAGTTGTCGTAGCATCATTTGCAAAAAGTGCCACACAAAAAGTAAAAACAAATAAAATTTTCTTCACATTAACTCCTTTCAAGTTAGGTGTATTTTGACCTTAAATTCTAGTCTATTTTAGTAAATTTATTGTATTAAATCTTTCATTTTATATTTATGTGTATATGGTGTGCCACCTGGTGGTTTAGGAAACTGTATTCCTTCAACTTTAGTTAAAAAATCTCTAAATTTTTGATTAAATGTACTATCGTAAGCAAGTTCTATTATCTTATAACTAAGCTTGCCATTTGCATTTATTGTTATCTCAACCGTTGCATCTTGGTTGGGCATAGCTCTATATGAGCTCCAAACTCTTGTTAAGGTTGTCTCAACCTCTCCTATAAATTCATTATAAACACCCGTTCTTTGACTTTTGCCCGCTGACTTGTCACTTTTAGTTGTGGCTTGTTGTGTACTTGTGCTGGTTTTTACAGCAGCTTTTGTCTCATTATCGCTTTTTTGTCTGCTTTGAACAGCATCTTCAGCTTTAGTCGCATCATCAAATTTATTACTATCTAAATTTGAAAACAGATCCAAAAGACTAGACTCTTTTTTTACCTCTTCTTCAAGCTTTTTTTCTGATGGTTCTGGGATAAAATCATCTTTTGGCTTAACTTCTTCTTGATTTTGAGGCTTTGATGTGGGCTTGGCTTGGTCAACTTTTTTATGAGTTGTCTTAACCTTCTCTTCTTCATCTTGTTTGTTTTGTTCTACATTGAGCTCGCTTACCTTCTCAAGAATATCCTCAGGAGCAGTAGGAACTAAAGAATCATCAATATCTTCTACATAAACATCCATAAAAGCATTTTTATCTTTTGTATATTTGATATCTAAAAACTCTTGCGAAGTTTTAATAGAGGTATACAAAACAAACATAAGTGCAAGTATGTAGATTACCACGCTTAATATAAAAGAGAGAAAATCGACTGTTTTTTGCATCAGTTAACCAGTGGTTTGAAGTGCCACCTTAGTAAAACCTACTTGTTTTAAAACTTTAAGTACATACATAACATCATTATATAATAAATTTTTATCTGCTTGTATGTAAGCTGGAGCATTAAGGTTGTATTGTGGCAACAAAAGTATAAGGTTGTCAGCAAGTTCATTAAATTTTATACTTTGGCCTGCTATATCTATAACTCTATCTTCATTTATTCGAACAATCATATCTTGCTTTGTAGTAATTGATGTCTCTTTAGCTGAGCCATCGGGTAGTGATATATTCTCCTCATATATAATAGCTGGAGTTGTTACCATAAGTATAGCAAGAAGCACAAGCATAATGTCTACAAGTGGCGTTATATTAAGCTCTGGCTTCTCATCATAATCAAACATCAGCACTCTCACTATTGCTATTTAAAAGTATAACATCAACTGATCTGTGTATAACGCTCATTAACTCATAAGATTTTCTTTTTAGTATTAAATGAAAAGTATAAGCAGGGATAGCTGTGAAAATACCTGCTCCTGTTGCAACTAGCGCTTCACTTATAGCTGGAGCTATAACAGCTAAACCCGCATCTCCACCACCCATCTTGGCAAATGTTTCCAATATAGCAACTACGGTACCAAACAAGCCTATAAAAGGAGATGTTGATGCTATGATAGATAGCCAGGTAAGCCCTGAAGTTGAGCTTTTCTCGGCCATTGCTATACAAACATTTAACTTTTCTTTTGATATCTTTCCTGTTGCACATTTCTTTAAAACTGTTGGGGTATTTAAAATTTTTGCTCCCAATAAAAGCGAATCAAGAGCTTTAGATTCGCTTTTATACCAAGAATTTAGTGTTATCGATCTTGAAATAAGTATAGTAAAAGTTACGATAAAATATACAGATAACCAAATGAGTACGAATATCGTGATAAACGCACTCTTGGAGAGATAACTTTGTAAAATTTCTAAAAATTCCACTCTAATCCTTAACCTAAACTATCTATCCTAGCAATAGTAGTAGCATAAGCTGTACTCTCGCTACTCATAGACTCTACAAGCTCTTTTGCTTTTGATATAGATTTAGCTATCTCACTATCATTCTTTCCGCCTACATAAACAGCACCATCTGCTAAAACGGTAACCTTCTCTTCTGAAACCTTAAGATATCCCCAGTTTATAGCAACCATCTCTTTATCCCCATTTATATCAGTCAACTCAATAAGCCCAGTATCAAGAAGAGTTATCAAGCAAGCATGATTAGGGTGTATGCCGAGCTCGCCTTCAGCACCTGGAAATTGAGCTTCTTTGACATCACCTTTAAAAATCATGCCCTTTGGAGTAACTATTTCAAGTATAAATTTATCATTCATAACTATCCTTTAAGCTTTTCAGCCTTTGCAATAACATCATCTATACCGCCAACCATATAAAATGCTGCCTCTGGAAGATTGTCATATTTACCTTCAAGAAGACCCTTAAATGCCTCTATAGTGTCTTCTAAAGCAATATACTTACCAGGGCTACCTGTAAATACTTCCGCCACAAACATAGGCTGAGATAAAAATCTCTCAACTTTTCTAGCTCTTTCAACTATTTGCTTATCCTCTTCACTTAACTCATCCATACCTAAAATAGCTATAATATCTTGCAAATCTTTATATTTTTGAAGAAGCATCTGAACTTCTCTAGCTACTCTATAATGCTCCTCTCCTACTATTTGTGGATCAAGCATTCTAGAAGTTGAATCAAGCGGATCAACAGCTGGGTATATACCTTTTTCAGCTATACTTCTGTTAAGAACAGTTGTAGCATCAAGGTGAGCAAAAACTGCTGCTGGAGCAGGGTCAGTTAAGTCATCAGCTGGAACATAAACAGCTTGAACTGATGTAATTGAGCCTTTTTTAGTAGTAGTAATTCTCTCTTGTAGTTTACCCATCTCACTTGCTAAGGTTGGTTGATAACCAACAGCTGAAGGAATTCTACCTAAAAGAGCTGACATTTCTGAACCTGACTGTGAAAATCTAAAGATATTATCAATAAACATCAACACATCAAGCCCCATCTCATCTCTAAAATACTCAGCCATAGTAAGACCTGTAAAAGCTATACGGTTTCTTGCTCCTGGTGGTTCATTCATCTGACCATAGCATAGCGCAACTTTATCTAAAACACCACTCTCTTTCATCTCATTATAAAGATCGTTTCCTTCTCTTGTTCTCTCACCAACACCAGCAAAAATCGAATAACCACTATGTTTATAAGCAACGTTATGAATAAGCTCCATGATAATAACCGTTTTACCAACACCCGCACCACCAAAAAGTCCTACTTTACCACCTTTTGCATATGGCGCTAAAAGATCAACAACTTTTATACCTGTTTCAAAAATCTCACTTTTTGTGCCTTGGTCACTAAATGGTGGAGGATCTCTGTGTATCGACCATCTATCTTCAAATTCTGTTTCTTCAGCTTCATCGATAAGTTCTCCAACAACATTAAAAACTCTGCCTAAAACCTTTGGTCCAACTGGAACAGTTATAGGCGAACCTAGCGCAGTTGCCGCTAAACCTCTACTTAAACCATCAGTTGCATCCATAGCAATAGTTCTAACTTTGTTATCTCCTAATTGAGCAGCAACTTCTAAAACAAGCCTTCTGCTCTCTCCTTCAACTTCAAAAACAATCTCAATTGCCTCATTAATCTGTGGTAGATAGCTCTCAAAAGCAATGTCTACGACAGGACCCATAACTTGACTAATTACACCTTTCATCTACTCTCCTTATTTTATCGCTTCAACGCCACTAATAATCTCTATAAGCTCAGTGGTTATAGAACTTTGTCTTGCTTTATTATAAGCAAGATTTAACTCTTTTACTCTCTCTTTTGCATTATTTGTAGCGCTATCCATAGCTGTCATTCTTGCACTATGTTCACCTGCTAAACTATCAATAAGAGAATAATACATACTATACTCAATATACTTAACCATAAGATCTTCTAGAATTTTTACAGCATTGTCCGCTGGTTCAAATTCTATCAAAGAGCTGTTTTCTATCTTAGATTCATCCACCGAAGGAGGATTTATAGGTGCTATATCACTAGCTCGAATCTCCTGGGCAATCATACTTTTATAACCATTATGAATCAGTACAATCTTATCAGTTTCACCTTTTTGAAAATCATCAATAGCCTCTTTTATAATCTCTTGAGCTTTTTCATATGTAGGAGATGAACTAACCCCAACATACGTTTTATATAATTCAGTCCCTTGAAATTTAAAATACTCTATCCCTTTTTTACCTATAGCTCTAAGTCTTACTTTGATCTTTTTACTTTGATACTCTTCTATTAGCTCTCTAACAGCTTTTATAGTGTGTGCATTAAAGCCACCACAAAGCCCTTTGTCAGCAGTTACAAAGAGTATATCCATCACCTTAATTTCAGCCCCAGCATTAAAAAGTCTCTCAAGTGAGCCCTCTTTTGGAAGACTGCCAGCATGAAAAGCTATCTCACTAAGCACTTCGTTGATTTTAATAGCATACGCACTTGACTCAATAGCTGCCTCTTTAGCTCTTTTAAGCTTAACATTTGATACAAGTTTCATAGCCTTAGTGGTTTTTTCAGTATTTTGTACGCTTTTAATCTGTGCTTTTATGTCCTTTAAATTTGCCATTTTAGCCCTTATTCTGCCGAAAACGTTGCTTTAAACTCATTTAGTGCTTTAACTAAAATATCTTCGGTCTCTTTTTCTATATTTTTCTTAGCTATAATTTCTTCAAAAACATCTGTAAATCTAGCCTCTATAAAAGGGTATAATTAAGCTTCAAATTTACCTATA
>JAAYFN010000043.1 GCA_012728225.1 Campylobacter sp.
CGGGCCACATGTGCCAAATACAAGATTTTTGCATTTTTTTAAGTTAACTCGTATTGCAGGAGCATATTTAGGTGGCGATGAAAAAAAAGAGATGCTTACTAGAATTTATGGTACTGCTTTTGCCGATAAAGAGAGTTTAAACGAGCACTTAAAGATGCTTGAAGAGGCTAAAAAACGCGATCACCGAAAACTTGGCAATGAGATGAAACTCTTTACTTTTGATGAGCAAATTGGTGCAGGACTTCCTGTATGGTTGCCAAATGGAGCAAGACTTCGCTCAAAATTAGAGCATAAACTTTTTAAAGTTCATAGAATTCGTGGTTATCAGCCAGTTAGAGGGCCAGAAATTCTTAAAAGCCAAGCGTGGAAAATTTCAGGTCACTATGACAACTATAAAGAAAACATGTATTTTACCATCGTAGATGAGCAAGAGTATGGATTAAAGCCGATGAATTGTGTAGGACACGTTAAGGTTTATGAGAGTGATATCAGAAGTTACCGAGATCTTCCTTTGAAATTTTTTGAGTATGGTGTGGTTCACAGACATGAAAAAAGTGGAGTTATGCACGGACTTTTTAGAGTTAGAGAATTTACTCAAGATGACGCTCATATATTTTGTGCCGCTAGTCAGATAAAGGAAAATGTACTTGAAATTTTAGATTTTGTAAATCACATAATGAAAGCTTTTAATTTTGATTTTGAGCTTGAAATTTCAACTAAGCCAGAAAAAGCTATCGGAGATGATGAAGCTTGGGAGGTAGCTACAAATGCTTTAAAAGAGGCTCTTGATGAGCACAATCTTAAGTATGGCATAGATGAAGGAGGCGGGGCATTTTATGGACCAAAGATAGATATTAAGATAACAGACGCACTTAAAAGAAAGTGGCAGTGCGGTACTATACAAGTAGATTTTAACTTGCCAGAACGCTTTGATCTTAGCTATATAGATGAAAATAACGAGAAAAAACGCCCAGTAATGATACACAGAGCGATACTTGGAAGTTTTGAACGGTTTATAGGAATTCTTATAGAACATACAGCAGGCGAACTTCCGTTTTTTATAGCGCCAACAGGTGTTGCTATAGTGCCAATTAACGAAGATCATCACTCATATGCTAAAGAGATAGCTAAAGAGCTTACTAAACTTGAAGTTGATGTAGAAATTTACAGTAAAAACGAAACATTAAATAAGCGAATAAGAACAGCTGAGAAAGCTCACGTACCATATATAATAGTTTTAGGAGATCAAGAGGTTGATAATAGGAGTGTTGCCCTACGGGATAGAAGGGCTAGAGAGCAAAGCACATTAAGCTTTGAAGAGTTTAAAGAATTTATAAAGGAGAAACTAAATGAGGTGGATTTTTGAGTAAAGAAAAAGTTGTATATCTTAACGAAGACATACGCGCTAGAGAAGTTAGATGCGTAGGAGATGATGGAGAGGCTTATGGAATTTTATCAAAAGAAGAAGCTCTTGATATGGCAAAGAAATCAGGACTTGATCTAGTTCTTATCGCACCTGATGCAAAACCGCCAGTATGTAAGATTATGGATTACGGCAAGTATCGTTATCAACAAGAAAAAAAACAAAAAGAGGCTAGGAAAAAACAGAAAACTATCGAAATCAAAGAGGTAAAACTTTCTGCTAAAATAGCCCAAAATGATATCAACTATAAGGTTAAACACGCTAGAGAATTTCTAGAAAGTGGTAAGCATGTCAAATTTCGTGTATTTTTAAGAGGTCGCGAAATGGCAAATCCAGAAGTTGGGATAGAACTTTTAAACCGAGTTTATCTTATGGTAGATGAGATCGGCGAAAAAGAGAGAGATCCAGCTTTTGAAGGACGATATGTCAATATGACTGTGATTCCTAAAAAATAAATTTACTCTTTTAAGAGAGCTGTTTTTAAAATTCAGCCCTCTTAAAGTAAATCTTGATATAATAACCCTTCATTTTAAAGAAAGGATTAGCATATGCCAAAGATGAAAACAGTCCGTGGGGCTGCTAAGCGTTTTAAAGTGGGTAAAAATGGTGTTAAAAGAGGTTCTGCTTTTAGAAGCCACATTTTAACCAAGAAATCACAAAAACGCAAACGTGACTTAAGACAAGAAAAATATGTCGATAAGTCAGATGTTAAATCTGTTAAAAATATGCTTTGAAAAGCATAAGTTGACGAAAGTTTAACCCCCTAAATTTAGAGATTTAAGGGCAAGTTCTGCTAAGCAGACGCCATTTTTGTAAAGGATAATCATGGCAAGAGTAAAAACAGGCGTAGTCAGAAGAAGACGCCATAAAAAAGTTTTAAAGTTAGCTCGCGGGTTTTATAGTGGTAGAAGAAAACACTTTAGAAAAGCCAAAGAGCAATTAGAGAGAAGTTTATGTTATGCGTATAGAGATAGACGTCAGAAAAAACGTGATTTTAGAAGACTGTGGATAGTGCGCATAAATGCAGCTTGTAGATTAAATGATATAAGCTATTCAAAATTTATTAACGGACTTAACAAGGCAGGTATCACGCTAGATAGAAAGATACTTGCAGATATGGCAATGAATGATCCAAAGGCGTTTAGCGTAGTTGCTGATAAAGCAAAAGAGGCGTTAAAAGCTTAATTTTTAGGGAGCTATATGCTTCCTAAAAATTTTAAAATTTAACAAAGTTGTTGAATTTAATAATTATTTATATCCCAATCTATCTTATTTTTACCTAGAATTTCATTAGTTTTTGAAAAATGTTTACATCCAAAAAAACCACCACGCGCTAAAGGGCTAGGATGAGGTGCAGTTAAGATAAAGTGGCGATTTTCATCTATAAGATCGGCTTTTGCTTTAGCAAAATTCCCCCACAATAAAAAAACAAGACCCTCTTTTTTATCATTTAAAATTTTGATAACACTATCGCTAAACCACTTCCAACCGATATTTTTATGAGAGTTTGCTTTTCCTGCTTCTACGCTTAAAGTAGCATTTAAAAGCAAAACACCTTGTTTTGCCCAGTAAGTTAGATCTCCGTGGTTAGGTGGATTTATAGCAAGGTCATTAAAAAGTTCTTTGTAGATATTTTGTAGACTTGGTGGAATTTTTACCCCTTTTGGTACAGAGAAACTTAGTCCCATAGCAAGTTCTTTTTTGTGATACGGATCTTGACCTAGTACAACAACTTTTACTTTTTCAAAAGGAGTTAGGTTAAAAGCATTAAAAATAAGCTCTTTTGGCGGATAAATTTCACTATTTTTAGCACTATAAGCTAAATTTGAAGATATGGTATCAAATTTTGGATTTAAGAAAACATTTTTAAGCTCATTTTGCCATGATTCATCAAGCAGGAAATTTTCTAAATTTACATCCATTTTATTCCTTAAATTTATAAAGATTGTAGCTAAAAAGTGATAAATTTGCAAAGTAATTTTTAGTTTAATGTCGCATAAAAGATAGCTAGTTTATAAAATATATCTATTTTTAGTATATTAAGAGAGATCAAAGTTCGGAGATAATATAATAAATTTATATTTGGTGACCCCTACGAGACTTGAACTCGTGTTACCGCCGTGAAA
>JAAYFN010000044.1 GCA_012728225.1 Campylobacter sp.
CCGATATTTGTCGATAAAAACGAAGATGATTTCAATATAAACATTGACGCTTTTGAAAAAACATTAAAAGAGAACAACCAAAAAAAGTTAAAAGCTGCTTTTATAACTCATATCGCTGGCAAAAGTGCCGATATGGACGCGATATACAGCCTTGCTAAAAAATACAACATAGAGATTATAGATGATGCAAGTAGAGCAGCTGGAGCAGTATATAAAGATCAAAAGATAGGTTCACTTGACGGATCGATAGTATCTTGCTTTCAGATAAATCCTCAGTTTTACAAAGCAGTTGCAACTGCTGGATTTTTTGTCACAAATGATGAAAAGATAAATGAGCGAGCAAAACTAATAAGAAGTCACGCTATTACTTCAAAACCATCAAAAGACGGTAGTCTTGACTATATATATGATGTTACAGAAATAGGTCAAAGATATGATTTAAACGGTATATGCGCTGCTTATTCTATATCTCAATTTAAGAAAAATAGTGCATTTATAAAAAGAAGAAGGGAAATAGCTCAAATTTACAATAAAGAGCTAGAAAACTCTCCTCACATAACAACGCCTACCCCTTATAAAGATCATATCTACACGCAATATATCATTAAAATAGACAAAAACCGAGATAATTTCGCCAAACATTTAAAAGATCAAGGCGTCAACGTATCCTTGCACTATATACCAATTCATCTGCTGTCGTACTACAAACAAAAATATACATATAAAGTTAACAAATTTCCTACCGCACTAAAGGTCTATCAACAAATTTTAAGCCTGCCTATCTTTGGAGATATGAGTGATGATGAAGTCTATAAAGTGTGTGAAAAAATTAAATTTGTAGCAAAAAATCGTGACTAAAAAAACTCTTTATAGCTGGATAAATAAATATTTTTATAGTCCAAATTTTGTTCAAAAACTGCTTAGCATCATACTTATACCACTAAGTATTATTTATAGTGCTATTATAAAAATTAAAAAATTGTTCACAAAAGAGCAAATTTATTCTATTCCTATCATAAATGTTGGAAATTTAATCCTAGGTGGAAGCGGTAAAACACCACTTTGTATAGCGATAAATCGTGAATTTAGCACTAAATTTCGCATATTTATAGTACTTCGTGGATACAAAAGAGATTCAAAAGGCCTTTTTGTCGTCTCTGATAAAGGAGAAATTTTAAAAGATCTAAAAACAAGCGGTGATGAAGCTATGGAATACGCACTAAATGGTGCAAATGTAATAGTTAGCGAAGATAGAAAAAAAGCGATAAACAAAGCTATAAACTTAGGTGCAAATTTAGTCATACTTGATGATGGATTTTCTAAATTTCATATAAAAAAATTTGAAATTTTACTTCCCTCACCACTTAAACCAGCAAACAACTTCACCATACCAAGTGGAGTTTATCGCTATCCAAAAAGCTTTTATAAATTTGCAAATTTCATACCTTCAAAAGATGATATTATCTCTCATAGCTACATCGAAAACCCAACAAAACGCATGGTTTTAGTTACAGGTATAGCTAACCCTGATCGTCTTAAAAAACACTTTTCTAGTTGCATAGCACATGAGTTTTTCCCTGATCATCATTCATTTACTAAAGATGAACTTACAAACATTTTATCAACTCACAACGCAACAAGCTTACTAGTTACAAACAAAGATTACGTTAAAATCAAAGAATTTAACCTGCCTATCTCAAGGATACTTTTAGATGTTAGTTTAAGTAAACATTTTATAGATGAAATTTCAGCATATATAGGGGATTTTTATGCTACAATCTAAAAAAATTATTAAGGAGAAAAAAATTGGTTATTTTACAAATTCATTTTGATTATAGTGGTGGTTGGGGAGAAGAGATGTATAAAGAGTCAAAAGATTTAGCCACTAGCATAAAAAATGAAAAAGGCTTTATCTGGAAGATATGGACTGAGGATAAAAACAGCGGTATAGCAGGTGGAATTTACGCATTTGATAACAGAGAAAATGCCAAAAACTATGCTATTATGCACATAAAAAGACTTGAGAAGTTTGGTATAGCTAAAAATTTTAAATACGAAATTTTAGACACAAATGCAACTCTAAGCAAAATAACTAATTTTGAAATTTAATATGCAGATAAAATCAAGAACAGCCCAAATCATCATCAATGCTTTGCCCTATATACGCAAATTTCAAGATAAAATATTTGTGGTTAAATACGGCGGTGCAGCTCAAATTGATGAAAATCTTAAAAACGACTTTGCGCGAGATATCGTGCTTTTAAGTATGGTTGGTATAAAAGTTGTAGTTGTGCATGGTGGTGGCAAAAAGATCAACTACTATCTTGAAAAACTTAATATAAAAAGCGAGTTTAAAGATGGCTTAAGAGTTACAACAAAAGATGCAATTGATGCTGTTGAGATGGTATTAAGTGGACTTATCAATAAAGAGATAACTGCTCTACTTTGTGAGTACGGTAGTAAAGCTGTAGGACTAAGTGGCAAAGATAGCAAGCTTTTAAAGGCAGATATTTTAGCTGATGGCAAGTATGGATTTGTAGGCAAAATTTTAGATGTAATTAGTGAACTTTTAAAAGATATTATGGATAGCGGATATACACCTGTTATCGCACCTATTGGTGTAGGAGAACATGGTCAAAGCTACAATATAAACGCTGATCTTTGTGCAAGTGCGGTTGCAAAACATCTCAAAGCGGATAAAGTTATATTTCTTACAGATACCAAAGGAGTGCTTGATCAAAACGGAAGCCTAATAAGCAATCTTAATGAAAATTTGATAAACAAACTTAAAAATGATGGTACTGTAAATGGTGGCATGATACCTAAACTTGATGCTTGTCTTGAATGTATAAATAGTGGCGTAAAAAATGCTCATATAATAGATGGCAGAATTCCCCACTCCATACTACTTGAAATTTTCACAGATAGTGGCATAGGAAGCGTTATAAAATGATAGTTTTTTACATAGCACCAAACAAAAAAGTAGTTAAAAAAATATCTAGCAAACTTCTTAAAAACACTACTTTTGAGAAAATTTTTGAATTTTTACACTAATTTAACAAAAGATAAAAAAGTGTGAAAGTGAATTTAAATAGTTTTAAAAAAGGAAATAAATGAAATTAATCGGAACAAGAGATGATAGTCAAAGTGTTAATTTTAGTGAGGCACTTCTAAGCCCAAGTGCAAATTTTGGCGGTCTTTTCGCACCTAAAAATTTGCCTAAATTTGAGCCTGATTTCTTTTTAAAGGCTAAAAATTTAAGCTATACAGAGATTGCACTTAAAGTTATAGAGAGTTTTGAATTTGATGTAGATATGCAAACATTTAAAAAAGCTCTAAAAAGCTATGAGAGTTTTGATGATCCATCATGTCCTATAAATATCAAAAAACTAAACAAAAACCTATATCTAAATGAGCTTTTTCACGGCCCAACAAGAGCTTTTAAAGATATGGCACTTCAACCTTTTGGCGTGTTAATAGATGAATTAGCAGAAAAAAGAGATGAAAAATATCTCATCATCTGTGCTACAAGTGGAGATACAGGACCAGCAACTCTTGACTCTTTTAAAAACTCTAAAAATGTCAAAGTCGTTTGTCTATATCCCGAGGGCGGTACAAGCGAAGTCCAACGCCTTCAAATGACAAATATTACAGCTTCAAATTTAAAAAGTATGGCTATAAAAGGTAACTTTGATGATGCACAAAAAGCTTTAAAAACGCTTCTAGCTGATGATGAGTTTAAAAACGAACTTAATAAAAATGGTCTTAAGCTAAGTGCAGCAAACTCAGTAAATTTTGGAAGAATTCTATTTCAAATAATCTATCATATCTACTCTTATATCTATCTACTCAAAGAGGGTAAACTCAAAGAAAACGAAAGTTTTGATATAGTTGTTCCTAGTGGAAATTTCGGTAACGCGCTTGGTGCTTACTATGCTAAAAAAATGGGTGCAAATATCGGTATTATAGGCATTGTTTCCAACTCAAACAACGTTTTAACTACTCTTTTTAATGAAGGTATTTATGATATAAGAGATAAAGATCTTGTCAAAACCATGAGCCCTGCAATGGATATTTTAGTTAGTTCAAACGTTGAACGCTTACTATATCATGAGTTTGGAGATGTTAAAACAAAAGAGTTAATGCAGAATTTAACTACAAATGGCTTTTATAAAATTCCTAAGATTTCTGGATTTGAGGCTAAATTTTGCACAGATGAAGAGTGTAGTGGCTTTATTAAAAAAGCTGCTGAAGATGCCACTCTTATCGACCCTCACACAGCGACAACTTTTAAATTTACACCTACTTTAAAACCAACTGTTCTTATCTCAACTGCACAATGGGTAAAATTTACTCCATCCATGATTAAAGCTATAAAAGACAGTGAAACTAAAAACGAAAAAGAGCAAATGGAACAACTTGCAAAAGAGTTCAAAGAGAGTATACCAACTCAAATTTCAGACCTTTTTAAAACAGATCAAACACAAAAAGATGTTTTGGAAACAAGTCAGATAAAAGAGAGTATCTTAAAGTGGATATCTAAATGATACTTATACCAGCTCGTCTTAAATCAACCAGGTTTGAAAATAAAATTTTAGCTGATATTGGAGGTGTGCCGATGTTTATAAAAACAGCTTTAAATGCATCTAAAATTGATGATGTTATCATTGCTGTTGATGATGAAAAGGTTAAGCATATCGCAGAAAAAGCGGGTTTTAAGGCGGTTATGACAAGTCCATTTCATGAAAGCGGAACTGACAGAATAAATGAAGCTGTCAACAAAATAAACCTAGCTGATGATGAACTTATTATAAATTTACAAGCTGATGAACCGTTTTTTGAGATAGAAAATTTAGCTAAATTTAGAGATTTTGCAGTATATAAAATTTCAACTAACTCCTTTATGGCAAGTGCATACAAAACAATAAACAAAGATGAGGCTAAAAACCCAAATTTAGTCAAAGTCATCTGCTACGAAAATAGTGATGCTATATATTTTTCACGCTCCATAATTCCATACCCTAGATCAGAATTTAACGACTATAAAGGCCATATCGGCATATATGCTTATAGTGTAGCAACTCTTCGTCAGTTTTGCTCTCTTCCTCAAAGTGAACTTGAAAAAAGCGAGAAACTTGAACAACTTCGCGCTATATCAAATTCTAAAACAATATCAATGTGCATGTTAAAAACAAAAAGCATTGGTATAGATACAAAAGAAGATCTTGAGTTTGCTCTTGAAAATTTAAACTAATCTATATCCCTCTAAGTTTTTCTAACATTTGACTCTCATCAAGATACCCAACACTTTGCTCACTTTTAAGTTCTATACCATCTTTAAAAAAGACTATTACAGGTGGTCCGTAAACATTAAATCTCTTCATCATCTCTTTAACCTCACTGCTTGCCTTTGTAACATCGACTATTATAAGTGTAAAATTTTCAAGCTCACTTTTTACGCTTGGCATAGATAAAGTCTTATCAAGCTCTTTACATACTACACACCATGTCGCCCAAAAATCTATAAGTAGAGGTTTATCTGAATTTGCAACTATACCTTCAAGTTCTTCTAAAGAACTTACATTTTGCCATTTTAAAGCATTATCTTGCGTTAAGATTTCATCACTATGGTGTTTATCTATATTTTCAAGTGGCTTAAAAATACTAGATCCACCACTTGCAAAACCAAGTATCAAAATAGCAGAATATAGATAAATCAGCAGAGCAAAACCTAGCTTAAATTTCCTTATACCACCATTATGAACCTTAGTCGGGAACATAAAAGTAGCAAAAAATATCCCTAAAATTCCATAAAATAGAAG
>JAAYFN010000045.1 GCA_012728225.1 Campylobacter sp.
ATATAGAATTGAGTATAACAGTTGATTTTAAAGAGGCTGTTTTTGGCGTAGAAAAAGAATTAAATTATAAGCGTAAATTTTCTTGTGAAACTTGTGGTGGAACTGGTGGAGAAAAAGAGAGCTGTAAACATTGTGGTGGCAGAGGTCAAATAAGCCAAAAAAGAGGTTTTATGAGCTTTGTGCAAACTTGTCCGTATTGTAGGGGAGCTGGTGAAACAATAAAAACAAAATGCTCTTCTTGCAGCGGCAAGGGGTATAAAGAAGAGGATGTTAAGTTTAAATTTGATGTACCAAAGGGTGTAGACAGTGGAATAAAAATTCGTATCTCAGAAAAAGGGAATTTATCTAAAAGTGGCAGATATGGTGATCTATATATCCTTATAAGAGTTAAGGATGATACAAAATTTGTAAGAGATGGTGATGATGTATATATAGAAATTCCTATCTTTATAACTCAAGCTCTTTTAGGTGAGATGGTGGTTATACCAACACTTTATGGCACAAAGGAGATAAAGCTTAAAGTTGGCACAAAAGATAAAGAGCAGTATGTTTTAGAAGGGGAAGGTATAGAAAATATACATACCAAGAAAAAAGGGAATTTAATAGCTCAAGTTATGATAAAAATGCCTAAAAAGCTAGATGAAACTCAAGAGAAGCTTATCAAAGAGCTTCAAGATAGTTTTGGCATAAAAAATAATGAAGTTATAGACGAAGAAAGTTTTTTTGATAAGGTAAAAGCGGGCTTTAATAAATTTAAAAAGTAGCCCGCTTTTTATCTAAACGTCTATAAATTTGCTTATTTTATCGAAAAGAGATTTTTCTGAGATAGGCTTTGTAAGGAAGTCAGTAGCTCCTTTGCTAAAGGACTCTTTTTTTGCTGTTTCATCAGTTGTAAGAACGATGATTGGCACATTTACTGTTTTTTCTTTTACTTGAGTGCTATCAAGAAACTCAAGACCATTCATTACTGGCATGACTAGGTCTAAAAGAATTAGACCTATATCATCTCTTTTTGTTAAGATATTAAGAGCCTCAAGTCCATTATCAGCTTTAAGTATCTCATCAACTCCCCCATGTTTTTTAAGCAAAGTTTCAACTAATTTTATGTTTATAAAATCATCATCAACTATAAGTACGTTCATCTCTTATCCTATTTTATAAATATTTTTTTGCAAGTTTTTCAAGCTCTGATTTGCTTATTTTATTGCTAACTACTTGGCTTGTTTTGCTTGCAAGTTCGCCATCTTCGCCATCTTTAACAAATAAAACAACCTCTGTGTTCGGAGAAAACTCTTTAAGTAGGTTATTTATTCTATCTATATTAAACAGTTGAACTTTAGAGTCGATTAGTAACAATTTATAAGAGTTAGTTTTTAGAAGCTCTTCAAGTTCAGACATACTTGAAGAAGCGTCAACCTTATTTGCAACTTGTTTAAGTATCATACTAAAAATTTTATTTTCTAAACCACTTCTTTTAAAGACAAGTATGTCTTTTTTCCTAAGGCTCTTTTTTTCTTTTGTTTGTTCTTTTGGCTCTGATAACTTTATATCTTTTTCTATATCAGGAGTAGAAAAAAGATCATCTATATATGGCTCATCTTCATTTTGAGTTGATTTTTTAACAATAACTGGTTTTAAAGTTTTTTTGATAACTTTTTTAGGAACTTTTTTTATAACTTTTTGTTTGATTATTGTTGGTTTATCTGGATTTATTTCCCTATCAGAGATAAACATATCAAGCATTTCGCCTAAAATTTCTTTCTTAATAGGTTTAGTACAATACTCATCTAAGCCTTCAGACATAAATCTTTCTCTATCACCTTTAAGAGCATTTGCTGTAACAGCGATTATAGGAACATGTTTGAGGCCATTTTCTTCTTCCCACCCTTTGATCGCTTTAGTAGCTTCAACACCATCCATTACAGGCATAGCTATATCCATAAAGATAATATCAAAGTCTTTTTCTTTTCTTTGTTCAAATGCTAGTTGACCGTTATCAACCACTGTTAAAGTAAGCCCGAAACTACTTAAGGTATGTTTGATTAGTTTTTGGTTGATTTCATTATCCTCAGCTACTAAAACATCTGCATTATATAGTCTTTGACTAGGTTTAGCTGATATAGTTGTAGGCGCTGGAATTTCAACTTCTTCTTCAACTTCTTCTTCAACCCATTCTACAATTTCCTCTTCAAACTCTTGATACTCAATAGTTTCATCGCCTATTAAGTCACTTGTTAAACCATCACTACTGATGTTGTCTGCTAAGGTTTGATCAATTTCATCGTTTACCTCTTTGTCAGGTTTATTTGAAATTTCATCTAGCAAAGATATAGGTTTTATTGCACTAGCATCTTTGTTTGTTTCTTTTTCATCCTCAAAATCATCTATTTTTAAGATTAGCTCTTCTTTTGTATCTTCTAGAGCTAGAGGTGATTGGACTACAATATCTTTTTGAATATCTTCTGTTTTATTAAAGATTTCGTTAGAGTCATTTTGGATCTCTTCAAGAGCATTTACTATGTTATTTTCTGAAGCTTGATAGCTTTTTCTTTTAAGTATCGATCTCAAATCCTCGATAGGACTTTGCTCTAAACTCTTTTTATTTGTAGATTTTTCTAAAATTTCTTCAGAATCTTCTATTGAATTTTCATCCAAAATTTCTTCAAGCTCTTTATGCTCGTGGTCTTTATCTATTTTTATCTCTTTATCTTTTTTGTCTGTTGTTTTTTTACTAGATGTATCTAGTGAAAAAATAGACTCTTCAAGCACTTTTTTTACTATTTTAACAAGTTTTGATGAGTTTACAGGTTCAGAAATTGTAAAAATATTGTCTTTATTTCCTATATTAAGAGATTGTAACTCTTTAAGACTTGCTATTATAATAGTTGGTATTGTGCTAGTTTTTTCAACTAAAGGATAATTTTTTAGTCTTACAAAGAGCATATCATGTTTGCTAGGTTTAAATTCGTTGTCGCTATGTATAGCGTCTAAATTTCCACCCATATATGTTATATAGCTTTCTAGAATTTGATTAAATTGACTGTTGTCATCATCTGTTAGGATCGCAAAATTCTTAGCTCTTACATCATCATAAATGTTTTCTGCACTGGATTTTTTAGTCTCTTTAAAGGATACTGTAAAGTGGAAATTACTTCCTTTGCCAGGAGTTGAATCAACCTCAAGATGGCCACCCATCATAGATACATATCTTGATGAGATTGTTAGACCTAGGCCAGTGCCACCGTACTGTCTTGTGATAGTTGAGTCAGCTTGAGAAAATGCACTAAATATATTGCTAAGCTTCTCTTTTTCTATTCCAGCACCAGTATCTTTTACACTAAAGCTAACTGTTGTTTCTCCTTCATCATTTGAAGACTCTCTTCTTATATCTACAAGTATACTTTCACCTGTAGGTGTAAATTTAACAGCATTACTTAGAAGGTTGATAATAACCTCTTTTAGTTTGGTTATATCTCCATACAGGTGGTTTACAAGGCTTGGATCTATGTATGATAAAAATTCTATATCTTTTTCACTCGCTTTAGCAGCGTAAACTTCAATAGCACCTTCAAAGTCTTTAATAGGCTCAAATAGTATATCTTCAAGTTCAACTTTATTGCTTTCTATTTTAGATACATCAAGAACGTTATTTATGATGGTTAGAAGGTTTTCTGAACTTTTTTCTATAGTTTCTACATAATCTCTTTTTTCATCATCAAGATCTGTATTTTTAAGTAGTTCTGTAAAGCCAATGATGCCATTTAATGGTGTTCTTATCTCGTGAGACATATTGGCTAGAAATATTGATTTAGCCTTGTTAGCATCTTCGGCCACCTCTTTTTGGACAGCTATAGTATCAATAGCATCTTGAATGATAGAGTAAGCTCTTGTTATACCATCAGATGTGCTAACGTTGATCTCTAAGTCATGGCCTGAAATTTGACCTATGCCTCCTAAGACAGTATCAAGTTCTTTTATATTTCTTTGGAATCTATTTATAACTATAGAAGCGATTAGCAGTAGAAGTACAGAAAATATTAACAATCCTAGTGCTATTAAAAGTTGTTTTTCTATATTTTGTTTATATAACTTTGTTTGATCGCTAAGTTCACTACTGATAAGCTCAGATGTACTTTTAAGAAGAGCTATTTTATCATTTAGTGTATTGTGCCACTCCATAGTGCCTAAAGAGTACTCTCCTGATATAATTTCTTGTTGAAGTTTAGTTGTTATATAGTCTGAATTCGCCATAATTTTTTGTGAATTGGCAGAATCAAGTAATTTTAAGATCGAAATTTTAGCATTTGAGTCCGGAAGTGTTGTAAATGAAGGTATAGAACTTTTTGCATGTTCTATATACCATCTTTGCATAGAATTTTGATTGATTGAGCTGACGTTTGATAGGAGAGAAAGGGCATAATCTCTCTCAAAAGCTGTTGATAAAATTGCTTCATCTATTAAGACAAAGTTAGTTAATATAGTTGATATTTTAGGGTCTGTTACGTAGTTTTTTAAGCTGTCTAAATTAGTTGTGTAAAGCTTATCTATTTTAACAAAATACTCATTAAATATCTGTCCAAAAGGGACATCTGTATTGTCAATATTTGCTCTAACTTGTGGTATTTGTGATAAAAGATTTTTTATCTGAGTTAGTTCGCTAGGTATGGTTGGACTGTTTAAAAATGAGAAAATACCGCTATTTTGTTCTTTGTAAATATTTAAATAATTATTAAATCTAATTATTTGAGCATTAGTTTTTCCTCTTTCTGTATTGATAAGTTCTTGCATATTTAAGCGTTTATCATTAGCATAATAAATTGAGTTAATACCTCTTTCTTTTGAAAGTTGATTAATCAAATCATTAGTGACAAGTACGCTATTAAGTCTAAGAGATAGTTCGCTTGTATTCTTGTAGTCTTTATATAAAGAGTTAAGAAACAGTAAAATAATTAGCATAACTATCAAAATTGGAATATATGCTATAAGTCTTAGTAGAGTAGTTGTTGTTAACCTCATAATGGTTTCCTTTTATGTGCAAATTTTTCTATATTTATTATCATACCTTGATATCTTCTAAAATTTGCTGAAATTTTAAAATTTCAGCTTTAAAAAAATAACTTTTTTGACTTTTTTTAATAAGACAGTTTTTTTTAGTTATAAAATTATCTAAAAAATATAATTTTATTGTGGTCACACAGTGAGCATTTTTTACTAAAAATAATATACGTTGCCAAATTTGAGCTATTTTAAGAGCGACAAATTTTTTTAAACAAAGTAACATTACCCCACCTTTCCTAAAAAAGCCATAACATAGTAAGTATTATATCATAACATTTTTAGTTTTTATTGTAAAAAAGTTTTTTTGTTGCTATTTTTCCAATTAAAGTTGAAATTTCATCAAAATTTGCACTATAAATTTTCTCAAAACTTCCATAATAATCCAAAAGTTTTTTTATCTTTCCTTCGCTTAATCCAGCTTTTATAAGTTTTGATCGCTCCAAATCCTCTTTTCTTTTTGTATTTCTATGAAAACTTATGGCAAAACGGTGAGCTTCATCTCTAAGTTTTTGAATAAATTGAAGTTTTTTATCATTCGTGTTTAGGTTAAAAGTGCCGTATTTGGTATAAATTTTATCTTTTGCAGCTCCTTTTGCTCTATACGCTTTAGCGTTAACTTTCTCTTTTGATATTGCGATGATGTCTATATTTGCTCCACTGCTTTTAACTATGTTTGTAGCTAAGTCAAACAGGGTTTGACCACCGTCTATAACCCAAAGATCAGGCGGACTAAGTTTGTCAAAACGTTTAGCTCGCATGGTTAAAAACTCACTCATTTGATCATAGTCGTTACTATTTTTAAGGTGTGAACGGCGGTAATTTTCTTTAAAAAAACCATTTTCATTATGTGCTATCATAACGCCAACATTAGCTTGACCCATCATGTGAGAGTTGTCAAAAGCTTCTATGTTTATAGGTAAATTTTCTAGTTTAAAATACTCTTTTATCTCCTCTAAAAGGTTAAAATTATAAGTTTTAGTATGTTTAAGCGCGTTAATTTCAGCATTTTTATACGCTATGTCTACGAGCTTTTTCTTTTCTCCTATTTTTGGTGCTGAAATTTTAAATTTTTTATCATGTCTTTGACTTAAAATTTCAGCTACTAAATTTGCATCATTAAAATTGTGATATGTATAAATTCTAGGTGCTGTAACTGGAGTATTTGGAGGAAAATAATTAAGTATTGCTTGAGTATAAATTTCGGAAATCTCACTAAATTCGTTAGTCTTAGAGTTTGTGATGTTAAAAGTAGAATTTGCTATCTTTCCATCTCGCACACTAAACCAAACCGAACATATGAAATTTTTAACTGTATTTATAGCTATAACTTCAAAGTCTTCAAGTTTTGCTAGGTCAACCTCAACTTTTACATCTATCTCTTTAAGGAGCCTTATGTGATCTCGAACTTTAGCCGCTTCTTCAAAATTTTCATTGTTAGCTAAACGCTGCATTAAAGAGTCTAAATTTGGTATCATTAATGTTGGGTTTTTTAGTGCGTTAAGTCCATCTTTGACTATATTTGTATATGAATCTGCTGAAATTTTATCTTCGCATGGAGCTTTACAGCGACCTATTTGGTAGTAAAGACAGGCTTTTTTCTCTTTTATACATCCTTTTTTTTGGACTAAAGGAAACTGCATATATAAAATTTCTAAAAGCTCTCTACAACCTCTAAAATATGGTCCAAAATAATGGATATTTGAGCCTTTTATAACTCTTCTAGTTAGCTCAAAACGAGGAAAATCATCATTTAAATTTATATATATATATGGATATGTTTTATCATCGCGTAGTAAGATATTGTACTTAGGGTTGAGCTGTTTGATAAATGAATTTTCAAGAATTAGTGCATCGCTTTCACTTTTTGTGACTATGTATTCTAGGTGTGTAGCTTCGTTTAACATTTTAGAAATTCTAGGACTTAATTTTGGGTTTGGGATAAATTTAGGTGTAAAGGAAAAATAGCTTTTAACGCGGTTTTTAAGCACTTTAGCTTTGCCTACATATAGAAGTTTGCCATTTGAGTCAAAATACTCATAAACTCCGGGCAAATTCGGTAGAGTTTTAACTTCATTTTCTAGCAAGTATTATCTCTCTTATCTCTTCAAGAATTTCGTGATTTTTTGGGTTTTGTAAGTTGTTTTTAAACTCCCCTCTACTTTTTTCATAATAAGGTGAAATTTTTAAACTTATCTTAAGTATATCCTCTCTTTTTTGCCATTTTTTCATATACTCACTAGCAACAAAAAATTTTATATCTGAAATTTTGTCCAAATTTGAGTTAGGAGTGAATTTTATGAAGGTTTTTAATAACTCTTTGATAGTTTTTATGCTACTATCTCTTTTAAGCTCTTGTAGCCCTAGTGGATGTTTGCAAGCTATCATCAAAATATCATCTTTTTTGTAAATGAAAGCTATGACTTTTTGATGAGTTGGCTTAAATAGCTTAAATAGATTTTTTAAGTCCTCATTATCACGGTACAAAGGAAAACTATGAATTTCTTTAATTATATCTTTGGTGCTTTTCATAAGCTTATTATAGCACTTTTACTCTTAATGTTTGTTATAGGTTGTGGCTATAAAGGTCCGCCAGTATATACACCAAGGGAGTCAAACGTTACAATTAGTGGATAATTTAGCTAAATTTAGCTATACTAAACGCGAAATAAAATTTACAAAATTTCAAAATTTCTAAGGATAAAAATGAAAACAGAGATAAAACCCGCAGACATTATTATACTTGACTTTGGATCTCAGTATACTCAACTCATCGCAAGGCGTTTAAGAGAGCAAGGCGTATATGCTGAGCTTTTGCCGTACAATGCTAGTTTAGGGGATATCAAGGCTAAAAGCCCAAAAGGGCTTATTTTAAGTGGAGGGCCAGCTAGTGTTTATGCTAAAGACGCTTATATACCAAATGAGGGGATATTTGAACTAGATTTACCGATACTTGGAATTTGCTATGGTATGCAGTTGATCGCTCACCATTTTGAAGGTGAAGTTGTGCCAGCAAGTCAGAAAGAATTTGGCAAAGCATCTTTAAATTTAGTCGGCGAAAGTGATATTTTTAGAGATACTCCTAGAGTTCAAACAGTGTGGATGAGCCACTCTGATAAAGTTACAAATTTACCTGAAAATTTTGTTGAGCTTGCAAGTTCTGAAAATTCTCCTTTTTGTGCTTTTGGTGATAGAAAACTTAAAATTTATGCTATTCAGTTTCATCCTGAAGTTGTGCACACTGAATTTGGTAGCAAAATTCTTAAAAATTTCGCTAAATATATCTGCGGATGCGAAAGCACTTGGAATATTGGAAGTTTTGCTAAAGAGTCGATTGAAAAGATTAAGTTAAAAGTTGGAGATGATAAAGTACTATGTGCAGTAAGTGGTGGTGTTGATAGTTCAGTAGTTGCAGCTCTTCTTGCTCACTCAGTGCCTGAAAATTTGATAGTAGTTTTTGTAGATAACGGACTTTTAAGGCAAGATGAAGCTAAGCAAGTAAGTGACACTTTTAAAACTAAATTAGGTATAAATCTTATAAGCATAGATGCAAGCGAGATATTTTTAACGCTTTTAAAAGGAGTAAGTGATCCTGAACAAAAACGTAAAATTATCGGCGAGACTTTTATTAGAATTTTTGAACGTGTTGCAGATAAATTTAATGATGTTAAATATCTAGCACAAGGCACCCTTTATAGTGATGTGATAGAAAGTAGTGTTAGTGGTGCATCTAAAACTATTAAAAGTCATCACAATGTGGGCGGACTTCCAAAAGATATAAAATTTGAGCTTATCGAACCACTTCGTGAAATTTTTAAAGATGAAGTTAGAGCTTTAGGGCTTGAGTTGGGATTAAGTAAGGACTTAGTTTTCCGTCATCCATTTCCTGGTCCAGGACTTGCGATAAGAATTATGGGTGAGATTACAAAGCCACGTCTTGAACTACTTAGAAAAGCTGATGTGATACTTCGACAAGAGCTTAAAAGTAGCGGTTGGTATGATAAAACTTGGCAAGCATTTTGTGTGCTTTTAAATGTAAACTCAGTTGGAGTTATGGGTGATAACCGAACATATGAAAATGCAGTTTGTGTGCGGGTGGTTGATGCAAGTGATGGTATGACTGCAAGTTTTTCAAAGCTTCCATATGAGCTTTTAGAAAATGTAAGCAAGAGGATAATCAATGAAGTTGATGGTATAAACCGCGTAGTTTATGATATAAGTTCAAAGCCACCTGCAACTATCGAGTGGGAGTAGGTTGGATAAATTTAGAGGAAAATATGGCAAAAAGTGGTGAAATTTACCTGATATCTCATACTAAACCAGAAGATAAGAGCATAAAACATTTGCAAGTTTGTGGTATAAAATTTAATCATTTTAATATAAACTTGATTGATTTTGATGCTCTTGTGGTAACTTCAAAAAATAGTATAAAATCTCTTAAATTTAACGATATTATTCCTTTGAATTTAGAAGTTTTTAGTATAGGTGAAGGTTCGACAAAAGAGGCAAAAAGCTTCGGATTTAGACAAATTTATACTGCTAAAAATTCTCATGGAAATGAGTTTGCCTATGAGATAGCACCGCTTTTAAATGGTAAAAAAACATTTTTTCCAAAAGCAGAAGTTACAGTTTCAGATGTGGACAAAATTTTAGAAAAAAGTGGTATAAATTTGATAACTCAAAATGCTTACAAAACAGTTTATTATGAATTAAATCAAAATTTAAAGCCACCAAAGAACTCTATTTTAATATTTGCATCGCCATCAAATGTTTTAGGGTTTAAGCAAAATTTTAGTTTAGATAATGAGTATAAAATTATATCTATTGGTGATGCAACAGCAAAATTTTTAAAAGACTTTCCAAATTTAACTATTTCTTCAACACAGAGCATAGAAGAGTGTATTAAAATAGCTAAAAATTTAGTTTAATTTTTAAAATTTATCAAACGAAGCTAACTTTTAAGCAAAATTTGGTATAATCCTAACATGCCTAGGTGACTTGGTAGCGTTAATATAATGGTCCAACACTTTCTATATGGTGGTGAAGTAGTTTTCTGGTGTGACGTGGCTTTGTTTGAGCTTAAAAAAGTAAGAAGTTGCGACCTAAAGGTAAGCTCTAGCTGCATGATTGGCTTTATTAGGGCCGATTAAACATACGCACCGCTCACTTGGGTTTGAAGTATAAAATTTGGAGCTTTTTTTGAATATTTTGATAATAGGAAGTGGTGGTAGAGAGTACTCTATCGGGCGTAAGTTAAGAGAAGAAAGTATTGTAAATAGGCTTTATTTTGCTCCAGGTAACGGTGCTACTAAAAATCTTGGCGAAAATATTGAGATATTTGATCTTGATGAGCTTGCTAAATTTGCTAAACATAATTTTATAGATCTTACCATAGTTGGCCCTGAAGAACCTCTTACTAATGGCATAGTTGATATATTTCAAAAATATGGCAAAGCTATATTTGGTCCTACAAAAGCAGCGTCTCAGCTTGAAAGTAGCAAAGCTTATATGAAGGATTTTTTACACAACAATAATATTAAAACAGCTAAATATTTAAGCAGTAACAATATAGATGAAATTTCAAATTTCATTGATGATATGCCAAGTGAAAAAATAGTCGTTAAAGCAGATGGGCTGTGTGCTGGGAAAGGCGTGATAATCGCTACTAGCAAAGATGAGGCTAAAAAAGCAGCTACTCAGATGCTAAGCGGTGAAAGTTTTGGAGATGCTGGTTCTGTTGTTGTGGTTGAGGAATTTTTAGATGGGTTTGAACTTAGTTTTTTTGCTATTTGTGATGGTAAAAATTTTGTAAGTTTACCTGTTGCTCAAGATCATAAACG
>JAAYFN010000046.1 GCA_012728225.1 Campylobacter sp.
GCAGGCTGAATTCTACCATCTTCAACTAAAAGCTCAATAACTCTAGTTGCAATAGCACGTCTATAAAGATTAAAACTACTAAGAACTATAGCATGGGGCGTATCATCAATGATGATATCTACACCAAGAACCATCTCTAAAGTTTTTATATTTCTGCCTTCTTTACCAATAATGCGACCCTTTAGCTCATCATTTTTAATATCAACAACATTTATAAGTCTTTCAGCTGCATACTCTCCTGCAAAACGCGTTGTTGCTTGAGCTATAATATAGTTAGCTTTTTTCTTGCCTTCACGCTTTGCTTCTTCTTCATATTTTCTTACGATATGAGCAATATCACCACGAGATTTTTCTTCAACGCGTTTTAAAACCTCTTCTTTTGCCTCTTCTTCAGTTAAACCAGCTGCATGTTCTAAAATTTTAAGAGCTTCATCAACTTTAGTCTCATAATTTTTTTTAAGATTTATGCCCTCTTCATAGGTACTTTTCGCATTTTTCTTATAAATTTCTAGCTCTTTTTCATTTTTAGATAAAATATCTCTTTGACTGTCTATATCTCTCTCTTTTTTTTCTAAAGTACTAAATTTTATATCATACTCTTTTTGTAACTTGCTCTCTTTATCTTCATAAACTTTTTTGGCATCAAATTCTGCTTGCTTTACACTAAGGTTTGCATCTTTTAAGACACTTTTTGCTTCATACTCTATAGCTTTTGCCTTTGCTTTAGCCTGCTCCACAAAAATTTCGTAGTTAGCTTCATTTATTTTTTTAGCAACTAAGTATCCGCCTCCAACTCCCGCTACACCGGCTCCTAAGCCTATTAAAATCTCTATCATTTCTTCCTCGTAAATAGTTTTTTTTTGGAGTTAGGTAAATATCGCATTTTACATCATGTTCGAATGTAACTATATCATCTATAAACATATCTTTCATCCCTACAAATAATATCTTTGGTCTGTATCCAAGCTCATTAAAAAACATATCATAGTAACCTTTTCCATGACCAACTCTAGCCAAATTTCCATCAACTCCAACAACAGGAACTATGGCTAAATCTATCCTTTTTTTATAAGCTTTGCTATTTTTTGGCTCTCTTACGCCAAATTTTGACTTATAAAAAGGTAGTCTTAAGTTTACCATTTTTAAGCTGATACTTTCCATAAATGGAACTAAAATATCCAAATCTTTCGCTAAGTCTCTCCTTAAAAGTAACACATTTGGTTCAAATTTCATTGGAATATAGATCAAAATTCTTTTTGACTTGTATAATTTAATCAAAATTTTTAAATTTTTAATAACCCGGTAATGCTCACATTTAGCTCTAAATTTTACCTCTTTTCTTAGGCAAATTTTAGCACTTTTTCTAAAATAATCTTTTTTCATCTTCACCATTTACAGAAATTTTAGCTTATACAGGTATAATCATACATTGATTTTTAAAATATTGAGGAGTTTTAATGAAATTTAGAAATTTGTTTATTGTTTTTATGTTGATATTTATAGCTGGATGTGATGATAAAAAAGACTCTGGTGATAAAGTTCAGATCTCTATAAAAAAAGAAGCTAAGCTTAGCCAAAATTTAAATGCCCCTTTTTCAATCAAACTTTTAAATGGAGAGGGCTTTAATATGACAAGAAAAGAAAATGGATATAATATGGGCAATGGAAAACATGCTACATTATTTATTTATTGGGCTACTTGGTGCCCGCCTTGCATAGCTGAAATAAAACCTTTAAACAACCTAAACAATAATTTTCAAGATAAACTAAAAATCATCGCAGTATTGACAAATGACCCTATATCAGATAAAAACTTAGATGATTTTATCGTAGAACATAACATAACTTACGATATCACAAAAGATACCGAGCTACTAACAAAAACAATGGGCGACATAAAAGGAATTCCTTATATGGTGCTTTATGATAAAAATGGAGTGTATGATAGACACTATCTTGGTATAGTTCCTGAAGAGATGCTTTTTAAAGATATAGAAAGAGTTGTAGATCAATGATAAATTTCCTTAAAAAAGGTCTTGAAAAAACATCTCAAGCACTAAAATCCTTAAAACCAAAAGATGCTATAATTTCTAAAGAACTACTTGAGGAGATGCTCCTTGAGGCAGATGTAGACTACGAGATAGTTAGCGAAATCATCTATTACCTACCACCAAATGATAACATTAAAAGAGATGATTTAAAACGTGTGATGAGTACTTATTTTATGTATGATCACAATATAAATTTAGATCAAAAGCCATTTGTAGAGCTAGTACTTGGTGTAAATGGTGCTGGCAAAACCACAACAATAGCAAAACTAGCAAATTTATATAAAAACAGAGATAAAAAAGTGATGCTTGGCGCTTGTGATACTTTTCGTGCTGGCGCAATAGAACAATTAAAACAGTGGAGTTTAAAGCTTGAAATTCCTATAATTGCTACAAATCAAGGACATGATCCAGCTAGTGTAGCTTACGATGCGATAAGTTCAGCTGTCGCTAAAGGTTTTGATCACGTTTTAATAGATACAGCAGGAAGACTCCAAAATCAAAAAAACCTAGCAAATGAACTTGAAAAGATAGTTAGAATTTCAAACCGTGCTTTAGAAGGTGCTCCACACCGTAAAATAATTATCATTGATGCGACACAAGGAAATAACTCTTACGTTCAAGCTAAGGCATTTAACGAGATAGTAAAGCTCGATGGGGTCATCATAACAAAACTTGATGGCACACCAAAAGGCGGTGCACTTTTTAGTGTAGCAAGAGAGTTGGAACTTCCTATTTTATATATAGGTATTGGGGAAAAAATGGAGGATTTAGTTGAGTTTAACTCAGAAGAATTTATAGAAACTCTTTTAGAGGCAATTTATGGCCAAGAGTAAAAATTCCATGTTTGAGTGTTCTGCATGTGGAAATTTGCAAGCAAAATGGGTAGGTAAATGCCCAGATTGTGGTGCTTGGGATTCTTTTGTCGAATTAAAGCAAAGTGAAATCGAATTCATAAAAACTACAAATAAATTATCAAGCACGCCAATAAAAGCTAAAAAAATTACCGAAATAGAGATAGAAAACATAAAAAGAATAAGCACCGACGATACAGAACTTGA
>JAAYFN010000001.1 GCA_012728225.1 Campylobacter sp.
ACTATATAATAGAGGCTTATTTGGATGAAAATGAGCCTATTGGATCAGCTGGGCTTGGGTTAAGGATGGATAATCAAATACCAGCCTCAACTATAAGAGTTTATTTTAAAAAGTTAAGTGATATTGGCGCTTTAGAACAACTTCATGTTAGTAGTGGGCGTATACCTACTATAAAAGCAATGAAACGTTATTGGGAAAATAAGCTTAGTTTTGATAATCAAATAAAGATCAGTAATTCTGAAAATTTATCTGAAATTTTAGATAAATTTAAAATTTACTGTCTTATAAGTCCAAAAAATAGTCAAACTTTAAAGGAGGTTATTAATTACTCACATAAGTTTATTATTTTGAATTTTGATGAAAGTGAGTTTATACTAAAATTTGATGAGAAAGTTTTTAATTTCTTTTTAAATTTGATAGGTATAACTTTAGATGAGCTTGAACATGTTTGTTCGCAGATTGGTTTAAGTGATTTGCGTCTAAAATTATCCATGTTTAAAAGGGCTAACGTGCTTTTTACAGCTAATGCCACATTAACCTATGAGATATATAATGATAGTAAATTTGAGCTCTTGCTTGACCCAAATTTTATAAATTTTATGAGAGGAAATATAGCTTATGAGCCTCTTTTTGAGAGAGGATTTATGGGAGTAAAAAGAGAGGTTAAATTTAATGATAAAAACGCAACCATGCTTTGTGCAGGGAGTGTTTATGAGGATTGGGAAAAATTTTTTGATATTGTAATGGAGGCAGCATGAACGAAGATGATATAAAAAAAGAGCAATTCAGTAGCGAGGATATAGGTGAAAACTATGAAACTACACCTTGTGAAAATGATAACAATGAATTTGAAAAACTGCAAAATGAGCTTAATGAGTTAAGTGATAAATTTTATAGAGCAAATGCAGATTTTGAAAATATGAAAAAGCGTTTAGAACGTGAAAAAGGTGTAGCAATCGAGTATGCAAGTGAGAAATTTGCTAAAGACCTACTTCCTATCATTGATGCTTTAGAGGAGGCAGTTAAGGTTGATGTCAATGACAATCAATTAGCTATTTTGATAAAAGATGGTGTTAATAGATGTATAGATATATTTTTAGATGTATTTCAAAAAAATGGTATCGAGGTTATAGATAATGAAGGAGAGGCAAATCCTGAATATCACAATGCGATAAATATAGTTGAAAGTAGTGATCATGAAAAAGGTCAAATAGTTCAGGTGTATCAAAAAGGATACAAATTTAAAGATAGAGTGCTTAGGCCCTCTATGGTAGTAGTAGCAAAATAAATTTAAGGAAGGAAAATTATGTCAAAAGTTATAGGAATAGACTTAGGAACAACAAATTCAGCGGTTGCGATTTATGAGAGAGGTGAGGGTAAAATTATCCCAAACAAAGAGGGTAAAAATACAACTCCATCCATAGTTGCTTTTACAGATAAGGGCGAAATTTTAGTTGGAGATACTGCTAAAAGACAAGCAGTTACTAATCCAAGCAAAACTATATATTCTATAAAACGTATCATGGGACTTATGATAAATGAGGAAAATGCAAAAGAGGCTCAAAAAAGGTTACCATATAAAGTTGTAGATAGAAATGGCGCTACAGCAGTGGAGATTGACGGTAAAGTTTATACTCCGCAAGAAATTTCAGCTAAAGTTCTTATTAAATTAAAAGAAGATGCTGAGAGTTATTTAGGAGAGCCAGTTGTTGATGCAGTTATTACTGTGCCAGCTTATTTTAACGATAGCCAAAGAAAGGCGACAAAAGAGGCAGGAACTATCGCGGGATTAAATGTTTTGCGTATAGTAAATGAGCCAACTGCGGCAGCACTTGCTTATGGTCTTGATAAAAAAGCGGCTGAGAAGATAGTTGTATATGACCTTGGTGGTGGTACATTTGACGTAACTGTGCTTGAAACAGGAGATAATGTTGTAGAGGTTTTATCAACAGGAGGAGATGCATTTTTAGGCGGTGATGACTTTGATAACAAGTTAATTGATTTTCTATTAGCTGAGTTTAAAAGTGATAGTGGTATTGACTTGAAAAGTGATGTAATGGCAATGCAAAGGCTTAAGGAAGCGGCAGAAAATGCTAAAAAAGAGCTATCAAGTGCTATGGAAACAACTGTAAATTTACCATTTATAACAGCTGATGCAAATGGCCCAAAACACTTAACAAAAACTATCACAAGAGCAAAATTTGAGAGCATGATAGAGGTTCTTGTAGCAAAAACTATCACAACTTTAAAAAATGTTATGAGTGATGCAGGCGTGTCTAACTCAGATATTGCTGAAGTAGTGATGGTTGGTGGATCAACACGTGTTCCATTAGTTAGTGAGGAAGTTAAAAAGGCATTTGGAAGTAAAGAGCTTAACAAGAGTGTAAATCCAGATGAAGTTGTATCGATAGGTGCAGCTATACAAGGCGCTGTTATTAAAGGTGATGTTAAAGATCTACTTTTACTAGATGTGACTCCATTAAGCCTTGGTATTGAAACACTTGGTGGTGTTATGACAAAAGTTATAGAAAAAGGGACAACTATACCAACTAAAAAAGCTCAAACATTTTCAACTGCCGAAGACAATCAAAGTGCGGTTACTATCAATGTTTTACAAGGCGAAAGAGAGTTCGCAAGAGATAACAAAAGTCTTGGTAACTTCAACCTTGAAGGCATTATGCCTGCACCTCGTGGTGTTCCACAGATAGAAGTTCAGTTTGATATCGATGCAAACGGAATTTTAACTGTCTCAGCTAAAGATAAAGCAACAGGTAAAGCAACTGATATTCGTATCACTGGATCAAGTGGTTTAAGTGATGAAGAGATAGATAAGATGGTAAAAGATGCTGAACTTCACAAAGAAGAAGACAAAAAGAAAAAAGATCTTGTAGATACTAGAAATCAAGCTGACAGCATAGCTCATCAAACCGAGAAAACTCTAAATGAGATGGGTGAGAAAGTTCCAAGTGATACAAGAGCAAAAATTGAAGGTGCGTTAAATGACCTTAAAGAAGTTCTTAAAGATGAAAATGCTACAAAAGAGCAGATCGATGCTAAAGTTAGTGCTTTAAGTAAGGTTACAGAGGAGATGTATAAAGCAGCTTCTGCTCAAGAGCAACAAAATGCTAGCCAAAATCAAAGTGGAGCTAAAAGCGATAAAAAAGATGACGATGATGTTATCGATGCTGAAGTAGAGTAGTTGTTATATAGTAAGGGGCAAATCGCCCCTTATGATTTAAGTTCTTATTTATCTTTAAAATGTTCGCATGTCTTAGAGGCGACTTCTTTACTTATTTTATAGGCACAAAATTTAGGCCCACACATAGAACAAAATTCAGCGGTTTTAAAACTTTCTCCTGGCAAACTTTCATCATGGTATTCTCTTGCTCTTTCTGGATCCAATGCTAGTTCAAATTGTCTGTTCCAGTCAAAACTATATCTAGCATCACTCATAGCATGGTCTTTATCTATAGCTCCAACTCTTCCTCTGGCAATATCAGCAGCATGAGCAGCTATTTTATGAGCTATAAGTCCCTCTCTTACATCTGCTGCATTTGGTAGACCAAGATGCTCTTTTGGTGTTACATAACATAGCATGCTTGCTCCATGATAAGCAGCGATAGTGCCACCTATAGCGCTTGTGATATGGTCATATCCAGCCCCTATATCTGTAACCAAAGGTCCTAAAACATAAAAAGGAGCGTTATTGCAAAATTCTTGTTCTAGTTTAATGTTTTTTTCTATATCATTTAAAGGAACGTGTCCAGGTCCTTCTATCATAACTTGAACGTTTTTTTGATAAGCTCGTTTTGCAAGCTCTCCTAAAACTTTTAACTCACTAATTTGCGCTTCATCTGTTGCATCAAACAGACATCCAGGTCTTAAGCCATCGCCTAAAGAGAGAGCTACATCATGTTTAGCACAAATTTCACAAATTTCATCAAATATTTCATAGAAAGGATTTTCTTTGTGGTGATGCATCATCCATGAGGCTGTTAAACTTCCACCTCTACTAACTATCCCCATTTTTCGTTTTGCAACAAGAGGCATAAATTCTAACTTAAATCCAGCGTGTATAGTAAAATAACTAACACCTTGTCTTGCTTGCAACTCAAGCGTTTCAAGGATAGTTTTTTTATCAAGATCATGTATATTTTTTAAGTCATGAGCCATTTGATATATAGGAACTGTGCCTATTGGTGCTGTTGATGCGTTTATAAGAGCTTTTCTTATCTCGTTTAACTCACCACTAGTTGAGAGATCCATAACTGTATCTGCACCATATTTTATAGAAATATTTAGTTTTTCTATCTCTTCGTTGATATTGCTACTTACGCTTGAAGAACCAATGTTTGCGTTTATTTTACACTTTAAAGCACTCCCGATACCAACTGGTTTTAAATTTGTATGATGAATATTTGCCGGTATAATAAGATAGCCTTTTTCAATTTCACTTCTAACGAATTCTTCATCGAGATTTTCACTTTTTGCCACAAATTTCATAGCTTCTGTTATAACGCCTTTTTTTGCATAATAAAGCTGTGTTTTAGCCATATGTATCCTTGTGTTTTATTTAATAGATAAAATTCTAACATCTTAATTTAAATATCTATATTAAAAATATATTATAAACAAACAGTGCGTTTGAAATTTTTAGTAAAATAAAAATATAATTAATACCAAAGAAGTATGATATATCCTATAATTGGTGATTTGCTTCTTATAAGTTTATCTTAGTTGAGATTTTCTTTCATCTCATTTCTAATTTTTTTTTCAAATTTCTCTGTATCAATATTACTCATTGCATCACCAAGCATGGTAAGAGCATCTTCAACATTTAAAACTGTTTTTTTACTAGGTTTTAATAGTTCTTCATCAGCCTTATCAGGATAATCAAACTCATAAAGAACCGATTTAATAGCATTTATCCTAGCTTCTTCTTTGTTATTTGAGTCGATTAAAATCCACGGAGCGTCTTGAGAATTTGTTCTAAGTAACATATTGTATATAGCTATAGAGTATTGATTCCATAGCTCTTGAGCTTTCTCATCAACAGGTGAAATTTTGTAACTTTTAAGTGGGTTTTTACGCCTTTGAGCAAAACGTTTTTTTTGTGTATCTTTTTCGATATTTAGAAAAATTTTAAATATCTTTATATCTGAATTTACAAGCATTTTCTCAAAAAGAGGAACATCTTTTAAGAACTCATCAGTTTGTTTTAGTGTGCAAAACCCCATTACAGGCTCAACGACAGCACGGTTATACCATGATCTATCAAAAAGAACTATTTCACCACCTGCTGGAAGCTCTTTAACGTATCTTTGAAAATACCACTCAGTACTTTCTCTATCAGTTGGTTTTGGAAGCGCAACTACACGACATCCCCTAGGATTTATATGTTGCGTAAAGCGCTTTATAGTGCCACCTTTTCCTGCTGTATCGCGACCTTCAAATATTATTAAAATCTTTTGATTTGTCTCTTTTATATGATATTGCATTTTTAAAAGTTCAACTTGAAGACTTTTTAACTCGTCTTTATAACTTAATTTGTTATCTTTTCTTGACATATTAATATCTCCTTTATATTTATAATTCGCTATTTTACATAAATTCTACTTAGTTTTTGATTAGTTTTTTAAAATTTAAAACACATTAGTTAAGAGTAGATAAAATGGTGCGATAAAAGGAGATTAATGAGAATTTTACTAGTTTTTTTTATATTTTTTGCAGAGCTTTTCGCTGAGCCTTTAGATGCCGATGAAGCATTTAAGATCACAGTAACAGCTGGTAAAGATGGGATATATCTAAATTTTGATATTGATGAGAGAGTTTATATCTATGCAGATCAGCTTAAATTTAAAGTTCAAGAAAGTGATGTAAGTAACTTTTTAACTCTACCTGAGCCTAAAAAATATAAAAATAGCATGGTATTTGATGGTAAATTTGACCTTTTTGTACCTTCTGATCTTATTTTAAATAGTAAAAGTGATATAAATGCTTATAGTGCTGAGTTGTATTTTGTAGGTTGTGCACGAAATGGATTTTGTTATAGTCCTCAAATTTATAGATATGATATAACTAAAAATGATATTTTTTATAATGTGAAATTTAAAAATCTCTCTGAGCAAACAAATTTTTCTTCTACTTTATCTAGTTCTAGTAATAAAAAAAATGATGAATTATCTCAAATTTCAGAGCAAGATAGTATAAGTAAAAGTATGAGTGAGGGTAGTTTTTTTGTAACTTTGTTAACATTTTTTGGATATGGATTACTTTTATCTATGACACCTTGTATTTTTCCTATGATACCGATTTTATCATCTATTTTGATAGCTAAGTGTGGCAAAGATGATAAAAAAAGAAGCATAAAAAAAAGCTTTACTGTAAGTTTTATATATGTTTTTGCAATGGCAGTAGCTTATGGGCTTATAGGAATTTTGGCAAGTTTACTTGGCACTAGTCTTCAAAGTATACTTCAAATTCCATGGATTATCATCTTTTTTGCACTTGTTTTTGTTGCTCTTGCTTTTAGTATGTTTGGGTTTTATCAGATACAAATACCATCTTGGTTACAAGGGAAGATTTCCAAAAAAAGCGAAGAAAGTAGTGGGCTTTTAGGTGTATTTTTAATGGGTTTTTTATCAGCGTTAGTTGTTGGACCTTGTGTGGCAGCACCTCTTGCAGGAGCACTTATTTATATAGCAGGAACAGGTGATATATTACTTGGTGCAAGCGCTCTTTTTATAATGGGTTTTGCTATGGGAGTTCCACTC
>JAAYFN010000047.1 GCA_012728225.1 Campylobacter sp.
ATCTGAAGATGCTAAAACTATGGTAGGCAAAACAAGCAAACAAATATATAAAATTCTTCTCATCATATCCTTGCCAACCTATTTTTAACTTTAGATCTAAAATCAGGAATACTGGACTCAAGAGCACTTCTAAGCTCCTCTTTCTCCTTATTTAACTCTTCTAAATATCTATTAAAGTCGCTATCCAAACTCTCTTTTTTAGTCTGAATCTCTTCTACCTCATCTGCTTCTATCTGACTAAGTCCTTCTTGTCTGATGGCAGCTGCCTCATTTCTTGCTCTAGCAAGGATCTCTTCTATCTCTTTAGCCTCTGAGTCAACTTCAGCTAAATTTTTATTAGCCACTTCCTCATCGCGCTTGATAGCTGCATCTCTTGCATCCATAAAAGCTAACATAGGTTGATATAATCTTCTGTTGAGATATCCAACAAGAGCTATGAAAACTACTATAGTCAAGATAAATGCAGGGAAACTTATCGAAATCATACGCATTCTCCTTGATTGTTAAAAAATCATTGCATTTTACATTAAAATATATGAAAAGAAGCTAAATTTAGTCTATTTTATCTATTAAATCTTGAATTTGTGAGTTTTTACTAAATTCTATAGAAATTTTTCTATCTTTTATACTAACCTTCCCAAATTTAGTAAGTTTAGTCTTTAAAATGTCTATATTTTCTCTAAATTCTTTAGATATACTCTCTTTAGTTTTAGTTTTTTCTCCCTTCTTTAACCTTTTAACTAAATTTTCAGTATCTCTAACATTTAACCTTTGACCAATGATAGTATTTAAAATTTTATGCTCATCATCTCTTTTAAGCCCAACTAAAACCTTAGCATGACCTTGAGAAATTTTACCTAAATTAAGCGCATCTTTGCTCTCTTTTGTTAAATTTAGAAGTCTTAGTGTATTTGTGATTTGCGAGCGAGATTTTTTGATGATGTCTGAGAGATCATCTTGAGTTATCTTATATTCATCGATTAACTCTTTATAAGAGTTTGCTAGCTCGATAGGATTTAAATTTTCACGCTGAATATTTTCTATAAGAGCAAGCTCTCTTAAATTTTGAGACTCAATGTCTGCAACTATTGCCTTTATGTTTTTTGAACCTAAAATTTTAGTTGCTCTTAATCTTCTTTCACCTGCTATTAACGTGTATTCGCCATCTTTTTCAAAAACAATTATTGGTTGAATTAGTCCGTGTCTTTTTATAGACTCACCTAATTCACTAAGAGCCTCTTCATCAAAATTTATCCTTGGTTGGTAAGGGTTAGGGCGAATTTTATCCACCTCAATATCAATAACAAGGTCTCTATTTATTCCACTTTCAAACTCTTTGGTATATGCCATTTCAACATCGCCAAGTATAGCATCTAAGCCTCTTCCTAACGAACTTTTCTTAGTTTTTGCCATCTCTACTCCATAATACAATCAGCTAAATCTTGATAAGCTATGCAACCAGCTGATTTTAAATCATAAAGTACAACAGGTTTACCAAAACTAGGACTTTCTGCAAGCTTAACATTTCTTGGAACAAATACAAATCCATGCTCATTGTCGATTTTAAAAAGTTTATTTTCAAAGTGATGTCTTAAATTTGCCACAGTCTCTTTTGAAAGATTATTTTGGCTGCTATACATTGTCGGCAAAAAGCCTTTTATAGCTAGCTTTGGATTTGTTGTTTTTTTAACTACTTTTATTGTATTAAGGATAAGAGCAAGCCCTTCAAGAGCGTAAAATTCACACTGTATAGGTATAATAACACTATCACTTGCACTAAGAGCATTAACTGTGATACTTCCCAAAGTTGGAGGAGAATCAACGATGATATAATCGTATTTTTCTAAGATATCAGCTATTTTATTTTTTAAAACTAATTTAAAATTCCCACCTTGTTCTGAAAATTCTTGTTCAATACCAACAAGTCCGATATTTGAAGGAACTATGTCAAGAGTTTTTATCTCAGTTTGAAGTATGACGTCTGAAATTTTCTTCTGACCTATCAAAACATGATATATGTTATATTCATAGTCATTTCTACTAAAGCCTAATCCTGTTGTGGCGTTTGCTTGCGGATCTACATCTATGAGAAGTACTTTTTTACCGGCTACCGCTAATGATGCCGATAAATTCACCGCTGTTGTTGTTTTGCCAACCCCGCCTTTTTGATTGGCGATAGTTATAACCTCACTCATCTTAAACTATATACCTTTTTATTATTTATCACAATAGAACCGTCACTGCAGAGTGTGGCGTCCTTTAAACTATGTATTTCGCCGTCAATATGTGCAGTGAAATTCTTGGATATTTTGAATTCTAGCAAAAACTTGCTAAAAATCTCCTTCCATGAAAATTTATTTTCTAATAATTCTAAAAAGTCCTTAACAACGTCATTTACTGAAATTTCTATATCCAACTTTTTCGCATACGTCGGACTTTGAACTAAATTTATACCGATACCACAAATATAAGTATTTTTTATTTTATTACTTATAACTCCACCTATTTTTTTATCATCTAAATAAAAATCATTTGGCCATTTAAGCCAAAGCTTCGAACCTTTACTGGCTAAATACTCTTTCATTATAAATGCAAAATATATACTAACAGACTCAGGCAAAATATCTTCTGAGAGAGAATTTTTATCTATGCAAAATGAAAAGTGTAAATTCTCACCCTCACTTTCCCAGATATTCCCACGACTTCCAACACCTAAGCTTTGATATTTTGCTACGATAGCATAAGGTGGCTTTACTTTGTTGGATTTTACCATTTTTACCAAAATATCTTGAGTTGAATTGATACTTTCAATAAATTCTATCACCAAGTTTTAACCTTTTACCGTTTATAAAATCTTTTGCCTTCAAAGCTTTTTTACCCACTTCTTGAATCTCTAAAATTTCTAAACCTCCACCACTAAAACCAACTACAAAACTATCATCTAAAATTTCTAAAATTTCACCTTCTGGGCCTAGAATTTCACTAAATTTAGCTTGTAAGATTTTAGTTCCATTTTCTAAAAAAATACCTGGCCATGGAAAATAAGCTCTAAATTTATACATTACAGAGTTTATATCATCACTAAATTTAACCAATCCATCTGTTTTTTTAACTTTCGCACACTTTGAGCTTAGCCCACTAAATTGAGAAATTGGTAAAATTTTATCAAAATTTTTAAGAACTTTTATAGTTAAATTTGCTGCTTTTATAGATAGGTTATCAAAAATTTCTTGAGCATTTAAATCTGATATCTCAAGATAAGAAAACGCCAACATATCGCCACTATCAAGTCCTTGACTCATAAGCATAGCTGTAACACCACTAAATTTATCACCACTTAAAATAGCCTCTTGTATAGGGCTTGCGCCTCTAAATTTTGGCAAAATTGAAGCATGCAAATTTATAGGAGTTGCGATATTTAAAATCTCTACTGGCAAAATTTGACCATATGCCGCTACTACAATAAAATCTGGCTTAAAAGTAGAAATTTTCCTCTTAATACTTTTATCTTTTAAATTTTTAGGCTGAAAAATTGGAATTTCTGGGTGATTTTCTACTAAATAACTCTTCACAATCGGCGGAGTTAGGACTTTTTTTCTACCAACAGGTTTATCAGGCTGAGTAAAAACACAAACTACTTCAATATTTTTCTCTTTTAAAAGTGCCTTAAGTATTACCTTTGCATACTGAGGTGTGCCCATAAAAACAACTCTCAAAGCTCCGCCTTAAAAAGAGTACCACCTGTCTGCTTGCCTTTGAGTAAAAAATCTCTTGCTACACTTAAATCAAATCCACTTGCTAAAAACATACTAGAACCTCTTTCAAGTAAGAAATTTGCAGCTTTTAACTTTGTAACGATCCCACCACTACCGACCAAGCTTCCTGGAAGTGGTTTTTGAGATAATTCTTCTTCTGTGATATGATTAACAAGACTTCTTATTCTAGCTTTAGGATCAACTCTTGGATCAGCTGTATAGTAACCATCAATATCACTTAAAATAACAAGCAAATCCGCACCAAAGTAGTGTGTTACACTTGAACTTAATCGATCGTTATCTCCAAAAAGAATCTCTTCAATACCAATAGTATCATTTTCGTTGATAATAGGTAAAATTTTATATTCGCAGAGTTTTTCGATTACATTTTTAGCAAAAAGGGTTTTTTTACGCGAATCAAAATCACTAGCAGTAAGTAAAATTTGAGCTACGTTTATGGAATGATTTTTCATCAAATTTTCATAAATTTCCATAAGATATGGCTGACCAATAGCAGCTAAAGCTTGACGATTAGTAATGCTATCTTTTTTGATATCGACAATAGTTCTAGCAACTGCAATGGCACCTGAACTTACCAAGATAACTTCATAAACTTTGCAAATTTCAGCTAAAAACTCACACAAAGCCTCAAAT
>JAAYFN010000048.1 GCA_012728225.1 Campylobacter sp.
GAGTTGACTATAACTCTCTTTTAGAAAATAGAGCTATAAGTAGTGCTAGATTAGATGAGGGCAAAGTATATCTTACATATGATGGTAAAGAGTATGTAGTTTTAGAAGATGCTATTGATATAGAAGAGCTTTTTAGAGTTACTAAAATTTATAAAGACAATGAAACACCTTTTTGGCTTGAGTTTATACTGTTTTGTGGTATAGTTTTTTTACTTATTTTTATAATAGATAGATTAATCTATAAACCTTCTTCCAAAAAAACAGTTCTAGAGCAAAAAAGTCAACCTTTAAGCGGTCAAAATAGTGAAAATTTTATCTTCAAACCTGTGATATCAAATATTAAATTTAGTGACGCAGCAGGGATTGATGAAGTTAAAAATGAGCTAACAGAGATAGTTGATTTTCTTAAAAATCCTTCTAAATATAAAAATTTTGGCATAAACTTACCAAAAGGTGTACTTATGTCAGGACCTCCAGGAGTTGGTAAAACTCTCATCGCTAAGGCTGTAGCAGGCGAAGCTGGAGTGCCATTTTACTATGAAAATGGATCAAATTTCTCTCAGATCTATGTAGGACTTGGATCAAAACGCGTAAGAGAGCTTTTTGCAAATGCTAAGTCAAACGCTCCAAGTATAATATTTATAGACGAGATCGATGCAGTTGGTAAAAGTAGAGGTGGTGGTGGCAACGACGAAAGAGAAGTCACGTTAAATCAACTTTTAACACAGATGGATGGTTTTGAAGAAAATAGTGGAGTTATAGTCATTGCAGCAACAAACAAAATAGAGATGATAGATGATGCTCTTCTTCGTCCAGGAAGATTTGACAGAAGGATTCATATCTCACTTCCTAACTATAAAGACCGCATAGAAATACTTAAAATTCATTTAAATGGCAAAAATCATGATTTAGATATAGGTAAACTTTCACGCATGAGTGTAGGTTTTAGTGGAGCAGGGCTTGCAACATTTGTAAATGAAGCGATGTTAAACGCTCTTAAAAGAGGCAGTGGGTTGTTAGAGCTTTGTGACTTTGAACAGGTTAAAAACAAGGTTTTAGTTGGCAAGAAAAAAGATCTTGTTTTAAGTGAAGAAGAAAAAGAGATCCAAGCTTTATATCAAGGAGCTAAAGCGCTTAGTGCATACTGGTACAATGTCAATTTTAACAAGATAAATTTACTTGAAGATGATTTTTTAAATGATGATATTGAAATAGAGTCAAAAACAGCTTTAGAAAACAAACTAAAGGTGTATTTAAGTGGTATTTCAGCACTTAAAATTTACAAAGATGATGTTTTTAGCAACTCAAAATCAGATATGAGTAAAGTCATAGTTTTAGCCAATAAGATGGTCTATGAGTATGCTATGGGTAGTGAAATTTTGCCAAGCCAAGCAGATGTAGAAAAGCTCATCTCTAAAAACTATGGTGAAGTTAGTAAATTTTTAGCAACTATGCAAGTTGCTTTAGTTGATATTTCTAAGCATATTTTTGCTTATGAAACTATATCATCAGTTAAAGTTAGAGAGATGTTGTTAAAAGAAGGTGGAGAGTAAGTGTGGATAAAATTAAGATCGGAATAATTACTCTAAGCGATAGAGCAAGCATAGGCGAATATGATGATAAATCAGGTAAGGCTATAAAAGAGCTGATTAATGAGTGGGTGTTAAATGATATAGAGTATTTTTACAAAGTTATACCTGATGATGAGGAGATGTTTAGATTAAATTTACTTAAATTATGTGATGATATAGGTTGTGATATGGTTGTAACTACTGGTGGTACTGGTCCAGCACAGCGCGATATCACACCAGAAGTAACTAGTTTAGTATGCGAAAAGATACTCCCTGGTTTTGCTGAACAGATGAGAGCTCATAGTCTTAAATACGTCCCAACAGCGATTTTATCGCGTCAAATAGCTGGAGTTAGGGGAAATACCTTTATCATAAACCTTCCAGGACAACCAAAAGCGATACGTGAGTGTTTAGAGCCGGTATTTTCTGCTATACCTTACTGTATAGATTTAATAGGTGGGAGATATATCCAAACAGATGAGAGCACAATGAAGATATTTAGGCCAAAAAGTGCCATCAAAGAAAAGTAGTTTTATTGTATTTCATATTATCTGTATCAGCTAAAAAATTGTATTTTGTGTTTACTTAGAAATTATAATTAGTAATAAAATTATCTTAAATGGTGCCCGGAGCCGGAATCGAACCGGCACGGAGTTGCCTCCGTCAGATTTTGAGTCTGATGCGTCTACCAATTTCACCATCCGGGCAGTTATACTTTGTCAAGTAAAGAGTTTATTATACTTAAAAATTTTGAAATTTAGCTAAATTTCAAGCATAATTTATAAGTGTAAAAACAAATAACAGATAACAAGTAAAAATAGATTAGTTTAAGTTTATAGCAAACTGTGCAGTTTGAAATTTGAGCCCTTTAAAGGGCTCAAAGTATTATTTTTTGATTTTTTTAGAAGCAGCTACAGCGTCTTTAAGCTGTTTACCAACTCTAAATTTTACTACATTTGTAGCTGGAGATTTATAGGTTTTATTAGTTCCTGGAACTTTACCTTCTCTAGCTGCTCTAGTAGCAACATCAAATGAGCCAAAACCTATGAAGCTTACTGAGTCACCATTTACTAGGCACTTTTGTATAACTCCAAGAGCAGCATTTACTGCACTTTCAGTATCTTTTTTAGATAGACCTGCTTTTTCGGCAACCGCGGTTATAAAATCAGCTTTTTTCATGAAGCATCCTTTTCTTAAGAAGTTTGTATTGCTATTCTACAATACTTTTTTATAAAAAACAATACCTTTACTCCTAAATTTCGTTGTTTGTCACTAAATTTAGGTGAATTTATCAAAATTTATAGTGATAAAAGAGTAGAATTTGCTTAAATTTTTCTTAATCTTATATGTTGCTTTATATATAAAATTTTTTAAACTTTACGTATTAAGTAGTTTATTTCAGTTTTTAACTTGATTTTTTAATTTCTAAAAGTTATAAATTTGGCAACGCAAGATTGTCAAACTCGTTATACATTATTTTCTGAGATATGTTTTAAAGCTATACCACGATATACTTTAGCCCAACAACTAACTACTTTACCATCTTTTATAAATTTAAGTCTCATATAAGGTACGCTTGAGAGGTAAAATTTATCATAAAATTCAACTCTTAAATCAAGTATATCTTTAGCATTTAACATCTCGTCTTTAGTTTGGATTAATTATATTTATAATATTATTATTTTAACACTCAAAACTTAAGTTATTATTTATTTTAGTTTATATAAGATACTACTATAAATAATTTAATCATGAACCAAAAATTGGAGTATATAAATGAAAATCCTATTTTCATCAAGTCAGACAAAGCTTAAAGGAGGAGAGAGCAAAGAAATTAACAAAAGTAGTTTTATCTTTCCAGAGTTATTTGAAAAAAGATTAGAAGTAATTAATAAGTATCAAAAATATATCGATACAGCAACAAATAAAGAATTAGAAAAATTATTTGGAGTAAAAAAAGAAGATATTATAAATTACTACAAAGGAAATCTTTTTAAAAAAGGAATAATGAAAGCGATAGAAAGATATAATGGAGTTGCTTTTGATTATTTAGATTATTCAACTATAACAGATATTCGTAGATCATATATTGATAAAAATGTAATTATTTTTTCTAATTTAATGGGCCCAATTCTTGCAGGAGATGAAGGAATACCGGATTATAAATTAAAACAAAATGAAAAGATTGGAGATTTTGCATTAGAAAAGTTTTATAATGATTATTTTTCTGATGCATTAGATGAGTATCTTAAAGATGATGATATACTTGATTTAAGAGCTGGATTTTATGAAAAATTTTATAAAATAAATAAACCACACATAACAATGAAATTTATAAAAGATGATAAAGTTGTAAGTCATTGGGCAAAAGCTTACAGAGGAATCATCTTAAGGTTATTAGCTCAAAACAATATTCAAAGCATAAAAGAGTTAATGAATATGGAGTTTGAAAATCTCTCTTTTAAAGAAATTAAAAAACAAAAATTAAAAACAGAGATTATTTACACTATAAAATAGTAATTTAAATGTTTTTATACTTACTATTTCTAAAGTTATATTGTGATACTAAAATTGACATGTATGCATAGTTTAGTTACAATAATGACATTTAAGCTTACTTAGGAAGGATAAACTATAAGAAATTCTATATTTTATGGATATGCAAGAGTACCAACATTTACTCAGTCATTAAAAAATCAAAGATATGAAATATTTGAATATGTAAATAAAAATAATATATTAATTGATGATACTCTAAGCAAATTGAAAAGAGGTGATATTTTAATTGTTACAAAACTTGATATATTATGTAGAAAAAAAGGTACTATTGTAAAATATATTTATTAAGCGTAATAAAATGAGTTGCATCGTTATATATTGTTTTTAAATAAAATCTTAACTCTAAAAGAAGTAATAAAAAAGTATAATCTATGCTAAACAATAAAAACAAATCCAATCAACATAAACATTAGGGGATAAATAAAATGGGTGAAGAGAATAAAAAAGCACTAGAATTACAGCTATGGAATATAGCAAATGAGCTTAGAGGAAAAATGGATGCCGATGAGTTTAGAGATTATATTCTAGGGTTTATTTTCTATAAATATCTTTCTGAAAAAATTGAAAACTTTACAAATGAACTACTAAAAGAAGATGAGATTAAATTTAGAAATCTTGATGAAAACAAAGATGAAGAAAAAGAGATTTTAGAGAGTTTAAAAGATGATTGTCTTGAGCAACTTGGTTACTTTTTAAAACCAAATGAGCTATTTTCTGCAATTGCTAAAAAAGGAAATAGTAAAGACAATAACTTCATTTTAGATGATTTAACTCAAGTATTAAGACATATAGAAACTTCAACTATGGGAACAGAAAGCGAAGATGATTTTGGAGACCTATTTGAAGATTTAGATTTAACAAGCACAAAATTAGGACGAACGGAAGAAGCAAAAAATAAATTAATCTCAAAAATTTTATATCATCTTGATAATATTAATTTTGAACTAAAAAATCACGATAGAGATGTTCTTGGTGATGCTTATGCGTATTTAATAGGACAATTTGCAGCAGGTGCAGGAAAAAAAGCAGGCGAGTTTTATACTCCTCAAGAAGTTTCTAAAATTTTAGCAAAGCTTGTAACTGTTGGAAAAAGTAGATTAAAATCAGTTTATGATGCAACTTGTGGAAGTGGTTCACTACTTTTAAGAGTTGCCAAAGAGGTTGAAGATGTATCAAATTTTTACGGTCAAGAGTTAAATAGAACTACTTATAACCTAGCACGTATGAATATGATTATGCATGATGTTCATTATAGAAAGTTTGATATCAAGCAAGAAGATACACTAGAACGCCCACAACATTTAAAACATAGATTTGAAGCTATTGTTGCAAATCCTCCTTTTAGTGCTAAATGGAGTGCAAATCCACTATTTTTAAATGATGATAGATTTAGCCAATATGGAAGATTAGCACCTGCATCTAAAGCTGATTTTGCATTTGTTCAACATATGCTTTATCATCTTGATGATAATGGAACAATGGCTATTGTACTACCACATGGAGTTTTGTTTAGAGGAGCAGCTGAGGGACATATAAGAAAATACTTGATAGAAGATAGAAACTATCTTGATGCAGTTATTGGACTTCCTTCAAATATCTTTTATGGAACATCAATACCAACTTGCATTTTGGTATTTAAAAAGTGCAGAGAGCATAGTGGGGATATTTTATTTATTGATGCATCAAATGAGTTTGAGAAAGCCAAAAATCAAAACTACCTAACAGCTGATAATATCGATAAAATCATAGCTACTTATAAAAGTAGAAAACAAGTAGATAAATACTCTTATGTTGCTTTACTTGATGAAGTTAAAGAAAATGACTACAACCTAAATATCCCACGATATGTAGATACATTTGAAGAAGAGGAGATTATAGATATAGATAAAGTCTCAAAAGAGTTAAAAGAGATTGAAATCAGTATGAAACAAACAGATAAGACGATAGAAGCTTTTTGCAATCAGCTTGGCATTCCTACACCGTTTTAGGATTGATTAATGAGTAAAAATATAAATGTACCAAAACTAAGATTTAAAGAGTTTAGTGGGGAGTGGGATGAAAAAAAGTTGAGTGATATTTTTATATCTATAAAAGGTAAAGGGTTATCAAAAAATGATTTAGCGGATAATGGACAAAATAAATGTATTCTTTATGGAGAACTTTATACTACTTATCCTGAAGTAATAAAAGA
>JAAYFN010000049.1 GCA_012728225.1 Campylobacter sp.
GATATAGTGCAATACCAAAGCTAAGTATAACTTGCATACGAAATTTAGCTTTAGGGCTAAGTCCTGCATGATTTGATTTGCTAGAAACTTTTGATATATCATCTATGTAGCCTATCATTGTAAACCCAACGATAGTAAATATTGCACCCAGAATATAGGTATTTGTTAGTTTTGCACAAAGTAGAGTTGCTACTACTGCACTTAACATAAATACTATACCACCCATTGTAGGAGTGTGATTTTTAGACATATGATTTTTGGGAGCAAGTTCATATATGGGCTGATTTGCTTTTTTAAATTTAGCCCAATGGACAAATTTAGGCATTACAAAAACAGTTATAAAAAACCCTATAAAAAACGCAGCACCACTTCTAGCTGTTATATAGCCGAAGATATTTATACCAAAATTTTCATACAAATAATAAAACATTAAATTTACCTTTACTAAATCAAAGAGAAATTTTACTATAATATTGCTTAGATATTATTTTAAAAATGAAATTTTGCGAAAAAGAGAGAAAATTATGACAAAAAAAATGATTTTAGTGATAACTGACGGTATTGGACACAATAAAAGTTCTAAAAATAATGCTTTTGCTGCTGCAAAAAAACCAACATATGAGTGGCTTTTTAAAAATACTCCAAATTCTTTACTTAAAACTTCAGCTTTTGCAGTAGGACTTCCTAAAGGGCAAATGGGCAATAGTGAAGTAGGGCATATGACTATAGGAGCGGGGAGAATTTTATATCAAAGCCTAGTAAAGATCGATAAAGAGCTTGAAAATAATACACTAAAAGATAAAAAAGTGTTAAAAGAACTCTTTGAAAAGCATAAAAGAATTCATATTATAGGGCTATATAGTGATGGTGGTGTTCATTCGCATTTAAGGCATTTTGATGCGCTTTATGATATGGCAGTAAAGAGTGGTTGTGAAGTTTTCGCTCATGCTATAACAGATGGTCGTGATGTAAGTCCGGTAAGCGGACTTGAGTTTATATCTGCTCTTGAAAAACGTTCACAAATAGCCACGATAAGTGGTAGATTTTACGCGATGGATAGAGATAAAAGGTGGGATAGAACTCAAATAGCTTATAAAGTCATCGCTGAAAATAAAAATTTAGTCAATTTAAAACCAAGCAAATATTTAGCAAATTCTTATGCTAAAGATATAACAGATGAGTTTATACAGCCAGCTAGTTTTATAAATTTTGGCGGTATTAAAAGTAGTGATGGTGTAGTCTTTATAAATTTTAGAAATGACCGTGCAAGACAGATAGTAAGTGCATTAGGAGAAGAGAAATTTAGCGAATTTACGCGTCAAAGCTTTTGCCCAAATATCGTTACAATGAGCGTGTATGATGATAAATTTAGGTTTCCAGTGATTATAGAAAATGAAAGTATAACTGACACTTTAAGTGAACTTATAAGCCGAGCAGGACTTACACAGCTTCATACTGCTGAAACTGAAAAGTACGCTCATGTGACATTTTTCTTTAATGGCGGAAAAGAGGAGCCTTGTTTAAACGAAACTCGCATTTTAATACCAAGTCCAAAGGTCAAAACTTATGACGAAAAGCCTGAAATGAGTGCTTATGAGGTAAAAGATACAGTGATAAAAGGAATGCAGTCAGGAGAGGACTTCATCGTGGTAAATTTCGCAAATGGCGATATGGTTGGGCATACTGGAAATTTTGCCGCAGCAGTAAAAGCAGTAGAGGCTGTGGATGAGTGTTTGGGCGAAATTTTAAAAGAGGCAAAGAAAAATGGCTACTCATATATGCAAATTTCAGATCATGGAAATTGCGAGCTTATGGCAAAGGATGGCGAAGTTGTGACAAATCACTCAACTTTTGATGTTTACTGCTTTATCGTAGATGAGCGAGTAAAAAGCGTTAAAGATGGCGGATTAAGCAACGTTGCAGCAACTGTTTTAAAGCTTATGGATCTTGAAATTCCAAGTCAGATGGATGAGCCACTTTTTTAGATAAAAAAGCAGCGTAGATTTATAAATTTATTTATAAATTGTAAGTATTATGTTTACTTTTTATTCATCCCCCCCCCTATAATTTGTGGATTTTATTATAAAGGGGAAATAATGTCTGATGAAAAAATAGTTGTTGTTAAGGGCAAAAGTAACGTAGTTGGAATTTTGGCGATAGTTTTTGCCATAATTGGAATTTTCTTTTTAGGCATTGTCTTTGTTCCACTAGCTTTAATCCTTACTATAATAACCACGATTCAAGCTATTAAAAGAAGAGAAGTTAGCTCGATAGTTATCGCTGTGGTAGCTTGGATACTTACTCTTGCTACTTGCAGGGTTTGGCTTGGCTTGGCTAGCATGTAGATATTTTTGGAATTTATGGCTTCATAAATTCCATTTTTATTTTATATATTATTTTATAAAAATCAATCTTTTATTACTTAGCTAGGATTTGCAGATTTTAGCCACTTTTTAAATTTACCAAAATTTAGTAGAATTGTTAAATTAAAATTTATAAAAGGAGACTTATGAAATTTAGTGGTAAAAATGTTCTTATCACAGGAGCAAGCAGAGGTATAGGTGCCCAGATAGCTAAAGTTTTAGCAAGTTATGGACTTAAAGTGTGGATAAATTATCGTTCAAATCCAGATATTGCAGACAATCTTTTAGAAGGCATTAAAGCAGATGGAGGAGATGGCGCGGTTATAAAGTTTGATGCTACTGATGAAGAAGGCGTTAAAGAGGCTATAAATTTGATAGTTGAAAGTGATGGTGAGTTAAGTTATCTTGTAAATAATGCAGGAATTACTAGAGATAAACTCGCACTTCGCATGAAAACTGAGGATTTTACTGATGTTATAGATGCAAATTTAACCTCAGCTTTTATATCTTCAAGAGAGGCGTTAAAAGTGATGAGCAAAAAGCGTTTTGGTTCAGTTGTAAATATCTCCTCTATCGTGGGCGAAATGGGAAATGCAGGACAAGTTAACTATTCAGCAAGCAAGGGTGGTATGATAGCTATGAGCAAAAGTTTTGCTAAAGAAGGAGCTAGCAGAGATATCCGTTTTAACTGCGTAACGCCGGGATTTATTGCTACTGATATGACAGATGCATTAAGTGATGAGGTAAGGGCATCTTATGAGAGTGCGATACCTCTTAAAAAATTTGGCTCATCAACTGATGTGGCAAACGCAGTGGCATTTTTGTTAAGTGATAACTCAGATTACATAACAGGGGAGGTTTTAAAGGTTAATGGCGGTCTTTATATGTAAAATATCAAGGTTTTATGTTAAATTCTATAAAATTTTGGTATACTTTTGTTTTGTTTTTAACTTAAACAAAAGCATATATATTGTAAAATATAAACATTTTATTTAAGGAGTGCTGAAATGGCAGTATTTGAAGATGTAAGAGATGTGGTTGTAGAACAACTTAGTGTTAGCCCTGATGCGGTTAAGATAGAATCAAAAATCATAGAAGATTTAGGTGCTGACTCTCTTGATGTTGTAGAGCTTATAATGGCTTTAGAAGAGAAGTTTGAAGTTGAAATTCCTGA
>JAAYFN010000050.1 GCA_012728225.1 Campylobacter sp.
AATTTATATTCAGAATTTATTAGTTTTTTATAGCTGTTTTAGATATTTGCAAAAATTTGTAAGAAATTTGCAAAATTAACCAAATTCTTAACCCAATTATGGTAAAATCAAACCTTAGCTAAAACCTATATGGAGAAAACAGTTGATAAAAAATAATAAATTTGTAAAATTTAGTTCTTGCTTAGTTGCCTTGATGATGACAGTAAGCCTAAATACAAACGAAATAAAAGAAGAACCTAAAAAACCAGAAACAGAAGAGACAAAACTTGAAAGCTTAGCAAAATTTACACGCGTTATCTCAACAGTCGAGAGTAGTTATGCAGATGAGTTAACTTTTTCAGAGATTATAAACAAAGCTATCTCTGGACTTTTAAGCAACCTTGATGCACACTCTGCCTACCTAGATGAAAAAGCTTTTGAAAATACAAAGGTACAAACTGAAGGAGAATTTGGAGGTCTTGGGATAACAGTTGGTATGAAAGACGGCGCTTTAACCGTTATCGCACCTATCGAAGGAACTCCAGCTGATAAAGCAGGAGTTAAACCAAACGATGTGATTCTTCGTATAGACGGTGAAGCAACTCTTGATATCACACTTGAAGAAGCAGTTAGCAAAATGCGAGGTGACCCAAAAACCAAGATAACTATAACTATTTACAGAAAAGGAGAAGCAAAGCCTTTTGATGTTGAAATAGAACGTGATATTATAAAAGTTGACTCAGTTTATGCAAAAGATATAGAAAATGAAGATATTTTATACTTAAGAGTTACAAATTTTGATCAAAAAGTAACAAGTGAGGCAACAAAATTTATAAAAAGCAACAATAGTGCTAAAGGTATAATCCTAGATCTTAGAAACAACCCAGGTGGACTACTTGATCAAGCTATCGGACTTACAAACCTATTTGTTGATGATGGAGTTATAGTTTCTCAAAAAGGACGAAACGAAAAAGACAACATAGTATATAGTGCAAATTCTAGTAAAAAAATTACAAATTTACCTCTTGTTGTCCTTGTTAATGGTGGTTCAGCAAGTGCTAGTGAGATAGTAAGTGGTGCACTGCAAGATCTTAGTAGAGCTGTGGTAATAGGTGAGAATACTTTTGGCAAAGGTAGTGTTCAAATCATACTTCCTCTAAGTCAAAAAGAGGCTATTAAAATGACTATAGCGCGTTATTATTTACCAAGCGGAAGAACTATACAAAACACCGGAGTTATTCCTGATTTAGTAGTTTATCCAGGCATTGTGCCAAACAACGAAAATACTTTTAATTATAAAGAAGCTGATCTAAAACAACACCTTGAAACTGAGCTTGAAAAGATAGATATTATAGAAAATAACAGCACAAAAGATAAAGTTGTAGAAAAAGTAGAAGAACAAAACAAAGAGAAAAAAGATGATGAGAAAATCATTACACAATCCATACTTTATAACGATATTCAGTTAAAAACAGCTGTTGATGTTATAAAAGTATTAAATTTAACAAAGGAAAATTTAGATGACAAAAGATAATGTACTATACGAAGGTAAAGCTAAGAGAATGTGGAGTGTTAAAGGCGAAGATGATCTATTGATAACTGAATTTAAAGACTCTTTAACCGCTTTTAATGGTGAGAAAAAAGCTGAAGAAGTTGGCAAAGGCGAGCTTAACAACAAGATAAGCACAGAGATTTTTAGGCTTTTAGAAAGCAAAGGTATCAAAACAGCCCTTATAGAGCGTTTAGATGCCAATCATCAACTTGTTAAAAAGGTTGATATCATCCCTCTTGAAGTGATCGCTAGAAATATCGCAACAGGAAGTCTTACAAAAAGAATTGGCATTAAAGACGGCACGGTTCTTCCATTTACTCTAGTTGAAATTTGTTATAAAGATGATGATTTAGGTGATCCTATTTTAAACGACGAACATGCCCTTATACTTGGTTGTGTTGAAAGCAAAGAAGAGCTTGAATACTTAAAAAATGAAATTCGCAAAATAAATGAAATTTTAAAGGAATTTTTTGCTAGCAAAGGTCTTAAGCTTGTTGACTTCAAGATAGAATTTGGAAAAGATAAAAATGGTAATATTTTGCTTGCTGATGAGATAAGTCCTGATAGTTGTCGCTTTTGGGATATGAAAACAAATGAAAAGCTTGATAAAGATAGATTTAGGCAAGGAATAGGTGGCGTAAAACTAGCGTATGAAGAAGTTCTAAAAAGAATTTTAAACTAAAAGAGGTTAATTTTGAAAGTAACAATAAACATCCAACTAAAAGCAGGTGTTTTAGACCCTGCTGGCAAAGCGACACAGCACGCTCTTAACACAATCGGTTTTAACAATATAGATAACGTCAGGATCGGCAAACAGATAGTTTTTGACATGGATACAAATGATAGCAACAAAGCCAAAGAAGAAGTTAAAAAGATGTGTGAAAAGCTTCTTGTAAATAGCGTAATAGAAGAGTATGAGATAGTTTTATGAAGATAGCTATCTTAAATTTTCCAGGCACAAGCTCACTTGAAGAGACAAAATTTGCTCTTGATGATCTTGGTTATAAGAGTGAAATTTTATGGCATAAGCAAGACAAAGTAGATGCTGATTTAGTCATACTACCTAGTGGTGCTAGTTATGGCAACTACTTAAGACCCGCCGCGATAGCAAAACATAGTCCTATCATAAACTCTCTTCTTGATCATGCTAAAAAAGGTGGTTACATAGTTGGTATATCAGATGGTTTTCAACTGCTTCTAGAGCTAGGTTTACTTCCTGGGGCGACAAATCAAAATATAAATTTGAAGTGTATCTCTAAATTTCAACATTTTAAAGTAGCTTCTAACTCAAACAAATTACTAAGTAGATGCAAAGTTGGTGAAGTTTTAAATATGCCTATATCTAGTGCTTACGCAAACTACTATTTAGACAGCTCTATTTTGCCAAAAATTTGGGACAAAGAGCAAGTTTTACTTACATACTGCGATGCTTTTGGAAATGATAACAATCCAAATGGATCAGTAGACAACATAGCCGGAGTTTGTGATGAAAATAAAAAAATATTTGGATTTATGCCTCAACCTCAAAGAGCTAATGATGAAATTTTAGGTAGTAGTGACGGAATTAAGATACTAAAAGGATTTCTTTAAATGAGAATTTTGGTTGGTCTTTTACTTTTTATAGGAGCACTTTTTGCTGAAGATTCGGATCTTGAGTTTTTAAAAAGTATGCGCCCTACTTCTGCTAAAGAGATCGCTCCTAAAGCTTACACTGAAAATCAAATTTTAAACAAAGAACATATCACCCTTGATTATCTTAAAAGCATAGCACCAACTGATGAGGATAGTTTTAATCTTGATGACTCGGTAGTATATCAAGAAATTAGAGTTACTGATCTACTTTTATCGACCTCAAACGTACCTAAACAAGTCTATCAAAACCAAGTTTTTGGTATTTATTTTTCTGCAAATATACAACAAAATATAAATTTAGATCTAAATTTAACTATCAACAAAAGCAATACTTTAAGCTGGCTAAACAAAGACAACATTAGCTGGAGTAAAGATATACATGGTGTTTACAGCACAAAACTTTGGTTTGAATCCAACTCAACTGATGCAAGTATAGACAGCATTGAAGTTGTCGCAAAAAGAAACGGTGAGTTCTTTCAAAAAGCAAGTATCAAACCAAAAATTCCTAAAATAGTCTCTGTGGAAGAGCGAGAAAATTACGCCCATATAGTAGCCGATGAGCTGATAGTAAAAAACTATAAAACCTCTAAATTTGATGATGAGTCAAATATCATGACTATTGAATTGGCTGCTAAAAATGCAAATCTTGAATCATTTTGGATAAATGATCCATCTATTCTTAGGCAAGGCTTAAACTCTACAAAAGGAACTTACCTCAATCAAAGTGGTTTTTTCTTTGTTGTCTTTGATAATAGTAAAAACAAATTTGATTTTAACTATTTTAACTCTACAACAAAACAGTTTGAAAATTTTTCACTTGGAATCAACATAGAGTATGATGACTTAAGTAAACAAGTTGATCTAAACCCGCAAAATAACCCTTTTTCTGCATATAAAAAAGCAGTCATCTATCTAGGTGTTATAATGCTTTTATTTATGTATATAGCAAGCAAAAACTCAACACCGCTTATATTTGCATGCTTTTTAATAGCTTTTAATATCTATATTCAAGATCCCCATTATGTAGGAGTTGTCAAAAACGGTACAAATGTCAAAATTTTACCGATTGAACGCTCAACTGTATTTTATGTCACACAAAAAGATGAAAATGTAGAGATATTTAATAAAAATGAAGGCTACTACAAAGTTCTTTTTAACAATGGAAAAATAGGCTGGGTTAGAGAAAACTCAATATCTATCAAATAAAATAAATTTTAAACCAAAAGATTTAGCTAAGTTGATACTATCTATATCAACTTAGACCATTTTTAAGTTTAAAACCTTGAATTATTTAGCAATTTATAGTATAATCTGCTAAAATTTAATAAAGGATTGACATATGAAACAACATGAATTTCAAACAGAAGTAAGCGATTTACTAAATTTAATGATACACTCACTCTACTCAAACAAAGAGATATTTTTAAGAGAGTTAGTATCAAACGCAAGTGATGCACTAGATAAACTAAACTATCTTTGCCTAACTGATGATAATTATAAAACCCTTAGTTACACGCCTAAAATTGACATAAAGATGGATAAAGAGGCTAAAACATTGACTATCAGCGACAACGGAATAGGTATGAATGCTGATGAACTTATCAAAAATTTAGGAACTATCGCAAGAAGTGGTACGAAAGGCTTTATCTCAAATTTAAGTGGTGATGCCAAAAAGGACTCAAATTTAATAGGACAATTTGGAGTTGGTTTTTACTCTTCATTTATGGTCGCTGATAAAGTTGATGTTTTAAGCAAAAAAGCTCTTAGCGATGAAGCAAATACCTGGAGTAGTGACACTACAAATTTTACAGTTACTAAAGCAGATAAAGATAGTCACGGAACATCAGTAACTCTTCATCTAAACAGCGAAGAGTATTTAGATGAGTATCATATAGAAAGTATTATTAAAAAATACTCAAATCACATCCCCTACCCTATATATCTTGATAAAGAAGAGTATACACCTGCAAAAAAAGATAATGACGGAAATGAGATAGAAGCTGAAAAAACAGAAGTAGTAAACAAACAGATAAACCGTGAAAGTGCTATTTGGAGAATTGCAAAAAGCAGTTTAAAAAAGAGTGATTATAATGAATTTTATAAGCAAATTAGCCATGATAGCAATGATCCGCTACTGTATATACACACTAAAGCCGAAGGAAATATAGAGTATAATACTCTTTTTTATATTCCAAGCGTAGAGCCTTTTGATTTATACCGTGTGGATTATCAAAGTGGAGTTAAACTTTATGTTAAAAGAGTCTTTATAACTGATGATGAAAAAGAACTTCTACCTGTTTATTTGCGATTTGTTCGCGGTGTTATGGACGTTGAGGATCTTCCACTAAATATAAGTCGTGAAATTTTGCAAGAAAATCGCGTAATGGCAAGTGTTAAAGATGCAAGTGTTAAGAAAATTTTAAGTGAAATTGCCAAACTTTTAGAAAAAGATAGAGAAAAATACATAAAATTTTACATACTTTTTGGAAAAGTACTAAAAGAAGGTCTTTACGGCTTTACTCCATATAAAGAACAACTTCTTAATTTGACACTTTTTAAATCAAACCTTAGAGATGAGCTTATCACTCTAAAAGAGTACAAAGAGAAAATGCCAAAAGATCAAAAAGAGATCTATTATATAACTGGTAAAAATGCCCAAACTCTAAAAAACTCTCCTCTTCTAGAGAGCTTTAAAGAGAAAAATATTGAAGTTTTAATATGTGATGATGATATAGATAGTATCATTATGCCGATGGTTTATGAGTATGATTCTACTCCTCTTAAAACAGCTTCAGAATTCCAAAACGAAGAGTTAGACCAAACTAAATTTGAGACTATCATATCAAAAACAAAAAGTATCTTAGGTGATAAAGTCAAAGATGTTAAAGTCACAAATCGTCTTAAAAGCTCACCAGCTTGTTTAGTTTTTGACAAAAACGATCCTGATTTTACAACTCAACAAATGTTAAAGCAGATGGGTCAAAATATAGGCGAGATCAAACCTATATTAGAGATCAACCCAGATCATGAGATCATTAAAGGACTTGAAAAAAGCGACAATGCTGAACTTATAGTAAATTTACTTCTTGACATATCAAAAGTGCAAGAAGGTATGGAGATAAAAGATCCAAATGAATTTGCTAACAACATATCAAAAATTATACAAAAAACATTGTAGCTTTAAATTTGGCGATTCAAATCGCCAAATTTCTCATTTTATTCACATTTAACAAAAATTTATTTTATCCTTTTAAACTTATAAAGATGATGAAATCAACTATATTTAAATATTTTTTACTAACTTATCATTTTAATATTTAAAATTTTCCCTAAAAACAGTAAATACTTTTTATTTAAAAATTTATTTTTAAATTTATAGATTAATAATAAATTTTTAAATTTAAATTTATTTTCCTTTTTGATAAATTTAAATTTCAATCTTATAAAATCTTAAATGAAAAATTAGGTTTATCCTATCTTAAAACAAACACTATTTAAGCTAAAATTTCTCTTAAATTTTACTCTGTACATACAAATAAATTTATTTTTATTTACAACTCTAAAAATTATATATACTTAAAGTAAGTCCATATTTTGCCTATTTAAAACGCTCTACTTTTATCCAATAAATGACATTTTTATAATATTTTACTCTATATATAAATTTATAGTTAAATTTCATATTTAATAAAAATTTATTATTTAATTTTAAGCTACACTTTAACTTTTAATGGTATAATTCTTTTGACCATTAAATTTATAAAGGAGAAAAAATGGCAACAAGAAAAGAACACGATTTTATAGGTGAGCTTGAGATTCCAGGAGATATATACTATGGTATAC
>JAAYFN010000051.1 GCA_012728225.1 Campylobacter sp.
AATTTATATGATGAAATTTCTTTTATCGATGGAGATGACAAAATTATCTCAAACTGCGAAATCTATGGAGAAAACATTATCTTAAAAGCTAGAAAAATTTTAGAAAAATTTGGATATAAAAATGAACTTGATGAATTTTTTAAAACTCACAGTGTAAAAATAGTTAAAAATATTCCTATGGGCGCTGGTCTTGGTGGAGGAAGTAGCAATGCGGCGGCTTTTTTAAAGTTAGCAAATAACACTCTAAATTTAAATATCTCAAAACCAAAACTACTTGAAATTTCAACTCACATAGGTTCTGATGTGGCCTTTTTCATAAGCGGATATAAATCTGCAAATGTAACTGGTATAGGTGAAATAGTCAAAGAATTTAACGAAAGTGCACTAAATTTGGAGATTATAAGTCCTAAAATTCATAGCAATACAGCTCAAATTTATCAAGAATTTAGAGCTAATTTCATGTATATCATCAACCCAAATTTAGCTAAAAATTTAGCTAAACTCCAAAGTGCTGAAATCTTAGAAAATTACAAAAATTTAGAACTAAACGATCTACTTCATCCATTTTTAAAACTTAATCCAAATTTTAGTTTAAAAGAAAAAGAATTTTTAAGTGGAAGTGGAAGTAGTTATTTTAGGAGAGTGTTTTGAAAGTAATAGTTAACAACAAAAAAGCGTTTCATGATTATGAAATTTTAGAAAAATTTGAAGCCGGAATAGTCCTTAAAGGAAGCGAAACAAAAGCACTTCGCATGGGTCGTGGCAACTTAAAAGATAGCTTTGTTCGCATCATAAATTCAGAGCTTTTTTTAATGGGTGCTCATATAAGTTTTCTTGATACTACTAATCCTTATTATAAACCTGATGAAAAAGCACCAAGAAAGCTTTTGATGCATAAAAAAGAGATTGATAAGCTCCATGGCAAGATACAAAAAGATGGCTTTACAATAGTAGCGTTGTCACTTTATTTAAACAATAAAAATATAATAAAAGTAAAAATAGCCCTTGCTAAAGGCAAAACTCTACACGATAAAAGAGAAACCCTTAAAAGAAAAACTGCCGACAAAGACGCACAAAGTGCTATGGCAAATTTTAGCAAAGGCAAAATTTAAAAGAGGAATATCATGAAAAAAACCATATTAGCAATTGTTGTGGCGATGTTTTTAGTTGGGTGCCACAGTCAAACAGAGGAGAAAACTACAAACACAACTATCTCCAATCAAAGCTATAACGTTGATGATGTCATAACATTAAAAAGCGTTACAGGTAGCGAAGTAAGCATAGTAAGAACTGAAGGTGGCTTTAAACTTAAAGATAGTGATAAAATTCTCATGATAGATATATTTGCTACATTTTGTCAACCCTGCAAAGAAGAAGCTCCTCACCTTATGGATTTTCAACTAAACCAAAGTGATGATTTTATGGTTATAGGGCTTAGCCAGTTTGAAGATGTAAGCAATGAACACATTATAGATAACTTTGTAAAAGCATACAATGCTTACTATTTTATAGCAAACAGTGCCCAAAATGAGAATGAAAAGATAATAAATCAAATTCTTGATGATATTAACTATCAAAGAGCCTTAACGATACCTTTTAAAGTAGTTTATAACAAAAAAGGCGAAATCGAACTTTTAAGCAACAATGAAAATTCCTCAGCAAGTCCACGCAAATACTATGTAGGCGGTGTTGAAAGTAAGCTATTAGAAGAAGATGTCACAAGGATTATAAATGCCTCAAAATAAAGCTCAAACTAAAACAGAGCTATTTATTCCTAACTTATACAGTGTTATTTTACACAATGATGATAGCACAACTATGGATTTTGTTGTAGATATCATAGTAAGTATCTTTGGGAAAAATTTTGATGATGCTATGAATTTGATGTTAAAAATTCACAACGAAGGCCTAGCAGTATGTGGATCATACGAAAAAGAGATAGCTATTACTAAACAAAAAAGTGTACTAAATGCTGCTAAAGTAGCTGGTTTTCCACTTAAATGTACAGTAGAAAAGGAGTAGTGATGATAAATGAATATTTTAGTTATTATCTACAAAAAGCTTCTGATTTCGCTCTTAAAAACTCTCACGAGTACATCACAACTACGCACCTACTTTATGCTATTTTAAGTAAAGATGTTGCTGTTAAAAGCATAATTTCACAAGTTACAAGTGAAGAAAATTTAGAAAATTTACTAAGCAATCTACGTATTATATTGTCCAAAAATCCAAAAACTAACTCCGAACCACTACTTAGCCACTCACTTGAGATCATCCTTAAAAATGCTAACTTAACAAATGAAGAGTTTGGAGCAAGTGAGTATATTAAAACTATCCTAGAAGATGAAAGTAGCGACTGTGCTAAGCTTTTAAATCACTACGGTATTAGTGAGTTTAACGTTAAAACTATAATTTTGGACAGCCCTTTTAAAAGATTTAGCGAAGATAAAAGAGATAAAGAATCTCAAGAAAAAGAGAGTTTTTTAGATAAATACACTATAAATTTAAACCAAAAAGCCAAACGTGGCAAAATCGACCCTTTAATAGGCAGAGAGATTGAAATTTCTAAAACCCTACAAACTCTTTGTCGCCGCAAAAAAAATAACCCTATCCTTCTAGGTGAGGCTGGCGTTGGTAAAACTGCAGTTGTAGAAGGTATCGCTTTAGCTTTAGTAGACGGCAAAACACCTAAAAAACTAAAAGATAAAGTTATATATGCACTTGATAATAGCGCCCTAATAGCAGGAACCAAATACAGAGGTGACTTTGAAGAGCGTTTAAAAAGCCTTATAGATGAGTTAAAAGATGATGAGAATGCTATACTTTTTATAGATGAAATTCACACTATAATAAGTGCTGGTGAAGTAAGTGGTGGTGGCCTTGATATGGCAAATATCTTAAAACCTGCTCTAAGCAGTGGTCAGATATCTTGCATAGGTGCTACCACATACTCAGAATACCGCAAATTTGAATCTGATAAAGCTCTTTTAAGACGTTTTTCTAAAGTAGACATACCTGAGCCAAGTATAAAAGATAGTATTAAAATTTTAGAAGGTTTAAAAAAGCGTTACGAAGAACATCACAATGTAAAATTTAACTCACAAGCAATATCATCAAGTGTTGAGCTAGCTAAAAAATACCTAACTAACAAATTTCTACCAGATAGTGCTATCGACCTCATAGATGAAAGTGGTGCTTATTTTTCACTACAACAAAAAGATGGTTATGAATAGATAGAGATGATATAGTTGAAATTCTATCCAAAACAACAAACATCAGCAATATCTCACAAAGCGAAGATAACAGTAAAATTTTGATAAATTTAGAACACAATCTAAAAAACCGAATTTTTGGACAAGATGAAGCTATAAAAACTATATCAAACGCTCTTATACGCTCACACGCTGGACTTAAAAACGATTCTAGCCCAATAGGCGTATTTTTATTTACAGGAGGAAGTGGTGTTGGCAAAAGCGAACTTTCAAAAAGCTTAGCTGAAATTTTAGGTGTAAATTTTGAAAGGTTTGATATGAGCGAGTTTATGGAAGCTCACAGCGTCTCTAAACTCATCGGCTCGCCTCCTGGATATGTTGGATATGAAAGTGGTGGTAAGCTTACAAATAATATCAAAAAACACCCTTACAGCGTAATTTTACTTGATGAGATAGAAAAAGCTCATCCAGACTTAGTAAATATATTTTAACAAATTTTTGACTACGCACAGCTAACTGATGCAAGTGGTGAAACTACTGATTTTAAAAATACTATCATTATAATGACATCAAATTTAGGAACAAAAGAGGCTCCAAAGCTAGGCTTTACGAAAGATCAAAGTGAAAAATTTGAAACTGCTGTTAGGGATTTCTTCTCACCTGAGTTTAGAAACAGAATAGATGCAGTAGTAAATTTCAACCCTTTAAACTCTGAAATTTTACTTAAAATAGTTGATCAAACCATACTAGAAATCGAATCAAAGCTAAAAGGTGTTAAACTTAAAGTAAGTAAACAAGCTAAAGAGTACTTCATTGACAGAGGATATACTCAAGAATTTGGAGCTAGAAATTTAAAACGAACAGTTGCTTTTGAGATAAGCGACGAACTAAGCAAAGAGGTACTTTTTGGGAGATTAAAAGATGGCGGAGAGGTTAGGATAGGATATAGTAAATTTGACGGGCTTACTTTTAAATATATATAAACAAAGCTAAGCAAATTGTAAGTGCTAAATTTATCTCTATCAGATATCTTAAATTTACAGATTTAAAGAGCTTAAAAAATTTAATATCTGTATATTTTGCATTATTGATATTTTACTAAAGTTACACTTTAGATTAATTTAACATAGTTTAAGGAATTTTAATGAACAACATAGTCAAGGCATTTTTTAGCATAGGCTCGATGATACTACTTCTAGTCATCTTTGCTATCGCTTCAGGTAGCGCAACTATCATAGAAGCAGTATATGGTACTGAAACAGCATGGGAATATGTATATAAAACCAATTGGTTTGCTTTAATTATGCTACTACTTGTTATAAATTTGATATATAATATCTACAAATATAAGATGTATCTAACTAAAAAACTTCCATCATTTATATTTCACCTTAGTTTTATCATGATATTTATAGGAGCTGCAACAACTAGATATTTTGGTTTTGAAGGATCTATGCATATTAGAGAAGGTGACTCAACTAACTTAATTTCAACTAGAAATGTCTACATTCAACTTATGAGTGAAGATAAAGATGCTAAAGAGCTACGAACTGATGTTATAAAGTATATCGCAACAAAAGGTCAAAAACCTTTCAATGTTAAACTTGATATGGGTAAAGATACAGCAGTTTTAACATATAAAGACCTAGTTTTAAATGCTGATATTGGCTGGGTCAAAGATAGTGATGGTCATCCTGTGGTTGAACTTTTGTTTTCAGATGAGAAAAACAAAAAAGATCTTTTGTTTTTAGAAGGATATGTTTTGCCTATTGCCGATCTTGATATAACTTTTAATGCTAAGCCAAAACAAGATAATTACATAGAGATAAGCCTTAAAGATGACGGCAAATTTTATATGAAGACAAATCAAAACATTAGCTATTTTCAAATGAGCGATACAAGCAGTGGAGTTTTACCAAAAGATAGCGAAATTTTGCTTGATGAACCAAGACTTTATACAATTGATGGTATCAACTTCTCATTTAAAACTCTCATGTCAAGCGCAAAACTTGGTATAAAGCCTCTAGCAGAAAACGAGCAAGGCAGAAATGCGATATTAGCTGATCTTTCTTATAACGGTGAAACTAAAGAAGTTTTTATATTTTATTCTCATCTTCCTAGGACTTTTGAAGTTGGTGGAGAGAAATTTAACCTAGCATGGTCACCTAAATTTATAACTCTTCCTTTTAGTTTAGAGTTAAAAAAGTTTAAAATGGATCGCTATCCTGGTTCAAATTCTCCATCAGGTTATAGTAGCGAAGTAGTAGTAAAGGACAAAGACTTTAAGATGCCTTATGAGATTTTTATGAACAATGTTTTAGATTATGGCGGGTTTCGTTTCTTTCAAAGTAGTTATGACTTAGATGAACATGGAACGATACTATCAGTTAATCGTGACCCAGGTAAAGTCCCTACTTATGTGGGGTATTTCCTATTGATGTTTGGAATGTTTTTAAATTTCTTTAACAAAAATTCAAGATTTTTATATCTTGCTAGGAAGATAGATGAAAGTAGCGCTAGAGAGAAAATTTCTTCTGCAAAAACTAGTAAAAAAGGTTTAAAAAACATAGCCTTAGCTTTAAGTTTGATACTGTTTTCAACCCTAGGAACTAGTCAATTAAAAGCAGACCCTATTCATGAAGACAACGCTACAAATTTAGAAGATAAAACAACAACTAACGCTCCTTTACTAAACTTCCCTTCATATAAAGATATGCCACACATAGACAAAGAACATGCAAACCAAGCTAAAACTCTAATTGTGCAAGGCTTTGACGGTAGAATGCAACCTTTTGATACAATAGCAAGAGATATCTTGACTAAAATTTATAACAACACAGAATTTAACGGCATGAACTACATGCAAGTAGTTATATCTATGAGTGTAAATCCTGAATACTGGAGAGATGCACCATTTATCAAAGTTAGCGAAGATGAACTTAAAAATGCCCTTGGAATTCCTCTTAAAGCTACACATGCTAAATTTGATGACTTTTTTAACATAGATAGCGAAGGTAAAAGCTATTATAAACTTAGTAGAATGGCTGAAGTAACTCACAGAAAACCACCTAACCAAAGAGATACTCTTGATAAAGATATCATAAAAGTTGATGAGAGATTTAATATCTATTATGCCACCTTAATGAAAAGTATGTTTAAAATCATACCAAAAGAAAACGATCCAAATAACGCATGGTTCTCTCCATACGGCGTTATGATGGAATTTACTGCAGAAGAGGCCTTACGTGCTAGGATAGCTATCCAAAACTACTTTTCAAACGTAATAGATGCTCAAGAAAGTGGAGACTGGACTAAAGCAAATGAAGCCCTTGACATACTTAAATCATATCAATTAAAAGTTGGCAACAAAGTTGCACCATCGATAAATCAACTAAAATTTGAAGTTATCTTTAACCAAGCCCAAATTTTCCAACGTCTTATGCCGATATATCTAATAGCAGGTTTTGCCCTTTTAATACTTGTCTTTATGCGTATGATGAGTCCAAATTTAAAGCTAAACTTTGCCGTAAATACCGTTTATATAGTCAATATAACAGCATTTATCATTCATACAATAGGTCTTGGACTTAGATGGTATATCTCAGGACATGCCCCTTGGTCAAATACATATGAGAGTTTAGTCTATATAGCTTGGGCGCTCTCACTTAGTGGCGTAGTCTTTTCGCGAACTTCTGCGATCTCGCTATCACTTACATCTATCATGGCAGGAATCACACTCTTTGTTGCTCATCTTAGCGCAATTGATCCCCAAATCACACCACTTCAACCTGTTTTAAACTCATACTGGCTAACCATACATGTATCAGTTATCACGGCAAGTTATGGCTTTTTTGGGCTTAGTGCGTTGCTTGGTGCATTTGTGTTATTTCTTTTCATCATTAAAAAGCCAGGTAGTTTGAGTGAAATTTCACGTAACATAACTGAGACTTGTCATATAAGTGAAATGAGCCTTATTCTTGGTCTATGCCTTTTAAGTGCTGGTAACTTTTTAGGTGGAATTTGGGCAAATGAGAGTTGGGGGAGATACTGGGGCTGGGATAGTAAAGAGACTTGGTCATTTGTAACTATTCTAATTTATGCAGCCATAGTTCATTTTAGGTTTGTACCTAAACTAAACTCACAATACACCTTCTCAGTTGCGTCTATGTGGGCCTTTTTTAGTGTTCTTATGACCTATTTTGGTGTTAACTTCTACCTAACTGGCATGCATAGTTATGCAGGCGGAGAGTCCATACCTATCCCAACTGCACTATGGGTATGTGTGCTTTTGATGTTATTTTTAACAGTTATCTCATTTTTTAAGAGAAAAGATTCTAAAAAACTTTAAAGTTGCAACTTTACAGATGAATGAGTTTGAATTTCCAGATCCAAATTTAGCCCCCGACAATGAACCTTTTGTGGTCGGGGGAGAGTTAAGTACAAAAATGCTTCTTAAAGCTTATAAGAGTGGATATTTCCCGTGGTTTATGAAAGGTGATCCTGTTCTTTGGTGGTCACCAAATCCACGAGCTATATTTTATCCTCAAGATGTAAAACTTCATAAAAGCACAAAAAAATACTTAAGCAGATACAGTGTCAAATTTGATCATAACTTTAACGATCTTATAAATTTATGCTATGAAGAGCGCGAGAAAGAGGGTCTTACATGGTTAACTAAGGATATTGTCAAAGCTTACTCAAATTTAGCCAAAGAAGGTATTGCTCATAGTGTAGAAGTTTACGATGATGATAAATTAATAGGCGGGATTTATGGGTTAATAATTGGAAGAGTTTTTTGTGGTGAGAGCATGATAAGCATCAAAACAGATGCTTCTAAAGTTGCTCTTTACACTCTTGCTAAAGCACTAAAACCATATGGATTTATCATAGATGCTCAAGTTATAAACCCACATCTTGAGTTTATGGGAGCCATAAAAATGAAAAGGAGTGAGTTTATAAATCTCTATTATAAACTTATAAACTCTAAATTTGATATAAATTTCAAAGAGTTATCAACTTCTAACTAAAAGCTAAGCATTAAATTTATATAATACTGCATGAATAGAAAAAAAAATAAAAATATACTGTTCTTGATCATAATTTTCATGACATCTCTTATACTAGGTCTTTTTATACTTGCTACCTATTACTGGTCAAGTTTAGCGCGTGATCTACCAAAATTAGAAAGTAGTGACAAAAGCGCCTCAGTTAGAGGAAGTATCATATCTAAAGATGGTTATCACGTAGCAAATTCTAGAAAATTATACAAAGTTACTATAGATACTAGAAGTATAGATCCTGATAAGCTTGATCTTTTCGTTAAACTATACTCAATATATGCCAATGATAACCAAAAAAGAGTTAAAGAGTTAATCACTAAAAACAACGGTAGAGTTGTTCTTTCATACCAAATAGATGCTAAATCAGCTATGCACCTAAAAGAGCTAGCCCGAAAACTTAATCAAAAAAAGGTCTTTATCTCTTTTACAACTAAAAACGGCGTCACACATCCACCTATTGGCATGAGCGTTACAGAAAGTGGTGAAAACCGCGTGTATCTAGCTAAAAATGCAATGAGTCCATTTTTAGGATATGTAAAAAAAGTTGAGATTGACGATATAACGCGAGTTAGAGGAGTTAAAGGGGTAGAAGAATTTTATGATTATTATCTCTTTGCTAATAGCGATGAGCTGATCCAAGGCCCTAGAGATATCGGCAATAACATAATTCTAGAAAAAGATAGTATCAAATCACATAAAATTGATGGGTATGACGTTGTGCTAAATTTAGAGCTAAAATTTCAAACTAAACTAGAATTTTTACTTAGTCAAAAAGTAGCCCAATACGGTGCTACTGAGATAATTGTTGGAATTCTTGATTCAAAAACTTCTAAAGTTTTAGCACTAGCTTCATCTTTGAGATATAACCCAGAAAATATCACCAAAGATGACTATACTGCACTTAACATCACAGCTACAGAGTACTCTTATGAGCCTGGGTCAGTCGTTAAGCCCTTAGTATTTTCAATAGCTTATGAGCAAAATTTAGTACTTCCTGATGAAAGCATAAACACACACAATGGCCACTATAAACTAGGAAATAGAATTATCCAAGATACCACTCCTTTTCCTAAACTTTTAGCTTATGAAGTTATAACAAAATCATCAAATATAGGGATGATAGAGATCGTATTTAGACTTAACAATGCAGAGTTATACGAAGGACTTATAAACTACAACCTATCTAATAAAACAGGCATAGATCTATCTTATGAACAAACAGGACAAATTCCAAGCCTAAGTGCTTTAGCAAATGTATCTAACAAAGCAACTGCTGGCTATGGATATGGCTTACAAACGACGTTTATGCAACTTTTAAATGCATATACAGTTTATAGCAATGATGGAGTACTAACAACACCACGTATAGTCAGCCACCTGCAAAAAGATGGTAAAAGCTATAAGATAAATGAGGCTAGTAGCAAACAAATTATCAGTAAAAACACA
>JAAYFN010000052.1 GCA_012728225.1 Campylobacter sp.
AAAGTGATTTAAAAGAGTGTTCTCTTAAGATCTTTAAAAAGTCCATACTTTAAAAGCGAAATGAAATTATACAAGAGCGATGCTTAAATGAAGCTGAAAATAAAGAAGAAAGTGGTAAGATTTGGAAGTAAATAGTAGCAAATATACACTACTTTAAAATTCTACTGTACAAGGAGATACTAAGGAGTTTATATCTTCTAAAATAACCCCTACAGGCTCTTTTTTAAAGATCTTTTTGCCATCTAGCTCATAAATTCCAAAAACTATAGTTTTAAGCTTTTCATCATATTTGCTTCCTTGTATAAGTGTGTTTAAATTTATATCATTGTTTATAAATAAAGTGTCGTTATCTTTGCTAATGATGGTGGTTGCATACCGCAAACTATCTTTTAATATCCCGCTATCAAAAAGAGCTTTTTTGGCCTCATCATCTCCTTTAGTAAAAAGATCTATATACTCTTTATCAAAATTTAAACTTAAATCAACAAAAAGAGCTTTTAAAAGATCCTCTGCATACTCTTTAACTCCAAATTTTCCACTTATAAAAACTTCTCTATCTAACAAATCTTTAAAACTGAAATTTAGTATATCAATACTAAAATTTTGACTTAAAATTTCATAAATACTCTCTAAATTTAGCTTTTTTAGATAAAAATTTCTATCTAAATTTAGAATTTTAAAACTGAATTTAAGATCTGAAAACTCATAAATATAGCGATTAGCCTCAACTTTTACACTACTAACAGTTCCTGAGCTTAAAAGATCGCTTACAAAATTAGTTGGATTTAAGTAAAGACTAAGCGCTATGCCTGAAAATTTAATTTTAAAGTTAGCATAATTAGTTATAAGCTCATCAGCACTAAAATTTATAAAATAATCCCCTGTAAAAAATCCCTCTATACTGCTTAATTCCTCACTAACAGTTCCTGATCTTATAGATAATTTAAAATTTTTAGCATTATAATCACCACTTACAAGATTAGAGCTTAATTCTAAAAGCTTTAACTCTTTATTACTAAAGTTTATCAAAAAATTTAGAAGGTCGAAATTTACATTCTTGCCAGATATCTTAGCGCCTAAATTATCTAGTAAAAACCTTATTCTAAACTCATCATCTTTTTTTTGTGTATGAAAATTTGTAGTGTGGATTCTATCTAAACAAGGACTTGATATCTGTATAGTTGCTCTATCTTTAACTTTGATAAAATTAAAATTTGAAGAAGGATAATTCAAAGTTAAATTTAGATCTTGCAGTCCTAAAAAGCTATCATAATGTATATAACTTGTGACTTGATCGTTCCAAAATCCATGTTTAATAGTATTTTCCCAACTTCTACTGCTAAACATATCTGCAACTAGTACAGATATACTAAAAAGTAGCAAGAAGAGTGATTTTTCCATAGAAAACCCCATCAAAGTCTTGGATTAATTTTATTATAAAAATTATAAATTTAAACTTAATGTATCACTTTATAGACTTATTTAATACGTGTCTAGTCTTTGGTTTGCTCATTTAGACGATATCCAAACTAACTATTTTAATATCAAGAGAATATGCATATCTAAAACTATAAGCTACAATCATCATATTTTACACCGCTAAAAAGCTTAATACAAAAATTTAAATTCTAAATTACTTCAAAATACTTTAAATATAGATATCAAATTCATCTTTTTTCACTACTTCACCTATAATACTAGCTTTTTCATATCCTTCGTTTTGTAAATTTTGTATAGCTTTATGTGCATCATTTTGGCTAACTGAGATCAGTAAACCACCACTAGTTTGAGGATCTGCAAGCAAAATATCGGGCTTTGTATTTGTAAATTTACTAACAAACTCTAAATTTCTATATGCTCCTGCTGGAATAAGTCCTAGATCTTTAAATTTAGATACAAAGCTCATAAATGGAATTTTTGATGTATCAAATTTAAGTGAAACTCTTGCATTTAGCATCTCACTTGCATGCCCTAAAAGTCCAAATCCTGTAACATCAGTAGCAGCGTGAATTTCAAACTCTTTTAAAGCATTAAGTGCATAAAAATTTAGCTTGCCCATAACTTCTGTCGCCTCTTTTATCTGATGCATATCGGCAAAATCCCCTTTTATAGCTGTACTTGCAACTCCGCTTCCTAGAGGCTTTGTTAGGATCAAGATATCTCCAGCTTTAGATGTGTTATTTGACCAAAATTTACCAGGCTCAACCCTGCCTGTAACACTTAATCCATAATACATCTCAGGCGTTTCTATCGTATGTCCGCCGGTGATGATACCGCCACACTCTACGACTTTACTTTTACCACCTCTTAAAATTTCATTTAAAATTTCAGCGCCAAAGTTACAGCTATCAAAACCTACTATATTTAAAGCTGTAATAACTTCTGCACCCATAGCAAATATATCACTTAAGGAATTTGCAGCTGCTATCTGTCCGAAAAGATAGGGATCATCAACTACAGGCGTGATAAAATCAAGCGTTTGAACTATCGCGATCTGGCTTGAAATTTGATAAACGCTAGCATCTTCGTTGCTATTTACTGATGAGAGTAAATTTTCACTACTTTCCACGATACCACCTAATACACTGTCTAAGCCCGCCGGGCTTACTTTAGCGGCTCAACCTGCTGCTTTTACAAATTTTGTAAGACTAAAATTTCTATATTTCAAAGCGTTATGACCTCATATTTAGTTAAATTCTCCATCACCTCATAAGCGTTTGTCATCCTACCAATACCTAGCTTGTCGACAAGCCCATAAGCTTCCAAACAACTCCCACAAGTTAGAATTTCAACTCCCATACTCTCTAAATTTTTTAAAACTTCATAACAAGGGTGTGCTCTATTTGTCGTTAAATATACACCGTTATTTATACATATAATTTTAAATGGCTTGTTGCTTAACTTTGGAATAGTTCCAAGAAATTTAGATAGTAAGCTTGCGCCAACTTCACCACTTCCTGCTCTATCTTCATTTAAATATATAACTTTAAAATTTTGAGTAGGCAAAGTGCAACTATACAAAGATGTATCTTGATCTTTTAGCTCTTTATTTTTTGTGATTTTAAAGGTAATTTCTTGTCCATTTTGAACAGTTTCATAGATAATTTCGTTTGTTGTTAAAAAACGAGTTATATTTTCGCTTGGCGGTAAAGAGTTTACAACTGCTTCTAAATTTTCACCTATTTTCATAGAATTTAGAGCATCTCTTACTTTAATAATCGGCTCTGGACACTCTAAATCTCTTAAATCAACTTTCATGTGTATCCTTTATCTTAGTATCTTTGAACTCAAAGCTTTATGGGATTATAGCTAAATTTCTCAAATCTGATCTTTTTAGCTAATGTAATATTAATTTTATTTAAGTAGTAGGATTATCCTACTACTTTACCGATGGTATTGACTGGCTTTAAACTACCATATTTTTCTTCAAAAATTGATTTTCTAATCTCACCTTTTTTAAGAAGTTCTTGATACCAATAGTGATGAAGCACATAAACTTCTTCTTCTTCTTTATAGCCCGTAATGACAGCGTGTATAGCACCTTTGACACAAAATAGTGCCATATAAATATGCACTAACAAAAATACCGCACAAGCCATACCTAAAATGTTGTGAATGATAGCTGCCAATCTTAAATACTCAATCTGAGTAAGACCGAAAAATAGACCATTTGCAACAGGTAGTTGTGCATCTAGAAAAAACATGGAAGCGCCTGTTACTATCATAACAAATCCGCCAAGCGTTGCTACCCAAAACCACATTTTTTGACCAAAGTTAAATTTACCTGCTGGAATAGCGCGTTTATTCTTTGAAAGATATCCGCCGACTATAATAGCCCACCTTAAATCATATATAACAGGAAGCATTCTAACGACCCAAAAAATAAACAAAAATGGTAAAGATATACCAAAAAATATCGTAGCTACTGCGTGTAAATCTTTACAAAATGAGACAAAAGCACCACCACCAAAAGATGCGCCAAACATTATTATAAGCCCTGTTGGAACAAGTATCACCCATGAGATCGCTGCTATAAGATGTATGATACGCTCAAAAGCACTAAATACATAAATTTTACCATGCTCATGCGAAAAGCTTTTTGGTCCAACTATCAAGTAATGACCTATAAAAGCTATAATCACTCCAATAATTGCAAAAAGTGCTAAATATTTAAAAAATCCTGAGCTTTGCAACTGGACAAAAGTCTGTGCAAATGGACTATTATAATAAGTATCTATGTTGATAAGTCTTCCCTTAGCCCATATACTACTATCACCTTGTACACTATCTATAAATTCTTTGTTAAAAGCAAGCAAAGAACCAGTAAAACAGATAAATAAAAATATAATTTTTCTCATAAAAATCCTTTTTTATCAAAAACACTACTAAATGTGATATTATAGCATATCAACCCTTAAGAAAAATAGAAAAGTTTTAATTAATCTTTTTATTAAGTTTTTTACCATTTATACTATAATAATTTATCTAAATTTAGTTTCTTCTGCGAAATTCCTCATATCCAAATTTTATATGCTTTAAAATTTCTCCATTTTCATCAACTAAAATAAGATCAGGAAGCTTTACGCCGTTAAATGTACTGTTTTTAACTATCGTATAGTGAATTTGATCTTCAAATATAACTCTATCTCCTATCTTGAGCTCTTTATCAAATTTATACTCTTCCTTTTTTGCTGCAAGTCCTACAATATCTCCTGCCAAACATGTATTTCCGCCAAACATATAGCTAAATTTACCATTTTTACTCTCACCTCTAACTGCAGGCCTATATGGCATAAGCACAGTATCTGGCATATGAACTTCGCTTGAGATATCAAGTATGGCTATGCTTTTTTCATTTTCAACTATATCTTGCACACTTCCAACCAAATACCCACACTCCCAACCAACCGCCTCTCCTGGCTCAAGGTAAACCTCTACTTTATATCTTTCTTTAAAATTTTGTATTAAGTTTACAAGCAAATCTACATCATAGCCTTTTTTTGTGATATGATGCCCGCCCCCGAAATTTACCCACTTCATCTTTGGTATAAACTCTGCAAATTTAAGCTCAAATTCCTCTAAAACTCTACCTAAACTTTGACTACTCTCTTCACAAAGCGCATGAAAATGTAGTCCACTTACACCGCTTAAATCTATACCTTCAAAATTTGCTCTTGTGATGCCAAGACGGCTAAATCTAGCGCATGGATTATAAGCATCAACTGGAGAAAATGAGGTCTCTGGGTTAACCCTAAGCCCTATTTCTGCTCCACTACTTAAAGCTTTATCTTTAAATTTGTTAAACTGATTTGCGCTATTAAAGACTATATGATTAGAAATTTCAAGTATTTCATCGATTTCACTATCTTTAAAAGAGGGAGAAAAGGTATGTATAAGTCCGGTTTTGTTAAACTCTTTAGCAAATTTTGCCTCATGCAAACCACTACAAGTAAAACCATCCAAATATTCCTCTACATAAGGCATAGCAGGACTAAATGCAAAACCCTTTAAAGCACACAAAATTTTAGCTTTGGACCTTTTACTAACACTATTTAAAAGCTCTAAATTTGCCCTAAGCTTATCAAGCTCACAAACATACGCTGGAGTATCAAATTTAGTATTTGGAATTTCACTCATTGTTAAGTCCTTTATAGTTTTTTTCATTATATATAAATTTGTGGAATTTAGATACAATTGATAAAAATTTAGGAGCAAATATGGTAGAAATAGAATTTTTAGGTCCCATTGCTAAACCAAATTTAAAACTTAATATTAAAAGTCTAGTCGAATTAAAAGAAGCTTTAAAAGGCGACGAGGAACTTCAAAAGTGGCTTGAGATCTCAGCAGTCGCTTTAAATGACACTATAGTTGATACGCTTGATATAGAGCTTAAAAATGGTGATAAAATCTCTATTTTGCCACCTGTTTGTGGAGGTTAAGATGGAAATTTATGAGGGAGCTTTAGATGTTGTTGAAATTTATAACAGATGGTATGATGAGTGCAAAAAGCTAAACTTAGGAGCTTTTATAAGTTTTGCTGGGATAGTTAGAGATGATGATAATACCAAAGCACTTAGTTTTGATATATATGAGCCTTTGCTTAAAAAGTGGTTTAACGAGTGCAAGCAGCGTGCTGAAAAAGAGGGTGCATATCTCTTTTTTGCTCACTCAAAAGGTGATGTTATAGTTGGTCAAAGTTCGTATCTAGCAGCTGTTGTCAGCAAACATAGAAAAGTAGCTCTTAAGATAATAGATGAATATGTAGAAAGCTTTAAAGCAAATGCACCAATTTGGAAATACGACATAAAAAATGGCAAGCGAATTTACGCTAGCAAACGTTCACAAAAGCTTCCAAATGCTGGAATTTTAAAAGGATAGAGATGAAATTTACACCTTATGATGAAACAATAAAGATACTAAAAGCCCATACACCAAAATGGGATAGAGTAGAAAAAGTAACTTTAACTAACGCTCTTAACCGATATTTAGCCAAAGATATAGAAGCTAAACAAAGCTATCCTACTTGCGAAACATCTTCTATGGATGGATATGCTTTAAAATTTGATGAGAGTAGAAATAAATATAAAATTCTCGGTGATGCACCTGCTGGGGAGCTTAGAGAAATCAAACTTAAAGATGATGAATGTGTCAAAACCTTCACAGGCGCGTTAATGGCTAAAAACTCTGATACTTTAGTGCCCATAGAAAATGTAGAAATTAAAGGTAGTACTTTACACATAGTAAAGCCCGTCCCAAAAGGCAAAGCTGTTAGGGTAGTTGGCGAGAGCTATAAAAAAGGAGAAATTCTTCTTAAAAAAGGAACCAAGATAAGCTACTCTGAAATCGCTCTTTTAGCTGAACTTGGCGAATTTTATGTAAGTGTATTTGTAAAACCAAAAGTTGCGATTTTAGCTACGGGTAATGAGATAAAAGATCTTGGTGAGCCATTAGAAAATGAAACTCAAATAAGAAGCTCAAACCATGTTGCACTTGCAGCTATAGTTGAACTTATGGGATGCGAACCAATCATCTTGCCGATAGTAAAAGATGAACCAACTGCAGTAAGCAGTGCTATCATCAATGCCCTTAAATCTTGCGATATACTACTTACTACCGGTGGTGTTAGTGTGGGGGATTATGACTTTGTAAAAGGTACTCTTAGAGATAATTTTGAGGTTATTATAGACGGCTCAGCTATAAAACCAGGTCGTCATATCAAAATAGCAAAAAGTGGGGATAAATTTATCTTTGCACTTCCAGGCTTTCCTTACTCAGCGATGGTTATGTGTGTACTTTATGCAAGAAGGCTTATAAATAGCTACTTTTGCAATGAAAAATCATATATTTTTAATGCAATCTTAGATGAAGATTTTACCAAACAATCCAACTTTTTAGAATTTACCGCTTGCAATGTAACAAGTAAGAAAAATGGCGAACTTAGAGTAAATTTAAGTGGCAAAAAAAGAGGTTCAAGTGCCATAGTAAATAACCTCAACAAAAATGCATTTTTACTCATCACACCACTTGAATACAAAGGTTATAAAGCCGGTGAAGTGGTGAAAGTTTTAAAGATGCCTTAATTAAAACAGTAAGTATTTAGAGTAAATTTTTCCTTAAATTCGTTAAATTTTCACTACTTATTAGATATGGCGCTATCTCAAATATACTTCTTGCACCACTTTCGCCCATTTTTTCTAACCTTACAGCTGCTCTTGCAAAAGCAATCATAATACTTGATGTAAACTCAGGATTTGAGTCTAAATTTAATGAAAATTCATAAATTTGTTTATTGTTTTCTCCTGTTATTCCACTAGTTATCACAACTCCACCATGAGGCAAACCTGCATGATTTTTATCAAGCATGCTTTGAGATATAAAATTTACTGTTGTATCATATGGCTCAAAATAATTTGGCATAGTTTTTATCTCACGTTCTACTCTTTGGCGCTCGCTTGGTATGTCATTTTCAAGTACCACAAAACACTCTCTAGTATGCTTTTGGCGCGTACTTAGCTCTACTAATTTGCCATTTCTAACATCATTTAGTGCTGTTTGACTCGGCAAAGTATACTGTTTGGCATCTTTTACGCCCTTTATACGCCTAATCGCGTCACTGTGACCTTGACTTACGCCTCTGCCCCAAAAAGTATAATTTTTAGAATTTGGAAGTATCGCAGTGCTTATCATGCGATTTAACGAAAAAAGTCCTGGATCCCAACCAACTGAAACTATGCCTATTTTTTTACTTTTCTTTGCTACAACATCAACTGCTGTATAGTGCTCATTTACTAAAGCGTGATTATCGAAACTGTCAACGATGTTAAAAAGCTTTGCCACCATAACACTTTGCTCTTTTAGGTCATTCATACTTCCACCACAAAGTATCATTACATCTATCTTATTTACAAAATTTTCAAGCTCATTCATAGAGTATGATGCTACACCGCTAACTGTTTTAATACCACTTCTTCTAGAAAAAACTCCCACAAGCTCCATATCATCTATATCTTTTAAATTTAGCTCAACACCTCGTCCTAAATTTCCATATCCTACAATGCCTACTTTTATCATGAAGTTCCTTTTAATTTTTATAATTATACTTTTTTTACTTAAATTTTTTATTATTTCAAGACTACAAGAGAGCTAAACTCATATCAAAACACAAGACAAACTTAGTCTAAATTTTCTAATATTTTACTATTTATAATGCTTTTTGCACTAGCAAAAGCAAAATGCAAATTATACCCTCCTATCATTCCACTAACATCAAGAATTTCACCTATGAAATATAACCTTGAACTTAGTTTACTTTGAGCATCGGTACCGATCTCGCTTACGTTTATACCACCTTTTGTAATTTCTGCTTTAGAGTAGCCAAAATTTCCAGCAGGTGCAAATTTATAACTTTGAAGCCGTTTTACAAACTCAAATTCATCATCACTAAATTTACATAGTGGTTTATCAATAATTCCAAAATTTCCAAGATAAG